>JAFOKO010000084.1 GCA_017419715.1 Oscillospiraceae bacterium | reverse complement strand
CCCGGTACGAATTACGCAACATGCGTTTGCTTTCAACCTGGTCCTCAAATTGCAACGAACACGATCCACTTTTTGTGATGAAAACTCTTTTTAACAGTTTTTCAAAAAAGACTTGCAATTCTATATTAGATGTGCTATAATTGCAATGTTATTAGGGTAGGAAGTATGTTAGAGAGGCCGTCAAGCCTCTCTTTCTATATGTAAGGTCCGTTTTGCGTGCTTGTGTCGGCGACGGCAGAGTGCTGTCCTCACAAGCGGAAAACGGCGCACAGATCGTCGAATGCAATGGAGGCTATATGAAAGTTGCGGATCGGGTCTGGGCCTTTGCCCAGCCTGTGGTGGAGGCCCATGGCTGCTCCCTCTGGGATGTGGAATATGTCCGCGAGGGCGGGGCGTGGTTCCTACGCCTGTATATCGACAAAGTCGGCGGCGTAAGTATCAGTGACTGCGAGGCCATCTCCCTGGAAATGGACCCCATCCTGGATCGGGAGGACCCCATCGAGGGCAGCTATCGCTTTGAAGTCTGCTCCGCAGGGCTGGAGCGTCCCTTGAAGCGGCCCTCTGATTTTGCGGCGTTTCTGGGCGCGGAGGTGCTGGTCAAGCTCTACCGGCCTGTAAACGGCGTCCGGGAATACCCCTGCGTGCTGCGGGGTTACGACAACGGTGATGTCACCGTGGAATACGGCGGCGAAACGATCACATTTCAGAAATCCCAGGTCGCATTGGTGCGACTGCGGGTGGATTTTTCCTAAACTCTGGAGGTATTTACTATGAACCAGAACACCAGTTCAGAAATCTTCGCCGCACTGCGGCAGTTGGAGCGGGACAGAGGCATTCCCGTGGAATACATGACCGAGCGCATCACCCAGGCGCTGCTGGCCGCCTACAAAAAAGACCGGGTCGGTTATGTGGACAATGTCTTTGTGGAGCTCACCGAAAAGTCCCTCAAGATGTACGCCCAGAAGGAAGTCGTGGACGAGGTCTTGACCCCCGCCACCGAGATCCAGCTCGATGTTGCCCGCCGCATTGAACCCCATTGCGAGCTGGGCGACCTGGTGAACGAAGAAATCCAGACCCAAGCCTTCGGCCGCATCGCCGCCCAGACTGCCAAGCAGGTCATCATTCAGGGCATCCGCGAGGCGGAACACGGCATGATCTACGACAAATTTGCCTCCAAAGAGCACGAGATCCTAACGGCTACCGTCTCCCGCGTGGACAACAACTCCGGCGACATCGCCGTCCGCATCGGCCAGGGCAGCGACCGCACCGAGGCCTGGCTGTCCACCAGCGAGCAGGTGCGTGGCGAGCGCTACCATGAGGGCGATCTGATCCGCATCTATGTGGTGGAAGTCCGGCGCAGCACCCGCGGGCCTCAGATCGTTGTCTCCAGGACCCACCCCGGCCTGGTCAAGCGCCTGTTTGAGCTGAATGTCCCCGAGATCGCCTCCGGCGAGGTGGAGATCAAATCCATCGCCCGGGAGGCCGGTTCCCGCACAAAGCTGGCCGTTCGTGCGGTGGACGAGAACCTGGATCCCGTCGGCACCTGTGTCGGCCCCCGCGGCACCCGTGTTGCCGCCGTGGTAGACGAGCTCCACGGCGAGAAGATGGACATCGTCGTCTGGGACGAGGACCCCGCCAAGTTCGTGGCTGCTTCCCTTGCCCCTGCCGATGTGGTAAGCGTGACCATGGTGGAGGGAGAAAAGGCCTGCCGCGTCATCGTCCCCGATGATCAGCTTTCTCTTGCCATCGGCAAAGAGGGCCAGAACGCCCGTCTGGCCGCAAGATTGACCGGATACAAGATCGACATCAAACCGAAGTCCCAGGCGGAACCGGAAACAGAGCCAGAGACGGAAACGGAGACGGAAGAAGCATAAAGGATCGCCTTGCGGCGACTTGTAATATCGTTATTAGGGAGGACAGCATGCCAAAGCATATACCTTTGCGCCAGTGTCTTGGCTGCCGGGAGATGAAGTCCAAGGCAGAGCTGGTGCGTGTGGTCCGTTCGCCGGAGGGCGCGGTAAGCCTGGATTTGCGGGGCAAAGCCCCGGGGCGGGGCGCTTATGTCTGCCGCAATGCAGACTGCCTGAAAAAGGCCCTTCGCTCCAAGGCTGTGGGGCGTAGCCTCGGCGTGGAGATCCCCCCGGAAATATATGACAGCCTTGCCGCACAGATGGAGGGAGCAAATGGAACAGACACATGATAAGGCGATCGGCCTGCTGGGTCTGGCCCGCAAGGCAGGAAAGCTTCAAACCGGCGAGGAGACTGTGGGCTCCCTGCTTCTGCAAAAGCGTGCGCGCCTGACCGTCTTAGCCAGCGACGCCGGAAGCGCTGTGGCCCGGAAAATGCGCGGCATGGCGGAGGGAACTCGCCAGCGCGTCATGGAGATCCCCTATGACAAGCAGACCCTGGGCGCCGCCCTGGGAAAGCAGAGCGTTTCCGTGGCGGCCTTTGCCGATGTTTCCATGGCCCTGGCCTTTGTCAAGGCCCTGCCCCCGGGGCTTGCAGACCGGGAGCTTTTGGATGATTTAGAGCGCCGTGTCGCCAGAGTGAAGGCGAAGCGGAAGAAGAATTGACAGTTGCGTAAATTGTCAATTGTCAACCGTCAACTGTCAATCGTTTTGGAGGTGGCTATATGAGTTTTGTAAAGTACAAGATCAGAGAAGTGGCGTCCGACCTTGGCATGCAGGCTAAGGACATTTCCGCCATTGTGGAACAATATTTTGAAAAGCCGAAGAGCACAGCACAGGCCTTGGAGGAAGACCAACTCAACCTGGTGTTTGATCTTCTGACCCAGCGCAACCAGATCGATTCCGTGGAGGTGGTTTTTGCCGCTGCCTTCGCCGCCAAGGAGGCAGAGGAAAAGCGCAAGGCCGAGGAGGCTGCAAAGAAGGACGCGGAGAACAAGAAAAAAACAGAGGAAGCCAAGGCCTCGGGCAAGGCTGCCGCGTCGGCGGAGCCTGCCAAGCTTGAGGAGAAGAAGGCTGCCCAGCCTGCCAAGCAGTCTGCCGCCCCTGCAGAGCCCCAGCGCAAGCGGGAGCGCCGCGTGGTGGACACCTCCGCCGTGCAGGTCAACGCAGATCGCTTCGACGACCGCGTGGATACGCTGATCTCCGAGCGAGATCAGAACCGCTCCGGCGGCAAGCAGAAGATCGGCGGCAAGAATAAGAAGCAACAGCAGCAGCTCCAAAAGGGCTCCAAGTCCAAGGAGGACGAGCGCAAGCGCATGACCCGGCTGCGCCTGGAGGTCGTCAAGAAGACGCCTCTGGTCGTCAAGATCCCCGACGAGATCACCGTCGGCGAGCTGGCCTCCCGCATGAAGAAAACGGCGGGCGAGGTGATCAAGTGCCTGATCAAGAACGGCGTGCTTGCCACTGTCAACCAGACCATCGACTTTGATACGGCTGAATTTGTCGCCACGGAGCTGGGCTGCAAGGTAGAGCGCGAGGTCGTGCTGACCATCGAGGATAAGCTCTTTGACGATCACCAGGATACCGCGGAAGAGCTGGTCACCCGGCCTCCCGTCGTGGTGGTCATGGGCCATGTCGACCACGGCAAGACCAGCCTGCTGGACGCTGTCCGCAAGACCAATGTGGTCGCGGGCGAAGCCGGCGGCATCACCCAGCACATTGGCGCTTATACGGTCAAGATCAATGACAATCTCATCACCTTCCTGGATACCCCGGGCCACGCGGCCTTTACTTCCATGCGCGCCCGCGGCGCGATGTGCACCGATGTGGCGATCCTGGTGGTGGCTGCCGACGACGGCATCATGCCCCAGACCATTGAAGCCATCAACCACGCCAAGGCTGCCAAGATTCCCATCATTGTGGCGGTGAATAAAATGGATAAGCCGGGCGCGAATCCGGACCGCGTTTTGACCCAGCTCACGGAGCACGATCTGGTGCCCGCCGAGTGGGGCGGCGACACAGAAGTCTGCCGCATCTCCGCCAAGATGGGCATGGGCATCGACGAACTGCTGGAAACCGTCATCCTCACCGCCGAGCTCCAGGACCTCAAGGCCAACCCGAACCGCGCCGCCAAGGGCATTGTCATTGAAGCCCGTCTGGACAAAACCCGCGGTCCCATTGCGACCCTGCTGGTCCAGAACGGCACGCTTCACCAGGGCGACATCATCATCGCCGGTACCGCCGAGGGCCATGTCCGCGTCATGACCGACGACAAGGGCAAGTCCATCAAGCACGCCGGTCCCTCCATCCCTGTGGAGATCACAGGCCTGGCCGAGGCGCCCGCGCCCGGCGACACCTTTGAGGCGGTTTCCGACGAGCGCATGGCCCGCCAGCTGGTGGAGCAGCGCAAGCAGAAGGCCAAGGACGAGCTGGCAAAGCAGCAGTCCAAAGTCACCCTGGAAAACCTCTTCGATCAGATGAAGAAGGGCGAGATGAAGGAGCTGAACATTCTGGTCAAGGCTGATGTGCAGGGCTCCGCCGAGGCCGTCAAGGCCAACTTGATGAAGCTCAACAACGACGAGGTCGCCGTCCGGGTCATCCACTCCGGTGTGGGCGCGATCAACGAATCCGATATCCTGCTGGCCTCTACGGCCAACGCCATCATCGTCGGCTTCAATGTCCGGCCCGACGCCGCCGCTGCCGTCTCCGCCCAGCGCTCCAATGTCGATGTCCGCCTGTATTCCGTCATCTATGAGTGCCTTGAGGAGATCGAAGCCGCTATGAAGGGCATGTTGGCGCCCAAGTACCGCGAGGCCGTCATCGGCCACGCCGAGGTCCGCGTGCTCTACAAGGTCAGCGCCATCGGCACCGTCGCGGGCTGTTATGTCAAGGACGGCAAGATCACCCGCGACTGCAAGGTCCGCGTCCTGCGCGACAATGTGGTCATCTACACCGGCGAGTTGGGCAGCCTGCAGCGCTTCAAGGACTCCGTCAAGGAGGTCCAGGCGAACTTCGAATGCGGCATGTCCGTGGCCAAGTACAACGACCTCAAGGAAGGCGACATTTTCGAGTGCTTCGTGATGGAGCAGTACAGAGACTGATATGATTCTGGGCGGCAGAGGCCGCCCAGAATCATATAAAGGAGGAATTACAATGCCAAGCAATCGAATCGGCAGGATCAATGAAGAGATCCAGCGCGAATTATCTGACCTGCTGCGGACAGTGAAGGACCCCCGGGTGCAGAAGACGATGGTCTCTGTGACCAGAGTGGACACGACATCCGACCTCCGCTATGCCAAGGTCTACATTTCCATCTATGACAAGGAGCAGAGCAAAGAGGTCATGAAGGGGCTCAAGGCCGCAGGGGGCTTCCTGCGCCATGAGCTGGCGAACCGTCTGAGCCTGCGCCACACGCCGGAACTGGTGTGGACAGAGGACAACTCCATCACCTATGGCGCACGGATCATGGACATCCTCTCCACCCTGGACATTCCAAAGGACAACGACGAGGGATCAGAGGATGTAGGGGGCGGCGTCCTCGACGCCCCGAACGCACGGGGATCTGAACTGCCCGGGTCATCGGGGATACCGACCCCCGCAGAAAATCACGCGGAAGGCGGGGAAGAGCAGTGAGCGTGCAGATTTCTCTGCGGGAGGCCGCGGACTTCCTGCAAAGTCATGACAACTACCTGATTCTCTCCCACCGTCGGCCCGACGGCGACACCGTGGGCTCCTGCGCCGCCCTCTGCCGAGGCCTTCGTTCCATCGGCAAGCAGGCATGGCTCTATGCCAATCCCCAGTTTACGCCGCGCTTCGCGCCGTATTTGGAGGGCTTGACTGCCGTCCGGGGATCGGAGGAAGCCTGCATCATCTCCTGTGATGTGGCCTCTCGTTCCCTGCTGCCGTTTGGCATGGAAGACGCCGCCGTGGAGCTGGCCCTGGATCACCACGGGACCAACGACGGCTTCGCCGCCCAAACCCACAGCGACGAGGGCAGGGCCGCATGCGGCGAGCTCATTTTAGAGCTGCTGTCTCTGCTCGGCGTCCAGCTCACGAAGGAGATCGGAGAGGCACTCTATGTGGCGATCTCCACCGACACGGGCTGTTTCCGCTACACCAATGTCACCGCCGCCACCTTCCGCTGCGCCGCCGCCTGCGTGGAGGCCGGAGCAGAAGTCTTCCCCATCAACCGCGCCTTCTTTGAGGTCAAGCGCCGCCCGCGTCTGGCGCTGGAGGCCTGGCTGGTACAGCATATGGAATACTTCGCCGAGGGCCGCGTGGCGGTCTCTGCCATTCCTGCTGAATTGATGGAGCGTCTGGCATTGACCGAGGACGACATCGACGACATTTCCGGCTTTGGCCGAAGCATCGACGGGGTTGAGATCGCCGTCATGCTCCGGGAAGTGGAGGGCGGCAAGGGCAAAATCTCTCTGCGCACAGGCCCCAACTACAACGCGGCCGCAATTTGCGCCAAGCTGGGCGGCGGCGGACACCCCGGCGCGGCCGGGGCCGCCGTGGACGGCGGCATTCCCGCTGCACGGGAAGCGATCCTGCATGCGATCGGAGAGGAGATCAAGCTCTGATGCCAAACGGAATCCTAATTGTGGACAAGCCCGCGGACTGGACCTCCCAGGATGTGGCGGCCAAGCTGCGGGGTGTCTTTCATGAAAAACGCGTGGGCCACGGCGGAACGCTCGACCCCATGGCTACGGGCGTCCTGCCCATCTTTTTGGGGCGGGCGACCCGCGCCGTGCCCTTCTTCGAGCACGCCGACAAGGTCTATGAGGCCACTCTCCGGCTCGGCCTCGTCACCGACACCCAGGATATCACCGGGCGCGTCCTGGAGGAACATCAGGTTGACATAACGCAAGAACAGCTGGAGGCTGTGCTCCCCCGCTTTCGGGGGCCGATCCAGCAGATCCCGCCCATGTACTCCGCCGTGAAGGTAAACGGGCAAAAGCTCTACAACCTGGCCCGCAAGGGGCAGGAGGTGGAGCGGGAGGCAAGGACGGTGGTCATCCATGAGCTTGGGGCATCAGGCATCAGGCATCAGGCCTCAGGGGACGCGGACGGCAGGGTGCCGTCCCTACAGACGGATTATGAATTGCGCGTTCATTGCTCCAAGGGTACTTACATCCGCACGCTCTGCCACGACATTGGCGCGGCCCTGGGCTGCGGGGGCTGCATGGCGGCTCTGCAGCGCACCCGGGCGGGCCGCTACGGCATCGAACAGGCGCACAGCCTGGACGAGATTCTGGCCGACCCGAACCCGGAGCGCTTCCTGCTGCCGGTAGACAGTCTCTTTGCCGACCGGCCCCGCTGTACCATCAACGAGGCGGGTGAGAAAAAGCTCCGCAACGGCGCGAGCCTACGCACGGGTAAGCTGGCCGACGGCGAGTACCGCGTCTATGGCCCCAGCGGGGAGTTCCTGGCCCTCTGCACCGTCAACCGGGGAGAACTCAGCACGATCAAGAGCTTTTTTGAGGTTTAAACCGCGATTTTGGGCTGTCAAAGCCCTTTGACACGCCGTTTTCAGGCCATGGAAAGGCGCTTTGATAGACAAATCCAGCAGAATCCCTTATACTCCGGGCAGGTCGAGAGACACAACACCACCCACAGGAGGGCGTCAGAATGGAGCTGCACGCACAGATCAAAAAATACCGGGCGGAGCTTGGGCTTTCTCAGGAAGAGCTGGCTGAACAGGTCTATGTGACCCGGCAGACCGTCTCCAACTGGGAGAACGGCAAGAGCTACCCCGATATCCACAGCCTTCTGCTGCTCAGCGGCTTGTTTCAAGTGTCTCTGGATCAACTTGTGAAAGGGGATTTGGAAACCATGAAAGAAATCGTAAACGAGTATGACCTGCAGGAGTTCAAGCACAGCAGCAACATTTTAGCGGCGCTGTTTGCGGGGATGCTGGTATGTGCGCCGCTGGTTGTTCTGTGGACCAAATGGTATACGGCGGTGCCGTGCGGTCTTCTGTTTGTTACGACCATCGTCTGGGCCTGGAAGGTCGAAAAGCTGAAGAAAAAGTACGACATCCAGACCTACCGGGAAATCGTTGCCTTCTCCAAGGGCCAAAAGCTCGACGAGCTGGAAAAAGCGACCGAGAAGGGCAAGCGGCCCTATCAGACGGTCCTGTCTGCCTTGCTGGGCGCCGCGCTGGGCTATGGAGCGTGCGCGCTTGGCGCATGGCTTGCAAAGCTGCTGCATCTGATTTAACAGGAAGCATAAGCTGCGTGCTGTTAAACGATCTGATCCCGCCGGCTTTCCATCTTGGGAAAGTCGGCGGAAACTGAAAAGGAGAAAAGATTATGTTAACTATTTATGGAAGTCCTCTGTGTCCGGATTGCCGGGAATACAAGGAAAACCTGGACGCCCACGGCGTGTCCTACGAATACATTGACATCAACGAGAATATGCGAAACCTCAAGGCCTTTTTGAAGCTCCGGGACAGCCTGCCGGCCTTTGCGCCCGCCAGGGAAGCCGGTGCGGTCGGCATCCCGGCCATCGTGCGGGAGGACGGCTCTGTGACCCTGGACTGGGAGGGCTGGATGCAGGAAAAGGGCCTGCCCATCGTTTACCGGGAGAACAGACCCGCTTGCCGTATCGACGGGAAAGGCTGCTGAGCATGGAGCCGGGACGAGAGAAAGACATGCAGAAAGCAATCACCGAGAAAGTCACTGTCATGGACGGCGACATTCCCCTGCAGGGCATCCTGGAACGCCCCACAGCGGCGTCAAGTCCTTTGGTCGTCGTCCTGCATGGCTTTACCAGCTCCAGGGAGCGGCCCCACACCCTTGCCGCCTGCCAAGCCATGTGGCAGGCAGGCTTTGCCACCTTGCGCTTCGACCTCTACGGCCACGGAGAAAGCGGCGGAACATTCCAAAGCCATACGCTGCACAAATGGATATCCAACACCCTGGCTGTTCTCGCATATGCCCAAACGCTGGATTTCGTCACGGAGATCTGGCTTTCCGGTCATTCCCAGGGGGGATTGACCGCCGCGCTTGCGGCCGGAGAACAAGCCGCGTGCGTCAAGGGTCTGATTTTGCGCGCTCCGGCCTTTATGATCCCCCAATGCGCCAGAGAAGGCGCAATGCTGGGCGTTTCCTTTGACCCGGTCAACATTCCGGCGGAGTTCCCGACCATCAAGGGTCTGCGGCTGGCAGGCGATTATATTCGCTCCGCCCAGTCGATTCGCGTGGAGCCAGCTATGGAGGCCTTTCCCGGGCCGGTTCTGCTGCTCTATGGGGAAGCGGACGATGTCGTGCCCCGCCGGGATGTGGAGATGGCGGCCAGACACTACAGAAATTGCAGTCTGGTTCAGCTTCCCGGGGAGACGCACCACTTTGACCGGGCGCCGGAACAAATGCAGGCCGCCATCCGAAGCTGGCTGCTGGAACAGCGAGCATGAAGCCGGAGGAACAAGCTTCCTGCAGGCGTCAAAAAACGCTGCCTTTTTTACAATGCGACGACGCAAATCGGGAGACGCGCAAGGCGTCTCCCGATTTTTCTTTGCGTGCTTATTTACAAAACAGAATAAGGATCCGATGCCAGCGCATCGCGTTCTATGCCGCTTCTGTCCGGATGCCGTTTGCGGCGGCTCCGACGGTGAGCTCCGCAGCTTCGGAGCTCACGGAACCGGCATTGTTAGAGACGATGCAGCGGTACTGCCAGCCGTTGTTCGCGTTGGAGGCCTTGACGGAGACCGTCGCGGCAGTCTTGCCGGACCAGGTGACCCAAGTGGAGGAACCGGGCTTCTTGTACTGCCACTTATAGCTCAAGTTCTCACCCGTGGCGACCACGGAGAAGCTTGCCATCTGGCCCAGCTCCACACGCACGGATGCTCGTCAGCCCCTCCGGCAGGTCAACAGCGGTGATTGTTGTCCAGTAAGCGTCCCACGGTGCTTTACTATCGTATGAATCATGCTTCATTGCACCGCTGCCCTCGATGGTCAGCAGGCCGGTATCGAGGTCCAGGCTCCAGGTAAGATTGCTTCCGTCGCCCTCCGCACCGCAGGTGCCGGAGACCAAGTTGTGTAAAAGGCATCAGTGACCAGGGGACCCCGCGTCCCCTATTGCCTATTGCCCGGTGCGAATCAAGCAACAGGCGTTTGTTTTCGACCAGGTCCTCAAATTGCAACGAACATGTTTCATGTTCTCATTCTTTCATTCACCCGCCCTGCCAGGTTTTTGAATTGCTACAAACGCCATGCAGAAAAATGCATAGTTCCAGCTTGTGCGGGGAATGCTTCCGCAAAAGGAGGCTTGCCCTATGGAACTATTCACGGCGTTACAAACGCGCTTCACAGGGGCCGCGGATCTCACGACCCGCGAACTGCTTGTGGCCGGGCTGCCCTGCAGCCTCTGTTTTCTGGACGGCCTGGTGTCCGGTTCGGAAATCGGGGAGCTGGTGATCCGTCCCCTGGAGCAGCTACACTGCCAGCTGCCGCCCGAGGCCCTGCTTGCGCATATTTTGCGCGGTGGCGTCGAGACCGCTGTGGCCTTGCGCTGCAAGGATGCGGACGACGCGGAGGCCAAGCTGCTGGCGGGCTTCTGCCTGCTGATCGTGCCGGAGGCCGGCGCCGCGGCCTTTGAAACCAAGACCGGCGAGAAGCGCGGCCCCTCGGAGCCGGAGGTGGAGAGCACCACCCGAGGGCCGAAGGACGCCTTTACTGAGACGGCCCGCACCAACACAAGCCTGCTCCGCCGCCACTTGCGGACGGCTCGGCTCCGTCTCTGGGAGACCACCGTGGGCCGGGAGAGCCAAACGGGAGTGAGTCTGCTCTGGCTGGACGGCCTGACCGACCCGGAGACAGTCCGGCGCATGCAAAATCGGCTATCCTCCATCCGCACCGAGGACCTGTTGACCCCGGCGGCGGTGGAGCATGTTCTGCCCGGGAAGCGCCGGACCGCCTTCCCCCTGCTGCAATACACGGAGCGCACGGATAAATTCGCCGCCGGGCTGCTGGCGGGCCGGGTGGGCCTCTTTGTAGACGGGCTCCCCGTGGGCTATCTGGCCCCGGTGAACCTGGGCTATCTCCTGGAGGCCGCCGAGGACAAGGACACGGACTTCCTCTCCGCCCGCTTTTTGAAGCTGCTCCGGCTGGTGGCCCTGGCCTGTGCCCTGCTGCTGCCCGCCCTCTATGTGGCGATGGCCGCCTTCCACCAGGAGATGCTGCCCACGCCGCTGCTGGAGGCCATCATCGAGAGCAAACAAAAGGTCCCTTTCCCCACCGTGCTGGAGATCCTGGGTCTGCTGGCGGCCTTTGAGCTCTTGCAGGAGGCAGGGCTCTCCGCGCCCAAGGCTGTTTCCCAGCCGGTGTCCATCATCGGCGGCCTGGTGGTGGGCACGGCGGCGGTGGAGGCCAATTTGATCTCCCCGGCCGCGCTGATTTTGGTTGCCGCCTCCGGCATCTGTGGCTTTGCCCTGCCAGGCAAGAGCTTCGCCGACGCGATCCGGCTCTGCCGCTTCGCCCTCACCGTGTGCGCCGCCCTCGCCGGCCTCTGGGGCCTGAGCTTCGGCCTCCTGGCCCTGCTGGTGCACCTCTCCGGCCTGGACAGCTTTGACCGCGCCTACCTCGCGCCGTTCTCGGAGCTAAAAAAAGAAAATAAGTGACCAGGCGTCGGTCACAGGGGAGCGGAGTTCCTGCACGGCAAAGAAAAAAACTTGACATATCCAATTTTATTTGATACAATTTAATTGTAAAAAATAAAGGGAGGAACTCACGATGTCTATTTATGATCTGTGCGTCAAGACCCGCAAGGGCGAGGATTTTGCGCTGTCCCAGCTGCAGGGGAAGGTTTTGCTGATCGTCAACACCGCCACCGGCTGCGGCTTTACCCCCCAGTATGAGGCGCTGGAGAAGCTCTACGAAACCTACCACGACAAGGGGCTCGAGGTATTGGACTTCCCCTGCAACCAGTTCGGTCACCAGGCCCCCGGTGAGGACGAGGAAATTCACGCCTTCTGCACCGGCAGATATAAGACCCAGTTTGATCAGTTCAAGAAGATCGATGTCAACGGCGAGACGGAGGATCCCCTGTTCACGGAGCTGAAGACCCAAGCGCCCGAGGATGAGCCGGTCAAGGGGCTCAAGGCCAAGGCTGCCATGGCCGGGATCGCCAAAATCAGCACCACCTGCAAGGCTCCCAACGACATCAAATGGAACTTCACCAAGTTCTTGGTGGACCGTAACGGCAAAGTCGTCCGCCGGATCTCCCCCATTGCCGACCCCATGGAGCTGGAGGAGAGCATCCAGGCGCTGCTCTGAGGTCGGGGCGCACATGCGCGCCACATGAATCGCCCTGCGGGGGCATAGATGTGCAACGCAAATCACGAATCGCAGCGAGAGATCATGACGCTTTGCGTCAATTCATTCGCTCTGTGCAGGGGCGGTCACTGCGCTCGTCCCGATCGGCTCTGGACCAGGCATAGGAAGCATGCTAAAAAATGGGGTTTACGCGCAGGGAAAACTGTGGTATAATTCTTTCACATTAAGGTTCCGGCATGCGGGCGCACGCTGTGCGCCCCTACGACGCAACGGAACGGAAACCCCTTCACCATCCCTTCACCATCATTTAAGGAGGAACTTACAATGGCAATTCGAGAGATCAATCACGCGGATTTTGAAGAAGTTGTTCTGAAGTCCGACAAGCCCGTGCTGGTGGACTTCAACGCCACCTGGTGCGGTCCCTGCCGGATGCTCAAGCCCACCCTGGAGGAGCTTTCCGCCGAGCGCTCCGATGTGGTCGTCGTGGGCATTGATGTCGATGAAAACCGTGACCTTGCTGAGGAATACGAGGTGTTCTCCATCCCCTGCCTCATCCTGTTCAAGGACGGCGCGGAGGCCGACCGCAGCGTAGGCCTGGTGCCCAAGGAGCAGCTGCTGGCGTTTTTGGAATGATGTATGACATTATTATTGTCGGCGCGGGGCCTGCCGGTCTGACGGCTGCCATTTATGCCCGGCGGGCTTCCAAGTCCGTGCTGGTGCTGGAGGCCAGGGCCTGGGGCGGGCAGATCATCAACACGCCCGACATTGAAAACTACCCCGTGGTCGCCCACATCTCCGGGGCGGACTTCGCCGACCAGCTCTACCGGCAGGCCACCGCCCTGGGCGCGGAGCTCAAGCTGGAGAAGGTCATCGGCGTGGAGGAGCTGGGAAAGGTCAAGAAGGTTCGCACCAACCAGGGCGAATATGAGGCGGGGGCCGTGATCCTCGCCACCGGCTCCGAGAACCGGAAGCTGGGCGTGGACCGGGAGCAGGCGCTCACCGGCCGGGGCGTGTCCTATTGCGCCACCTGTGACGGCAACTTCTTCCGCGGCCGGGATGTGGCCGTGGTGGGCGGCGGCAACACCGCCCTGGAGGACGCCCTCTATCTGGCTGAGCTGGCCAGCAAGGTCTATCTGATCCACCGCCGGGATTCCTTCCGCGGGGAGGAGGCCACGGTGGAACTGCTTCGCAAAAAAGAAAATGTGGAGTTCGTTTACAACGCCACCGTCACCGCCCTGCTGGGGGAAAAGCGCCTGTCCGGCGTGGAAGTTACCGACAAGCTGAGCGGCGAGAAGCGGACGATCGAGCTCAAGGGCCTGTTCGTGGCCGTGGGCCGCATCCCGGAGAATGAGAGCTTCCGGGCCCTGGTGGAGATCGACCAGGCGGGCTACGCCGTGGCAGGAGAGAACTGCCACACGAAGGTCCCCGGCGTCTTTGTGGCGGGCGACAACCGCACCAAGGAGGTCCGCCAGCTGGTCACTGCCGCCGCCGACGGCGCGGTGGCCGCCACCGAGGCGGTCAAGTATCTGAACGGGTAATCGTATGCAGCGGCTCCGGGATCGCAACGATCCCGGAGCCGCTTTTTTCTGCATTATTCCGCCTGGAAGGGGTACCATCTCACGCCGTTGCGGAGGATCCACAGGCTGGAGAAGCTGCCGGATTCGCCGTAGCTCTGGGCATCGAATGCCAGAGGCGCGCCCGCGACGAAATCGTCCGGTGCCTCGGACAGTTTTTCGTAAGTCCCTGTTCTGAGATTGATCCGGCAGTAGTTCGTCGGGCTCTGGTCGACCCCATGGGGGTAGGACATCAGAATATCTCTGCCGTCTTCGCTGATCTCAATTTCGACCAGGTCGTGATCGCCCTGCATGGTCCATTGATCTCCACAGTCCAGCGCCTTGCCGATGTCTATGGTTTGCGGAATGGACCAGTAGTAGGCAAACAGGCCCAGGTAGCTTTGGAAGAGGATGTCATTCTCCTCGTTATACAGCAAATTGATCCCAACGCCGATGTCTGTGTCCGGCTCCGGCAGCTCAAAGGCCAGCTCTTCCAGCGCCCGGTTCTCGTGCTTTAATTCCAGCGTGAACAGGTCCAGAGCGGAATAGGCGCTGTCCTCCCAGCTGCAGCAGTTGATCTCCCGGTTTTCATACTTGATGGAGTAATAATCCGCCTCAGGAAGATCGCCAATCTTTGTGGTGCTTCCGTCCAGGTCCATCCGGTACAGCGAGCAGGGGACATTCTGATATGTATATTTATTTACGCCTTCCGCCTGCAGCGCCGCAACGGTGTCCGCGTCCAGGGCGATATAATACAGGCTGCCATCTATGACACATTTACTCCAGCAAATCGCGTTCATGAGCTCATTTTCATCCCGGTCAACTACAGTGACCTGGTTTGTGGTGATGTAGCCTTCCATCGGGGAATAAGCGATCCACCATCCGCTTTCGCTGAAGCTGTAGACATTGTGGCCGTAATCCTTCCGGTTTTGGTTTTGATAATCCACCGAGTAGACATCATAGTCCTCCCAGAAAAACAGCCGATCCTCGTTCAGGGGTTGAATAAAGTGAGAATACTCGTCTACGGTAAAAAGCGTCTCCGTCTCGCCGGAGGCAAGGTCCTCTTTCAGAATCGAGCCGTTTTCCTCCCAGATATTGAAATCTCCGTTTGTGTAGATATCCAGACCGTCCACACTACGCTTGACAAAGCCGTCCCCTGTGAACTCAGGCGCGGTCTCTTCCGGCGCAGCTGTCGTTTCCGGCGCAGCCGTCGTCTCCGGCATGCTTGCTTCCGTCTCCTGCAGTGGGCCGGGCGCTGTGGGCTCCTGGACTTTGGGCTCTGTAACCGCCTGCTCCGCCACAGTGGGCTCAGTGGGAGCGGGCTCGGCCGTCTCCACCGGCACAGCCAATTGGACCTCTGTGGGCTGCCAGTCTCCCATTTCCCGGTTCTGCTCCCGGAGCAGACGGCTTCCGCCCCAGATCCCGCCGCCGATCAAGGCAACAGAGAGCACGCCCACGGCCAGCTTGGCCGCTAAACCGTGGACCAGGGCCTGCCCGGCTGTCATGGCGGTGATGGTCGTGCCGGTCTCCGCAACAACTCCGGCGGCGGACTTGGTCAAGATAGTCCCCAGGACCTGCTGTTTTGCCGCCGCGACGGGCTCCATCCGCCGAAGCAGGGCCACCAGGAAGGCCATGGGAGACAGGCCGTAGAGCTTGACGCCCTGTTTTTCCAGCTCTCGCACGCGCTGTTCCACGCGCTTGCGTCCGTTGTGAAGCTGGGCCTTGACGGTGCCGGGAGCGAGCTGCAGCAGCCCCGCGATATCCTTCACGCTGAGGTCTTCATAATAGTGCATGCCCACGATGAGCCTCTGCTGCTCGGGCAGCTCCGCCAGAATCTCCTGCACCAGGCGGGAGGTCTCCTGCCGGTCCAGGTTCAGCTCCGGCTGGTGTTCCAGGCACAGGTCCGGGATCTCCGGCAGCTCGCCGTCCTCGTCTTCAAGCTCGGCAAAGGGCACGCTCCGGCGGCGGCTCATCTCCCGGGCCGTCTCGTTCACGGCAATGCGCCGCAACCAAGGCAGAAATGCCTCGTTCGCATCCAGCTTGTCCAGATTCTGGAAAGCCCTCAAATAGCTCTCCTGCAAAATGTCCCATGCCAGGTCTTCACCGCTCACCATAGCGCGAATGGCGCGGTAGAGAGGCGCGTAGGTCTGCTCATATAAGGCCGTAAAGGCCGCTTGATCTCCCGCCTTGGCCCGGGCAACCAGCTCCGGGGAAATGTTTGCTTTTTCGTTCTTCTTTTCGCTGCTGCTTTTCATGCTCTATTCTCCTTTTGTAAAAGCTCATTTTGTTTTGTCAAGGCCGTAGGGCGGCCAGTCTTCTATTTAGAGGATTCCGACCGCCCCGTCGGTGAAGCCGTCAATTTTTGCAGGACAGACCCCAGTGCAGTTCCAGCGCGCTGCGGGTCCGGCACGAAATGCTTGTCCACCAGCTTCTTGTAGAGCTCCGCAAATTCGCTTTCCTCGCTCACGCGTCTCACTTCCTTTCGGGCTTTTGTCTGTAAGACCCGGTGAGAAAGGAAAAGGTTTAACGCCGGAGAAATAAATTTTAGTGTTCGTTGCAATTAAAGGATCCGATCGAAAGCAAACGCATGTTGCGTGATTCGAACCGGGAAATCGGCAATAGGAGACGCGGAATGTAGGGGCGGCCATTGGCCGCCCGCACTCCGCACCGCACCCGTAGGGGACGGGTTCCCCCGTCCCGCTCCGCCGCACCCGTAGAGACGGCACTCTGCCGTCCGCCCCCCGCCGAACGCAACCCGCATGATTTGCCTCCGGCAAATGGCATTCGTACCGAATGCCGGGAACGGGAGTACGGATTCTTCGCTTTGCTCAGAATGGCAGGGAAAGCGGTGTGAAACCGCAACGCCTCGCACCCCGCGTCCCCTGGTGCTTTTTACAC
The DNA here is from genome assembly GCA_017419715.1 of Oscillospiraceae bacterium. GTDB lineage: Bacteria > Bacillota > Clostridia > Oscillospirales > Oscillospiraceae > JAFRPC01. The sequence goes on along the minus strand of JAFOKO010000084.1, from coordinate 12,401 downwards.
ACGAAGTCCCGATTTTGCGACGAACGCCATTTGATTGAAAAGGGGACGCCGGTATCTTGGCGTCCCCTGTCTGTTTTGTGTTACTCGTTCAGCGTGAACCCGATGGTGCCCAGGCGCTTACTGTTGACATAGATGGAGAAGCTGTAGTAGCCCGGTGTTTGCGGGAACCATTCCTGACGAAAATCTCCGACAAAGTGGTCGTCCTCCCACAGGGTATTCCAGGGCCGTTCCTCCTGGGCTACGCTTACGATCTCATCGGTCTCGCCGTCGCGCACGACATAGTGGACCGTGACTGTCTCGTCGCTGTCGTCGGGCCACCCTCCGGCGACCACGCCGAAGCTCACGCTGTCCTTGGGGCCGAAGCTTACGGTCCCGGTGAGGTCCAGATCGCTGTAGGTATAGGCCTCCGCCTCGGGCCGGTAATACAGCCCCAGGGTGGTCCCGCCCTTTTCCACGCCCATCTGGGCGAAACGGCGGTCTTCAAAGCTTCGGACCTGCACGGTGTTTTCTCCCATCACGGAGCTGCCGTCGGCAGGCAGAATGGTAAGCGTATAGTCCACATCCGGCAGGACGGCCATGACACAGCTCTCGCCTCGGGCCGTCGTCTCCAACTGCCTGTTCTGGTCAAAGACGGCGGTGATACGCCAACCTCCGACAGGTGCGCGGTCCGCGCTCCAGTGCAGCTCCAGACCGTCTTCTGTGGCCTCCGCCGTAAAGGAAGAGAGCGTAATGCCCACATCCTGCAATGTCATGGTCAAAGGCTCCGCCAGACCTGGCGCGGTGAGGCAGACGCTGTATTCCACATTCTTCATCACGCCGGAAACCGTGGCGGCGCAACGCCAGCCGCCCTCCTCTGCCGGCTGGGCCTCTTGCAGCGTCACAGCCAGCGCCGCGCCTTCGGCATCGGTGCAGCGCAACTCCCAACTTTCCGGCAGCGCCGTGGCACAGTGCCAGCTCAGCTGGGCAGCACCGTTCTGGATGGCCTCCAGCTGCAGCCCGGAGGCCTCTACAGGCTCTGAAGGCGTGTATTCCACTTGAGTCTCGCCGGAAAGATAGAGGTTCTCGCTTTGCAGCAGGGTAAAGGTATAGGTTTCGCCGATCTCCAGCTCGGAGACCTGGCAGGAACTGCCGGAGAACTGGATCTCTGTAGGCTCCTGGCCGTTCTTTCCGTATTGCAGGGTCCAGAAGGCCGGGGCGGCGGATTCATCTTGAAGCTGCAGTTCCAGCAGGACGCTGTCCGCGCTGGCATCCGGCTGGGCCGAAAAGGACAGGATCTCCGCCAGCGCCTTGGTGGAGGCAGAGGCTGTGGTGTGGCCGGTGAGCTTGTGCAGGCCGGGCAGCTCCAAGCGGAAGCTGTACGCCGTGTCGGGGCTCAGTCCCTGGAAAAGGACAGCGCCGTTTGTAAAGCGGCCGGTTTTGGAGTTGCCGTAGCTGTCCTGGCAGTAGACGGTAAATTCGGCGGGGTCGGCGTCGGTGGTGATCTGCAGGCGGAGGCTGTCCGCCGTGATCTCCGCTACCTCTAAATCGTCTACAGAGACAAAATAGTGCCACTTGCCCTTGCCCAGATCGGTGAACTCATACAGGCTCACCGCAAGCACCAGCAGCGCCAGCAGGGCGGCGGCAATGATCCAGGCGCGCTTTTTGCGCTTTTGCGTTTGCAGGCGCTTATCTTCTCTACGGCGGCGGTCTGCAGCCACCTGGGGCGGCTCGTAGGGGTTTCGCTGCTTGGGCTCTGGCTGGGATTCCTTGTTTTGGTCCTTGCCGGGCTTCTTTTCCTGCTTTTCCCGGCTGCTCTTGCGCCCCTCGCTGGCTGAAAGGCTTTCCTGAACATCGGTTTCCGGATCGGCAGCGCGGAGGGCCTCCGCCTCGGCCACCTCAGGAGGCAGGGTCTCGCCATCCGTCACCAGGGGCGGCACGATGGGGTGGTCACTAACGGCGTTGCGGCGCATATACTGTTCCAGCTCGATGCGCATCTCGTCGGGGCTTTGGTAGCGGTCCGACGGATGGAATGCACATGCCTTGCAGATGATCCCGGCCAGCTCATAGTCCGCATACAGGGGGGCAGGCAGGGGCGCGCCTTCCACGCGCCTGGCATCGGCCGCCTGGGGCGAGGTCTGCTCGTCTTCAAAAGGTGCATGATTGCCGTTGTAGATCCGATAGAGGATCATGCCCAGAGAGTAGATGTCCACCGTGGCGTTCATCCCGCCCAGGATACTGCTGAGCTCCGGGGCGGAGAAGCTGCTTCGATACTGCTCCGGCAACACGGCATACTGCAGATCATCGGTGGAAATAAAACCAAAATCTCCCAGCATAAAGCGGCCCGTGTCGGAGAAAAATACATTACCGGGCTTGAGGTTGCCATAGACGAAGCCCTCTTCCCGCAAGGCGGAAAGGGCGACACAGAGGTCGATCCCCATGTTGATGCCCTGCAGATGGGAGACTGCATTTTCATTGAGATAAGCTTCCAGCGAGTTCCGCTTGGGCAGAACCGCATAGACATCGTAGCCGACCCCTTCTTTTTTCTCCATCTGGACGCCCAGGAAGGGAAGCACATAGGGGCAGTCCAGCAGGCGCTTGCGGTTTTCCGCCTCCTGCACCAGGGCTTCCGCCTCTTTGCGGTAGTAGGCCTCCGCCTCTTCCTCGTTGGCGTATGCCCCGGTTAGGAGCAGGGCTTCCACCTGGCCCTCGCCTGCGGGAATGGAGAGGTGTTTGAGTACGAACGCACGGCCCGATTCGGGATGTCGGAGCCAATAGCAGCGCTCGCCGTCATGTTGGGCAAAGCATTCCCCGATTTCCATCGCGTCCAAAAGCGGGGAAATCTTGTGGTCAAGCATGGCCGTACTCCTCCTTTATCGAAAAAAATAACTATCATATTTTATACCAAAAGCAAAAAAAAAGCAATAACATATTGTTTTATTTGAAAGAAAATGGTATGATATAGAGTAGAGGCCTTTCGAGTCCCGGTCGAAGTCTTCCGATCCGGGTGCTGATAGGATTCCCATATACTGGAGGAATTATCACCATGTTAGATAAAAATGTATGCCCGAACTGTGGGCAGCTGTATGACACTGCTCTTTCCAAATGTCCCCTTTGCGGTACCGCCCCCCAGGTGGTAGAGGCTGTCGACCCGATCCAGCGCAAGCGGATCACAGACGCGGAGCGTCGGCAGCGCCGTGCGGACCGCAAGGAAGCCGAGCAGGAAGCCCGCCGCCGCGCACGCGAGGCCCGCTTTCTGGAGGACGAAGAGGAAGAGTTGAAGATCGAGGAAGAAGATGCCCAGCGCCGGGAGGAAAAGCGTCGGCTGAAGGAGGAGAAGAAAGCTGCCCGCCGTGCCGCACGCAACGGAGAAGCGCCGGATGCTTCCGCGCCGCTGTTCACGCCCGCGCCTGCCCAGGATGGGCGCGGTCCCATGCCCGAGGTATATGTCGAAAAAGACCGTCGGCGCGTGCCCCGCGTCTTCCTGGCGTTGAGCACAGCCGTTCTGTCGGTCACCTTGCTGGTGGGCGGGACTTATCTGCTCTGGAAGCTGGATGTCGCCAAGTTACCCATCTATGATCGGCTCTCTGGCCGGAGTTCTTCCGCCGAGCCCGTCGAGACGGGTTCCAAGCCTCCGGAGACCACCACCGCGGCAACGGAAGCACCAGTCTCCACCACGCTCTTCCGGGGCGAAGGCGCCATTCCCTGCACAGGGGTCACGCTGAGCCAGAGCTCCCTGGTCTTCACCGACGCAAACGAGCAGACCCAGCTGCAGACAGAGCTGCATCCCGCCGATACCACCGACGAACGCCGCTTCAGCACTTCAGATCCTGCCGTGGTCAAGGTTAGTCCCGTGGGCATTGTGACGGCGGTCGGCCCCGGCGAGGCCACCATCACCGTCCTTTGCGGGGAAGAGCAGGCTGTCTGCACGGTCCTTTGCGACTTCGCCGCACCCACCGCGCCCACCCTCTCGCCCGATTTGACCGAGCTGGTTCTGATCAAAGATGATATGTCCTTCTTCACCGAGGGAGAAAGCTATACGCTCTCCGTGACCAACATTCCCGCCGGAACCCCGGTGGAATGGCGTTCTTTGGATGAGAGCGTCGCCACTGTAGACGAAGGCGGCCGTGTGGTCGCGGTGGGCCAGGGCACCACCCGCATTATCGCCACTGTGGGCGATCTGAGCGCGGAATGCTGGGTGCGCTGCCCCTTCACCGAGGAAGGCTAACAACAAACCGCCCGCTCCATGAAATGAGGTAGCTATGAATTATGATGTTGTCGTCATCGGTTGCGGCGTCGTCGGCGCGGATTGCGCCTACGAGCTGGCAAAGCACGCGTTGCGCGTGTGTGTGTTAGAAGCATCCAACGATGTGGCAAACGGCACGACCAAGGCCAACTCCGCCATCGTCCACGGTGGCTATGACCCCCTGCCCGGGACGAAAATGGCCCGGCTCAATGTGCGCGGCACCGCCATGATGTGCGAGCTGTGCCGGAAGCTGGATGTTCCCTACCGCAACAACGGATCTCTGGTGCTCTCCTTGACCGAAGCAGACGACGAGACCCTGCAGGCGCTCTATGCCCGAGGGCTTGCCAACGGGGTCCCCGGCTTGACACTGCTGGATCGGGCCCAGACCCTGTCTATGGAACCGAATCTCTCTCCGGCGGTCCGGGGCGCGCTCTTTGCGCCCTCCGCCGGGATCGTAAATCCCTGGGAGCTCTGCCTTGCGCTGGCGGAAACCGCCGTGCGCAACGGCGCGGAGCTCCGCCTCTCCGCCCCCGTCACCGCCATTGCGCGGACGGCGGGCGGTTTTCGCCTCACAACGCCCCAGGGCGAGCTTTCTGCAAGATTCGTCGTCAATTGCGCCGGGGTCTTTTCGGACCAGATCGCGGCCATGGTGGGCGACCGGAGCTTTACCGTCCGGCCCGTGAAGGGGGAATACTACCTGCTGGATAAGGCCGAAGGCAGTCGGGTCGACCATGTCATCTTCCAATGCCCCTCCGAAGGAAGCAAGGGGGTGCTGGTGACGCCGACCGTCCACGGCAATCTGCTGGTGGGGCCGAACGCCGCGTCCTGCAGCCCGGAGGACAGCGCCAATACCGCCGCAGGGCTGGACTATGTCCGCGCCTCCGCCCAGCGCGCCGTACCCGGTATCCAGTTCCGGGACAACATTCGAAACTTTGCAGGCGTCCGGGCCAACACGGACCGGGACGACTTCATTCTGGAGGAATCCGCCGTCGCGCCGGGTTTCATCCACGCGGCAGGCATTCGTAGTCCAGGCCTCTCCGCCGCCCCGGCCATCGGGCCGGAGGTTCTGGAGCTGCTGCGGCAGGCGGGGCTGGCGCTGCATAAAAAAGAACACATCATCGACAGCCGGAAGCGTGTCCGCTTCCAGGAACTGTCCGACAAGGAGAAAAACGCATTGGTCCAGGCGGATCCCCGCTACGGTCGCGTGATATGCCGTTGCGAAAGCGTCACCGAAGGGGAGATCGTCGCCTGTCTGCACACGCCCATCCCTCCTGTCTCCGTCAACGGCGTCAAGCGCCGGGTCGGCGCAGGCATGGGCCGCTGCCAGAGTGGCTTCTGTGGCCCCCGTGTGCAGGAGATCATTGCCCGGGAACTGGGCATCGACCCCACTGAGGTCCTGATGGACTGGGCGGGCACATGGGTTCTCTGTGGAGAGACGAAGGGAGGGAACGCACCATGACAGACCATGAACTTGTGGTCATCGGCGGCGGCCCCGCCGGGTTGGCCGCCGCCCTGTCGGCCTGGGAGCAGGGCGTCCGGGACATTCTGATCCTGGAGCGCGACAATCAGGCGGGTGGCATTCTTAACCAGTGCATCCACAACGGCTTCGGCCTGCACTGCTTCCAAGAAGAGCTTACAGGCCCCGAATATGCCGGGCGCTTTATCGACCTGGTGAAGCAGACCGGCATTCAGATCCGCACCGATACCATGGTGCTGGAGCTTTCGGAGGACCGTGTTCTGCATACCCTCAGCCCACAGTACGGCTATGAATCCATCCGGGCCGGGGCCGTGGTTTTGGCGATGGGCTGTCGGGAGCGTACCCGTGGCGCGATCTCCATTCCCGGCGCCCGCTGCTCCGGCATCTTCACCGCCGGGGCTGCTCAGCGTTTTCTGAACATTGAGGGCTATATGGTGGGCAAGCGGGTTGTGATCCTCGGCTCCGGCGACATCGGCCTCATTATGGCCCGCCGCATGACGCTCGAGGGGGCCAAGGTGCTGGCCTGCGTGGAGCTGATGCCCTACTCCGGCGGCTTGGCCCGTAATATCGTCCAGTGCCTCAACGATTTTGACATTCCGCTCTATCTGAGCCACACCGTCACAGACATCCGGGGCAAGGACCGTCTGGAGCAAGTGGTCGTGTCCCAGGTGGACGAGAAGCGGAGTCCCATCCCCGGCACGGAGCGGGTCTTTGACTGTGATACCCTGCTGCTTTCCGTCGGCCTGCTGCCCGAGAACGAGCTCTCCCGGCAGGCGGGCATTGCCATCGACCCCCGCACCAACGGCCCTGTTGTCTGGGAAAACCGTGAAAGCTCCCTCCCCGGCGTCTTCGCCTGTGGGAATGTACTGCATGTCCACGACCTGGTGGACTATGTCTCCGCGGAGAGCGAAACGGCCGGAAAGGCAGCCGCCGCATATCTCCGGGGCGAGCGCCCCGCCGCCGGAGAACTCAAGATCGTCAACGGCAACGAGGTATCCTATACCGTCCCCCAGCACATCCACCGGGGCGTGGATTCTGTAGAAATATTCTTCCGGGTGCGGAATGTGCGGAAGGATGCCGCCATTCGCGTATTGGACGGGCAGACCCAAATCGCCCGCTTTCGGCGCGAGCACCTTGCCCCCGGCGAGATGGAAAGTATCCGGCTTCCGAAGGTCCTGCTGGACCGCGTCCAGGGCGACGCCTTAACTGTGGAAATTGAGGCCGTAGAGGGCGGCGTCCCTCGAAGCGAAGCAAGTCCTTTAGCAGACATTCCGACGCCCACAGGGAAAGGAGGGCAAACTTGAAAGAACTCATCTGCATCACCTGCCCCAAGGGCTGCCATTTGAAGGTGGACGAAGAGACTTTTGCCGTCACCGGCAATTCCTGCCCCCGTGGGGCTGTCTACGGGGCCAACGAGCTTCGTGACCCGGTCCGGGTCGTGACCTCTACGGTAGTCGTGGCCCCCGTCCCGTCCGCCGGGACGAATCTGCCCCGCCGTCTGCCCGTCAAGACCGACCGGCCCATCCCCAAGGGCAAGATGTTCGAGGTCATGGCCGAGATCGCCAAGCTACGGGTCAAGCCCCCGGTGAAGGTAGGAGATATTCTGATTTCCCATGTGGCAGGGACGGACGGAAATGTGGTTGCCACGAAAGAATTGACAAGTGACAAATGACGGAGGCTGTTATGGGTAAATACATCCTCTCCCTGGACCAGGGTACGACCAGCAGCCGGGCGATTTTGTTTGACAACGAACAGAACATCGTCGCCATGGCGCAAAAGGAATTCAACCAGTACTATCCCCACTCCGGCTGGGTGGAGCACAACCCCATGGAGATCTATTCCAGCCAATACGCCGTGATGATGGAGGCCGTGACGGAGTCCGGCATCGATGTGGCGGACATTGCCGCCATCGGCATCACAAACCAGCGCGAGACCACCGTGGTCTGGGACAAGACCACCGGGCGGCCCGTCTGCAACGCCATCGTCTGGCAGTGCCGCCGCACGGCCCCCATTTGCGACGAGTTGGAGCGGCGCGGGCTCAAGGACTACATCCAGCAGACCACCGGCCTGGTACTGGACGCCTACTTTTCCGCCACTAAGATCAAGTGGATCCTGGACAATGTCGAAGGCGCACGGGAAAAGGCTGAGCGCGGCGAGCTGCTCTTCGGCACGGTGGACAGCTGGCTGCTCTGGAAGCTCACCAACGGCAAGGTCCACGCCACAGATTACACCAACGCCTCCCGGACCATGCTCTTTGACATCCACAAGCTTTGCTGGGACGAACGGCTGCTGCACGAGCTGGGCATCCCCCGCTCCATGCTGCCCGAGGTGAAGGATTCCAGCTATCTCTACGGGAGCTGCAACATCCAGGGCGTGGATGTGCCCATCGCCGGGATCGCGGGCGACCAGCAGGCCGCGCTCTTCGGCCAAGGCTGCTTTGAAAAGGGCGACGCCAAAAACACCTACGGCACGGGCTGTTTTTTGCTGATGAACACCGGTGAAGAAGCCTGTGAGAGCCGACACGGCCTGGTCACCACGATCGCCATCGGTCTGAATGGAAAGGTGCAGTATGCCCTGGAGGGCTCCGTCTTTGTGGGCGGGGCTGTGATTCAGTGGCTCCGGGACCAGATGCGCTTCATCCGGGAGGCGCGGGACGCGGAATACTTTGCTCAGAAGGTGGAATCCACCGAGGGAGTTTACTTTGTCCCGGCCTTTACCGGCCTCGGCGCGCCCTATTGGGATATGTATGCCCGGGGCGCCATCGTGGGCATCACCCGGGGCACCAAGCCCGAGCATATCATCCGGGCCGCCCAGGAATCCATCGCCTTTCAGAGCGCGGACCTGGTGCTGGCCATGGAGATGGACACCGGGGCCAAGTTGACCGAGCTCAAGGTGGACGGCGGCGCAAGCCGGGACGGATTTTTGATGCAGTTCCAGGCGGATATCCTGGGCAAGCAGGTCCGCCGCCCCATGATCCGCGAGACCACCGCCCTCGGCGCGGCCTACCTGGCGGGCCTCGCCACCGGGATCTGGAAAGATCGAGCGGAAATTGCCCAGCTCTGGCACTGTGACTCCACCTTTGCCCCGCAAAAAGACGCCGCCTGGCGCGACCGGCAGTTCCAGGGCTGGAACAAGGCCGTGGGAAGAAGCCTGCACTGGGCGGAGTAATCAATTGACAAGTGACAGGTGACAATTGACAAGTGACAAATACGCACCCGCCTGTAGCGCGGGCAATTTGCCCGCCACGCTTCCCCGCCTGCCCCGGTAGCGAAAAAATGCAGCATGCAGAGTGCAAAATGCAAAATGAAAGGGGGGGATGCGGATTGCCACACCAGTGACATCGGTCACTGGTTCGCAATGACAAACGAAAAACCCCGCCTGTAGAAACAAGCACTGCTTGTCCGCATACATTGATGCAAAGCACCCTGTTTTCAGTTTTTGGTCTGAAAACAGGGTGCTTTGCATCGCACTTTTTTCTATCCCTTTCGCAGCAATTGCTGAACCAATTCCTCCACAAGCGCAAACTGGGTCGGCGTTAAGCGTTCCAGTTGTGCGTACAACTGCTTGCTCCGCGCCGGGTCTAAAACCTCCTCATCAAAAAACTCCTTCGGCGTAATGTTCAGATACTCACAGATATAGAAAAAGCCCTGCATGGAGGGAAAGGCCTTGCCGTTCTCGATCCGATTGATGTAACTCTCGTTCTGCCCGATAGAAAGACTCATTTCCCGGGCAGAAACGCTTCGTTTTTCGCGCAGCTCCGTTATTCGTTTTGCAAAATGCTCTTCGTACATATTCTCACTTCCCATGATATTCTATACCATGTTTTATAAATTACACGACAATAAATACTTTTTTACACTTGACATAGGACATTAAATGTCCTATAATTTGATTAGTTAGGATAGTATTCGGCTTGCGATAAACAAAAAACAGGATGAGATTTCATGTGTTTTGTACGAAATGTGATCGTCCATTTTGTTATTGCTTCTTTCCAGCTCTTCGGTGGAGAGGTGGTGGGCAAGTTACTTCCGAAAAAGAAACTGCTAAAAAAATCTGAAACAAAATGAGGTGCTCAAAATGAAAAGAATCATTGCACAGTCCATTGCAGCTTGTTCCATAGCACTTATGTTTGCCGGATGTGAATCCAACCCGCGCGTTCTTTCAAATAACGGCAATGATACGAATCCGTTTAATGCTGCCCGCGCAACAGCAAGCAGCAATATTGGCGGTATGACAGAGCGTCCGGATACAACCGAGATTATTTCGCTCTCGGATGAAGAAATAACAACTACGCAAGCACCCATATCCGCCAAGACACTTGATCCATTTGACGGGATAGAGTATTTGCGGTTTTGCTTGACGCTATCAGCGACGCCAAAAAATACGAAGGGTTGGTACAAATTGGCTTAAGCATTGGGGGATGGCTTTTCGCGATGGCTCATATTGGTGTTCTTGTTATATCATTTGGGATATCCTTTGATATCAAACGACTTACCAAAGCACAGCGTTAAGTACACAATATAGCAGGGTATCCTGTGTCTTGCATCGTAAGACACAGGATACCCTGTTTACAATCAACGCTTTTGTGGTGAATCCGTCACCTGACATTCGGAGCGCGACATTCTCTGCGCAAGGCGGACGAGCAACACCCATGAAGGGCACAGGTGCTTGTCTCTACGCACACGGAGCCCTACGCCGCGAGCCTCTGCTGCTTTGTCCCTGTTTCTTGCTCTATGGTTACAATTTGTAAAGAAATATTCCCGCCAGACCATCTTGACAACGGCCGTGGGCGTGTTATAATAATGCCACAAGTTCATACTGTGCTTGAGGGAGTAGTTCCCCATCCGGGGAGGCGAAGTCGTCATCACGCCGTTTTGCGGTCGGCTCGTCTTGAAAAATGAGACTCATGTTGGACAATGGTCCGGCATGGGTTTTTTGTTTTCTCAGCACAGCGTGAAGCCCCATCCACACAGTATATGAAGGAGGAAATCACTATGTACGCATCATTCGTATCCACCCTGGGCTTCATTGCCGGAGGAAGCTTTCCCTGGCTTCCCGTCATTCTTGGAGGCGTGGCCGTTCTGGTCCTGATCATCATCTTCGCTTCGGGCTATGTCAAGTCTCCCCCCGATCAAGCCTACATCATCTCCGGTCTGAAAAAGGACAGCCGCATTCTGGTGGGGCGCGCCGGCATCAAGATCCCCTTCTTTGAGCGTCTGGATCGCCTCTACCTGGGCCAGATGACCGTGGACATCAAGACCGAGCAGTCCGTTCCCACCAATGACTTCATCAATGTCAATGTGGACGCGGTGGCCAAGGTCCGCATTGCCAACTCTGCCGAGGGCATCAAGCTGGCCGCCAAAAACTTTCTGAACATGCGCCCCGACCGCATCGCCGCCGAGCTGCAGGATTCCCTGCAGGGCAACATGCGTGAGATCATCGGCACCCTGTCTCTGAAAGACATCAACACCGACCGCGATTCCTTCTCTGACCAGGTCATGATGAAGGCCGCGAAGGACATGGATAAGCTGGGCATTGAGATTTTGTCCTGCAACATCCAGAATGTCACCGACGAGAACGGTCTAATCCGCGACCTGGGCGCGGACAACACCAGCTTGATCAAGAAAAACGCCGCCATCGCCAAGGCCCAGGCGGACCGCGATGTGGCGATTGCCAAGGCCCAGGCCGACAAAGCCGCTAACGACGCCCGCGTCGAGGCCGACACGGAGATCGCCCGCCGCCAGAACGAGCTGGCCATCAAGCAGGCCGAGCTGAAGGTGGAGGCCGACACCAAGAAGGCTGAGGCCGATGCCGCTTACGAAATCCAGAAGCAAGAACAGCAAAAGTCCATCCAGACTGCCACCGTCAACGCCCAGATCGCCCGGGCCGAGCGCGACGCAGAGCTGAAGAAGCAAAATGTCGAGGTCACGAAGCAGACCCTGGACGCCGAGATCCGCGCCAAGGCGGACGCCGAGCTCTACCGCCAGCGCCAGGAGGCCGAGGCCGACCTCTTCCGCCGTCAAAAGGACGCGGAGGCGGAGCGCTACGAGCAGGAGCAGGCCGCCCAGGCCCAGCGCATCAAGGCTGAGGCCGTGCGCTTTGCCAAGGAGCAGGAGGCCGAAGGCATCAAGGCTGTCGGCGAAGCTGAGGCTGCCGCCATCCGCGCCAAGGCCATAGCCGAGGCCGAAGGCATCGACAAGAAGGCCGAAGCCATGCGGAAGTACGGCGAAGCAGCTGTGATTGAAATGGTCATGAACGCCCTGCCCGAGATCGCCAAGAATGTGGCGGAGCCTCTGTCCAAGGTAGACAAGATCACCATGTACGGCGAGGGCAACTCCGCCAAGCTCATCTCCGATATCGTTGGCTCCACCACCCAGATTACCGAGGGCTTCGCCTCTGGCATGGGCCTGGATATCAAGTCTCTGCTGGTGGGCGCCCTGGGCGGCAAGCTGGCCGGCGGCAAGGACATCAACATCACCCTGCCCGAGCACAAGCAACTGCCCACCGACAGCCCCGAGACCGAGGCATGATCCCCAGCACAAAAAAGCTTCCGGGACCAAACCCGGAAGCTTTTTCATAAGAGGCTCTGCCGTCCCCCCTCGGAGAAGGCTTTACGGGGCGTTTCCTCTGCCTTCCCCCTCGGGGGAAGGTGGCACCGGGCGTCTCACGCAAGCCCGGTGACGGATGAGGGGCGTTGCGGCT
>JAFOKO010000083.1 GCA_017419715.1 Oscillospiraceae bacterium | reverse complement strand
TTGTACAAAAAAATCTGCAGGTCCACTTGTTTTGAGATGCAACTGGCTTTTCAAAACCGTACATGTTAAAAAAGAGCAAGATCTCGCCGCTTTGACGAGACCTTGCTCTTTTTCAAGGATGTTTTTTTACAGCCCCTTTTTGTGTGCCGACGGCTTATCCCCAGCGTAACAGATCCTGGAATCGGAAATAGGCGTTCGGTGCGCGGAGTTCCAGGAAGCTGGCGTTCAGTGCGATCAAGAGGCAAAGAGCCATGGTGAACACGGTGACAGCGCTGAGAAAAACGAGCAGCTTGCGCCGCTGTTGCGGGTGGGCCTGTTCCAGCAGGGCCAGGTAGATGATACTGGCGGAGAGATACAGCAAGGCAAGGTAGTCGCATGTGTAACGCCAGAGGATCCCCGCCATTTCAGTGTCCGCGATGATGACGATCAAAGCCAGCAGCACCGGCAGCAGAAAAAACAGCCGAAGCTTTTTCTCGCACAGCAAAGCCCAGACACGGCGGGCACAGCCGAGCAACCAAAGGAAGGGGAAAATGACCAGAGAACCGCCGAACATCGGCTCGAGAATCGTCGTGCCCAGATAGATGGGGGTCGTATCCACCCGGTACAGATAGGGGAATTGCAGCTTGAGGTTCGGCAGAGCGAACAGATAAGCGAACAGGCCGTCCGGCAGACGGGTCAACTTGAAGCCCCGCAAGCGCATATCATTCGTGGTCAAATTGTAGTTTGCGCCGAAGTCAAAGGGAGAGCCGAATCGGATGTAGTTGTAGTACATGAGAGGGATCGCCACCGCAATGTAAGGCAGCACGAAGAGTACGATCCGTCGCGAGGTGACGGTATGCCGTTCCTCTTTGCGGAGGAATGGACCAAAAATCGGCAATGCCAGAGCCGAAAAAACGAGAAATTGGGGTCTGCATCCGGCGACCAGCGCGGCCAGCAGCGCGCCGAGCACAATACGAAGGCCGATCCCTGCCGGGCGTGCGGTGCCGACTGGTGCGAAGCACAGCGTCTCCGGGGCGGCCAACGGGGCGGTTGCCCCGCAAGCTTTCTCCCAGCGTTCCGCCGCCGAGAGCCAGAGCGCCAGCGCGAGCAGGACAAAGGCCAGCGCCAGGAAGACCGGGACGATGTAGAAGGTGGCCTCAAGCGTGTAAAACAGGACGCCCGTACAGTTGCCCAGCAGCAGAGAGAGCAGCACATAAGTGGAGAAGGGCGTCTTGGGGAAGTGGCGGCGGATCAATGCGCGCATACAGGCGAAGGCCCCGAACAAGATCAGAACAAAGCAGACCCAGACGAGAAAATAGGTGGGAAGATCGCTGCCTGTGATCAGATAATACGGCAAATACCCCAGCAACACCGGGACCACACCGAAATAGACATACAGATGCTCACCGTAAAAGGCAGTGTCCCACGGAGGCGTGACATGATTATTGGAAAGCCAAGCGCGTTCATTGCGGTCGTAGGGGTTGTTCAGCTGCTGGAGCAGAGAGATCACCGACTCCTGCTCGGGGGTCTCGATCCAGGTTTTTCCTTCAGCCAATGCGCGGGCCAACTTGGCGTATTGCTGGTGATGAGGGAAACCGTCTTCTGAAACATGCACAAACATATCGTTGCTGCAGATCAGCTTGAAGCAGACAAAGGCGTTGCACGCCACAAGCAGCAACACAAAGACGCCCTTGACCCAGCGGAACCGGTTCCAGAGGCGGTTGTCATGCAGCGGAGAGGCGGGCTGCAGAAACCAGAACAGCAGCAGAAGAGCAAAGAGCCCGCAAATGCGCGGAACGGAGATGTGAAACGGGACGCTTCCGTTGATTTCAGCAGCCGCCACCCAATAGCTGCAGCCCGAGCTCAGCGCTTCGATCCGCACAGACAGATCGTGAATCTTCCCATAGCTATTGAGCCGAAAATAGGAGGCGTGGTCATGGGCCAGGGTATAGTTGACCGTACCTGCCTTGTAAGCGTTTGCGTTGCCCTCGTCGGAATACTGGATGACCAGCTGGGTGCGGACGGTATTTCCGTCTTTATCGCATACGCCAACGGCAAAATGACACCAGGGGATCTCCTGGTCCAACCCGGTATACTGCAAGGTGACCACCAGATCTGATGCGAAATCGCCTGTAATGATTGGCTCCGGCAGCGGCGTCCAGCTGCCACTGCCGAGGCTGCTTAAGGGCTTTAGATTAAAAAACAGTAGCTCAACGAGCAGAGAAATCGCCAGGGCGAGGAGTGCGAAGCGAAGGGTTTTTCGTTTATCCATGGGCTGCCTCGTTGTGTTTACGCTTGTAGTCTTCAGAGATTCCAATCAGCCGTGCTTCGAAGTCCTGCCGATCCTTCTGCCGCATGGTATGCAGGATCAGCCCGGCAAACAGCGATTGCAGCGCGGCCACCGCGACAAAGCCGCAAGTGATCAGCGTCGGGAAACGCCGCACCAGACCGGTTTGGAAGTATTCCGTTAGAACGGGGATGAAAAACCCAAGCGCGGCGAGAAACAGAAGCGCGGCGATCAGACCGAAATAGCCGAAGGGCCTGTAGCTCCGGAACAGCCGTCCTACGGTACGAAGCACGCGGAACCCGTCGGAATAGGTGTTCAGCTTGGAGACGCTGCCCTCCATCCGGTCCCGGTAGTCGATCACCACATTTACCACATGCATGTTTTTGTCGATGGCGTGAATGGTCATCTCCGTCTCGATCTCGAAGCCCTTGGACAGCACGGGAAAGCTCTTGACAAACTGGTAGTTGAAAGCCCGGTAGCCGGTCATCACATCCTTGATATCGCTGTGGAAGATCGTGTTGATCGAGCCGCGTACCAGGGAGTTTCCGAAGTTGTGGAACGGCCGCTTGTTCTCGGTGAAATAGGTCGAGGAGAGCCGGTCGCCTACGACCATATCCGCCTGCTTTTCAAGCACCGGCGCAATGAGCGCCGGTGCACATTCAGCAGGATAGGTGTCGTCGCCGTCCACCATCACATAGCATTCCGCGTCGATCTCCCGGAACATCCGGCGGATCACATTGCCCTTGCCCTGCCGGTACTCCCGGCGCACAATGGCGCCTGCCGCCTCTGCAAGCTCTGCCGTTCCATCCGAGGAATTGTTGTCGTAGACATAGACTGTGCAGCCGGGCAGCGCCCGCAAAAAATCTCGGACGACCTTGGCGACGGTTTTTGCTTCGTTGTAGCACGGAACCAATACGGCAATTTTATCCATACTGTTCTCCTTGCTTTTTCAGAGGATCATTCCGCGAAGACCTTCTTCAGATGCACGAAGGCAGGCAGGCCGTTTTCCTTGGCCTGCTTGGTCTCGCCCTGAATGAGGGGCAGGCAGTAGTTGATGAAGTCCTGGGTCACGCCGTTGCGGGTCGGGGTGATCCATTCCAGCGGGACCTTCTGCTCGGCGTTTGCCACATCGGCCAGATCCAGCAGAACATATTCACACTTGTAGCCGTCCTTGCGGTCGCAATGGAAGCCGACCATCTTGCCGGTGATGCCGGACAGCGCGGACTCCACGGCGATCTTGCCGGAGTTGAAGCTCTCTTCAATGTCGGTGGCGGAGGCGCAATGGGAGGCGCAACGCTGCAGCAGGCTCAGCTCAATGCCGCGCACCTTGGCGCCGGTGGCGGCCTTCACCACAGCGGCCAGACGGGCAGCCAGACCGCCCAGCTGGGCGTGGCCAAAGCCGTCGGTGCCGGAGGTCTTGGCCTCGGAGACGAAGGAACCGTCGGCGTAGTGGACGCCCTCGGAGACGGCCACCAGGCAGTTCTGCTTTTCCGCGTAGACCCGCTTGACATCGGCAAGGAACTGATCCATGTCGAAGTCCACCTCGGGCAGATAGATCAGATCGGGACCGTCGCCGCTCAGACCGGCCAGGGCGGCCGCGCCGGTGAGCCAGCCCGCGTGGCGGCCCATGCACTCGATGATGGTGATCATGCCCACATCGTAAACATGGCAGTCACGGCTTACTTCCATGAAGGAGGTGGCAATATATTTGGCGGCGGAGGCGAAGCCGGGGCAGTGGTCGGTGCCGAAGAGGTCATTGTCGATGGTCTTGGGCACGCCGAACACGCGGCACTCATAGCCGACCTTGGCACAGTAGCGGCTGATTTTGTTGCAGGTGTCCATGGAGTCGTTGCCGCCGTTGTAGAAGAAGTAGCGAACATTGTACTTTTGGAAGATTTCCAGGATGCGCTTGTAGTCGGTGTCGTCCACATCGGGATCGGCGATCTTGTAGCGGCAGGAGCCCAGAGCGGAGGAGGGGGAGTAGAGCATCTTTTCCAGTTCCTTGGGATCTTCCTTGTCCATGATCATCAGCCGGTCATTGAGCACGCCCTTGATGCCGTGGTTGGCGCCGTAGACGGTGGTGATGTACTCGCTTTCCAGGGCGGTCTTGATCACGCCGTAGGCAGAAGCGTTGATGACGGCAGAGGGGCCGCCGGACTGGCCGATAATGGCGGAGCCGATCAGGGGTTTATTGTTCATAGGTGTTGCCTCCAAATCAATTTTATATGCAGAAAATCCGCACGCCACCAATGTACCATGATTCCCGGGGCTTGTCAATGTGAAAAAGAAATATTTTACAAGCAAAAAGTGCTACAATCCCTTTACAGGAGGCAAATTATGCGGTAGAATATCATGTAGCCCTGCGGGGCCTCGATCGAAAGGAAATGGGGGCAGATTCATGGAGCATACTGAGAAGGAGGCACTGCGGCGGAGCAAACGGATATGGAATTATCTGGGGCTTGCTTTGATCATAGCGGGCGTTAACGGCCCGATCGGCATTTGCCTGCTGCTTGCCAACATGCTGGGGCTTCTGCCAGCCATGGGCAAGGTGGCTGGCCGGAGCGCTCACAACGATCCGTCCGGGAAAGATCCGGGCGAGAGCGCAAGCCAAACTGAGGCGAAGATGCCGCTCAGGAAGAAATGGGTTTGCGCGCTGCCCGAGCCCAGAGCCTGGCTGAAGGCCTTGATCGTGCTCCTCGGCGCCTTTCTGACTTACGCATGCACAGGGTTTGGGCTGATTCTCCTGCTAATCTTTGCCATAACCCAGAATTCGACACATCTTTTTCTCCTGCTGCTTTGCGTCGGCGGCTCCATAGGCGGCGTCTGGATGATGAACTCCGGCAGGCTGAGCCGCAAAAAAAGGGCCCGCTTTGAGATCTACCTCAAGCTGATCGGCGACAAGCAGACCCTTCCCATCCAGTACCTGGCGGATCAAATGGGCCTGGACTTTGAGCAGGTCGTGAAGGATCTGCGAGAGATGGTCCACCGAGGACTCCTTCCTCCCTACTGGCTGAAATAACCCGTCTGCGGCCCGACCTGGGCTCTGATCGTGATAGAAATGGAGGCAGACTCATGAATTATAATGAGATGAAGGAACGGCGGAAGCGCAGCAAGCGGCGGTGGAGGTTCCTCGGCCTGGCGCTGCTGTGTCTGGGCGTGAGCAGCCCCATTGGCATTTGCATTCTGATCGCCAACCATCTGGACATCCTGCCGGACATCGGCAACAATGTGGACATCCAGAAGACGGTCGATAATCTGACCGCCGATGTCCGCAGCAGAGCGGTAAACCGCCCTGTGGCCGAGGTACCGGAGCAAAAGAAGCGCGTCAACGGCATGCCGAAGCACGGTGCGCTGATTACCGCGTTCGGCGCCATTCTCACTGCCATTGGTGCGCTGTCTGCCGGGGCCTGCGGTTTAATTCTGTGGGATGAGGGATTATCTTTTTGGCCGCTGTTTGGAACTGGGTTTAGCCTCTGCCTCGCTGCGGTCGGTTTGACCATGGGCATCTACGGCCGCATCCGCAAGAAGAAGAAAGAACGCTTTGAGGCCTATCTCAAGCTGATCGGCGACAAGCAGACCGTTCCCATCCATTATCTGGCCGATGTTATGGGCATCGACTACCAGAAGGTCATCAAGGATCTGCGCGAGATGATCACCCGGGGCATCCTCCATCCGGCCTGGCTGGATCTGAAAACCTACCGCCTGATGTTGACAGAATACACCGAGGCCCAGGCGGTTCAGCCGGAGGAGAAAAAAGAAGAGGCGGTTTCCCGCAACGAGCGCATCCTTCGGCAGATCCGGGCCGACAACGACTTGATCGCCGACAAGGAGGTTTCCGCCAAGATCGACCGGATCGAGGACTTGACCAGAAAGATCTTCGCTATCCTGGACCAGCGGCCCGAAAAGGAGGCCCAGCTCTACAACTTTATGAACTATTACCTGCCCACCACCCTCAAGGCGCTGGAGAGCTATGCCCGCCTGGAGGCCCAGGGCATTGAGACGGCTGCCATCAAGGAGGCCAAGCAGAAGATCAACGACGCCCTGGACGAGCTGGCAGACGGCTATGAGAAGCAACTGGACAAGCTCTTTGCAGATGATGTGGTGGACATTACCGCGGATATTGATGTCATGCGCAAGATGCTCCACAAGGACGGCCTCAAAGAGGACGAGCTCCTTGCTGCCACGCTGAAGGGGTACGATCAATGAGTCGGCCCGAAGCGGCGCGTCCGGCTGAAATGAAAGATACAGAAGGCAAGATGCAAAATGACAGCATCCGGGGCCCTCACTGCAATTCCCTATTATGCCCCATTGTGCTTCCCACCGCGTGGGACGAGCTGCTGGACCATCCCTTTCGTCGGAAGCCATATTCCATGACCCTCTTGTTTGCCGATTCGCTGGCGCGGGTCGAGAGAGTCTATCCGCCTCGGCAGGACTGGTTCGCGGCCTTTCGCTTGACGCCGCCGGAGCGGGTACGGGTGGTGATCTTGGGCCAGGACCCCTACCATGAGCCGGACCAGGCCATGGGCCTGGCCTTCTCGGTGCGGGAGGGCGTGAAGCTGCCACCGTCCTTGCGGAACATCTACAAGGAGCTGGAGACGGACCTGGGCGTACAAGCCCCTGCTTCGGGCGATTTGACTGCCTGGGCGGAGCAGGGCGTCCTGCTGCTGAACACAGTGCTCACCGTGACGGCCGGACAGGCCAACAGCCACAGAAGCCTGGGCTGGCAGCACTTCACCGGCGCCGTCCTTGCCGCCGTGTCCCGCCTGCCCCAGCCGATCGCCTTTGTGCTCTGGGGTGCCCCGGCACAGAAAGCGTTTGAACACGCCGTAGGGACAAGCATTGCTTGTCCGCAAGGCCCGGAGAGCCTGTGCGGATCGGCGGACGAGCAATGCTCGCCCCTACAGCCGGGGGCGCGCCTGGTTTTGACCGCGCCGCACCCCAGTCCCCTGTCGGCCTACCGGGGCATCTTCGGCAGCAAACCGTTTTCCCAGATCAATGCGTTTCTGCAAATGCACGGCGAGACGCCAATCCAGTGGACCAAGGGGTAGGTGGAGGAGATTTCCATGAAAAACAGGATCGTGGCGCTGATGCTCTGCTTCCTGCTTGCCGCTTGTGGCAAGGTGGAAACGCCGCCGACGGACCCCACCGTCCCCTCTCTCGCCGGGGTTTGGGTCAACGCGGGGCAGTATTCTGAGGGGCATGATTTCGTGGAGACGATGACCCTGGCAGCGGACGGGAGCGTCACAGTCCGCCTGGAATACCAGGGGGCAGACTATGCCTGCTTGACCGGCAGTTGGATGGAGGCAGACGGCGTTCTCTATGTGGACTTCGCCGATCCCGGTACCAAAGACCGATCCTACAGCTTCACTGTCACGGATACGACCCTCACCCTCACCGGCGACGGGAAAGCCGTGGAGTATCGACGAAGCTGAATTGACTGTATGAAATGAATCATTAGGATTTCAATCATAAAACAATGAAAGAGCAAAGGAGAAAAATCATGAAACAAACTGTTCTTCGCAACTACGCCCGTCTGATCGCCCGCGCTGGGGTCAACATCCAGAAGGGCCAGAATGTGATCATTTACTGTGATCTGGATCAGCCCAAATTTGTGGAGCTGCTGGTGGATGAATGCTACAAGGCCGGTGCCAGGAAGGTCAAGGTGGAATTCAATTATCAGCCTCTGGCCAAGCTGCACTATCGGCACTGCTCCGTCACCACCCTTTCCAAGGTGGAAGAGTGGGAAAAGGCCCGCCTGCAATACTATGTGGACACCCTCCCCTGCCAGATCCACCTGCTCAGCCAGGATCCCGACGGTCTCAAGGGCATCAACCAGGAGAAGATGGCCAAGGCCAGCCAGAAGCGCTATCCCATCATCAAGTCCTACCGCGATCAGATGGAAAACAAGGATCAGTGGTGCATTGCCGCCGTTCCCGGTGCGGCCTGGGCCAAGAAGCTTTTCCCCGAGCTGCCCAAGGGCCAGGCCATCGAGAAGCTTTGGGAGGCGATCCTCTTTACCTCTCGCGTGACGGACGATCCCCTTGCGGCATGGGAGGCCCACAACAAGGACATGCATGCGCGCTGTGAGTACCTCAACAAGCTGGGCATTGCCGAGCTGCACTACAAGGGTGAAAATGGGACCGATCTCCAGGTCGGAATGATCCCGGAGGCCGAATTTAAGGGCGGCGGCGACACCAACCTGCAGGGCATCTATTTCAACCCCAATATCCCCACGGAGGAGTGCTTCATCTCTCCCATGCGCGGCAAGGCTGAGGGCATTGTCTACTCCACCAAGCCCCTGTCCTACCAGGGCCAGCTCATTGAGAATTTCTCCCTTCGCTTCGAGAACGGCAAGGCCGTGGAAGCCCATGCGGAGAAAAATGAAGAGCTGCTGAAAAAGATGATCACGATGGACGAAGGTGCGGGTTATCTGGGCGAATGCGCGCTGGTGCCCGTCAACTCCCCCATTTCCGAGTCCGGCATTCTGTTCTATAACACCCTGTTCGACGAGAACGCCGCCTGCCATCTGGCTGTGGGTGCGGGCTTTGCCGATACCATTAAGGACTTCGAGCACAAGACCCTGGACGAGTGCCGTGCGCTCGGCATCAATGATTCCATGATCCATGTAGACTTCATGATCGGCTATGAGGGGCTGGATATCGACGCCGTCACCCGCGACGGCAAGACGGTGCCCATCTTCCGCAAGGGCAAGTGGGCGTTCTGATTTGAACTGCAGGGACAAGGATTGCTTGTCCGCGTTCTCCGCACGGACGGAAATGCAAAATAAAAAAGGCGACCTGTTTCCTCACTGGAAGCAGGTCGCCTTTTAATTACGGATCTTGCATTTCGCCTAAGGGGGTTATCCGTTCGGTTTGCGGTTGTGGTAGTAGCGCCGTTTGTTGTTTTTCTTGCTGGCCGGCTTGGGGGAGAGCTGGTCGCCCACGGGCTTTTCCGAGGCGGAGCGCTTTTCAGCCGGTGGGATCTGAGGTAGCTTCGGTTCTGGCTTGCCCTGCTGCTGGCGGCGGCGCTGCTGGCGGGAGGCCTGCCCGGCTTTTTCGGGCATTTCCGGCTTTTCAACACGGTCTTGTCCTTTGTCGGCTGCAGGGCGGGGAGGCTTCCGGTTTTTGCGGGGAGCGTGGTCGACTTCAAAAGCCCCGGCCTCCTGGAAGGGCCTTCTCTCGGGAATGAAGCGTTCGGCCCGTGTGGGCTGGCCCGGTCGGTGCTCCCGGCGGTTTTTCCGGTTCTGGTGCGCCACGGCTTCCATCGCGCCCGGATCGAATTCCTGCCCGGTTTCGTCGTGGAAACTTGCTTCCTGCTCCTGGTATAATTCATCCGGATCAGCGGTGAGGCGCTGCTCGAAGTACGACCTGTGCTCGAGGCGGAGATCCCCGTCCTTCCACCCGGAAATGGGGGCCAGATCTTCGGGGATCGGGGGATCGCTTTTCTTGGCCTTGCCGCTTCGGAGCACGCAAATTTCGCTGTTGCGATAAAAGCGGATATCCTCGTCCTTTTCCATTCGGACGGTGACGCTCTGCTTCATGAGGTTGACATTGATGACGGTGCCGCGCCCGTCCGGGGTGTCCACGAAGGACTCGACCTTGGGGCTGGTCTGAATCAGATCCTCATAAGCATCCTGCTCATATTTCAGGCAGCACATCAGTCGGCCGCAGGAGCCGGAGATCTTGGTGGGATTCAGACTGAGGCTTTGGGTCTTCGCCATCTTGATGGAGACGGGTTGGAAATCGTCCAGAAAGCTGGCACAGCAGAAGGGCCTGCCGCAAATGCCAATGCCTCCCAGCATTTTGGCCTTGTCGCGCACACCGATCTGCCGAAGCTCGATCCGGGTGTGGAAGTTGGAGGCCAGGATCTTTACCAGCTCCCGGAAGTCCACGCGGGCGTCCGCCGTGAAGAAGAACAGGAGCTTGCTGCCGTCAAAGGCGCATTCTGAAGAGACCAGCTGCATATCCAGGCCCAGCTCTTCAATTTTTTTCAGGCAGAAGGCGTAGGCGTCCTTCTCCTTCTTCTCGTTTTCGGCGCGGATCTTTTCGTCGGTTGGCGTGGCGATCCGAAGAACGCGGCGCAATGGCTGTACCAGCTCCCGGCGGGCGATCCGGTGATTGCCGATGATGCATAAACCGTATTCCGCACCACGGGCGGTGTCCAGAATGACATGATCGCCGTTTTTCAGGGTCAAGTCGCCGGGGTCAAAGAAATAGATCTTGCTGCCGGGACGGAACTGCACATCGCAAACGGGGACGCGCTCGTTGGGATCCAGTGCAGGCAGGGTTTCGGGAACGGAAGGCGTTTCGACCGGGGGAGCCGGTTGCGGCGTCTTCTTCTTGGCGGAGGCGGCGGTCAACGCCGTATGCATCGGCGCTTCCACCGCTTCCGGCTGGGGTACTTCTGCAGGAATACTATCCTGTTCTAATTCAAGCTCGTTTTGATTGATCTCGTGTTCCATATTGTTTCCCTTTATGATCGTTTTCACTTTATTTTGGTTACAGAAGGGCGGACAAGGAAGACTGGCCCTTTCCGGCGCGGCAGGCAGACGCCAGCGCTATTTTGACACATCCAGCCACACCTGCAACGCGCCGCACACGGCGCCGGGGCTGATATTGCCGTTTAGCAGCTCCACGGCCTGCTGCAGGCGCCGAAGGGCGTTGAGGCTTTCGGCGGAGGTGCGGACGCGGCCAATGCGTTCGGCGGCTTCCCAGCGCCCGGGTCGCCCAGCACGGACGGCCAGCGCCTGGTCCAGAAGCGCGATCCATTGCTGGAACAGGGGAATCAGCTGCTCTCGCTTCTGCCGTTCCAGAGGGACCAGCAGCTCCGTAAGCTCCAGCTTGTCCCGGCGGGCAAAACAGGCGGCGAAGCGCTGGGTCTCCGGCGCGAGGCTTTCCCCTTCCTCCAACAAGCGGAGCGCCTGCCCCAACCAACCCTCCGCACGCGCCCAGGCCTCGGCCCGGGTAGCGGGGTCCTTGTCGGGACGGCGTGCCGCCAGTGCGTCCAGCCCTTCGGTCTCGGGCAACGGGCTGAGGTGCAGGGTGACAGAGCGGGAGCGAATTGTGGGCAACAGCTGTTCGGCGGCGTCGGTCAACAGGAGGAAGGCCGCGTAATCGGGGGGCTCCTCAATGACCTTGAGCAGGGCGTTCTGTGCGGCGGGGTTCATGTCCATGGCTCGGGGAATGACATAGATCTTCCGCCTACCCTCGTTGGGTTTGATATAGACATCTGTCCGGGCGTTGCGGATCTGTTCCACGGTGACAGTCTTTTTCGTGGGATCGTCCACGGTGATCACATC
Source organism: Oscillospiraceae bacterium (assembly GCA_017419715.1). GTDB lineage: Bacteria > Bacillota > Clostridia > Oscillospirales > Oscillospiraceae > JAFRPC01. Next base: position 21,245 of record JAFOKO010000083.1, on the reverse strand, counting down.
CGGGTGCATCCCGTCCAGCACCTTGCGGCACTGCAGGCAGACCCCACAGGGCCGCTTGGCACCGGCGGTGCATTCCATGGCGGCGGCCAGAATGCGGGCCAGGGTGTGTTTTCCGCTGCCCTCCGGCCCAGCCAGCAGGTAGCAGTGGGAGAGCCGGTCGGATGCAAAGGCGGCGGCAAGGCCGGATTTCAGCCGCGCATTGCCCAAAAGCGCCTCCATGCCAACACCCCCTAAAATCACTTGACAATTTATAATAGCACAACCCAGGGAAAGATGCAAGTTTTTTCGTGGGAAAGCGGAGAAGACAACATGGAAGTGCGTGCGGAAATCATTTTGCTGGCAACATTGCCATTTTGAGACATTTGTGGTATGATGTTCAAAGAGACCGGGGAATCTTAATGCGCCCTGTGAAGTTTGTGCAGAAAGATTGCTTCATCCCAAAATGAAGGAGGCTCTACCCATGAATCGAACTTATCTGGATGTAAACCCGGAAGTCAATACGGCGCTTGCCGCCGGAAAACCGGTGGTAGCGCTGGAGTCCACCATCATTTCCCACGGCATGCCCTATCCCCAGAATGTGGAAACCGCCCTGCATGTGGAGCAGCTCGTCCGGGACAACGGGGCCGTCCCTGCCACGATCGCCATTCTGGGCGGACGGCTCAAGGCTGGCCTTACGCCGGAGGAGATCGCGTATCTGGGCCAAACCGGGCAGGCTGTCACCAAGGCCAGCCGCCGAGACCTGCCAGTGCTGGTGGCCAAGGGAATGGATGGCGCAACCACCGTTACCACGACCATGATGATCGCCCACATGGCGGGCATTTCGATTTTTGCCACCGGCGGCATCGGTGGCGTGCACCGGGGGGCGGAGACCAGCATGGACATCTCCGCCGACCTGGAGGAGCTGGCCAATACTCCTGTTATGGTGGTCTGTGCCGGGGCAAAGTCCATCCTGGACCTGGGGCGCACGCTGGAATATCTGGAGACGCACGGCGTGCCCGTTCTGGGCTATCAGACGAAGGAACTGCCCGCCTTCTACACCCGCCAGAGCGGCTTCGAGCTGGACTACCGCATCGACAGTCCTGCAGAGCTGGCGAAGGTCTTCCAGGTCCAGCGGGACCTGGGCCTCAAGGGCGGCATTCTGGTGGCAAACCCCATCCCGGAGCAGTACGCCATGGACTTCCATGTGATCAACCAGGCCATTGACGAGGCCATCGCCCAGTCTGTCAAGGACGGCATCCACGGCAAGGCTACCACGCCGTACCTGCTGGCCAAGGTCAAGGAGCTCACCGGCGGTGACAGCCTGGCATCGAATATCCAATTGGTGTATCACAACGCAAAGCTCGCGGCACAGACTGCATGCGAATTATGCAAATTAAAGGAGGAAAAAACATGACCACCCAGGAAGCCCTGAAAATCTACCGCGAAAAAAACGAAGAGATGCATGCCCTACGGCACGCCATGGGCGTGCTGCACTTTGACGGCGACACAGCCGCTCCGGCGGAATCCGCCGAGGGCCGCGGCAAGACCCTGTCCTATCTCTCCCAATGTGACTACCAGATTGAGACCGGCAAAGAGCTGAACGAGGCAGTCGATCATTTGAAGTGCCACCCGGAGGAGCTGAGCGCCCAGGAGCGCCGGGAGATCGAAGTCTTTCAGCGCCAAAAGGAATTCACCGCGTCCGTTCCTCAGGACGAATTTGTCGCTTATGTGGCGCTGCTGAACAAAGCCAACGCCGTTTGGCACAAGGCCAAGCTGGACAGCGATTTTGCCGCCTTTGCGCCCTATATCAAGGATATTTTTGCCACCAATGTCCGCTTTGCCAAATACTATAGGCCTGACAGCGCGCCCTACGACACCCAATTGGATCGCTATGAGCGGGGCCTCAACATGGAGAAGACAGACGCCTTCTTCAACGCCCTCAAGGAGCGGATCGTTCCCCTGCTGAAAAAGGTCATGGCAAAGCCCCAGGTGGACGACAGCTTTATCTGGGGGAAGCGCTATCCCATCGAGGCTCAGCGGCAGTTCTCCGACTATCTGATGGACGTCATCACCATCAATAAGAGGCGCTGCACCATCGGGGAGACGGAGCACCCCTTCACCACCATGTTCAACAAGAAGGACGTGCGGATCACCACCCATTACCATGAGGAAAACCCCGTCTACTCCATGTACTCCGTGATCCACGAGGGCGGCCACGCCCTGTACGAGCTCCACAGCGCCGACGCGCTGGAAGGCACCATTCTCCGGGGCGGTGTTTCCATGTCCATGCACGAGAGCCAGTCCCGGTTCATGGAGAACTACGTGGGCCGCAGCCGGGAATTCATTTCGCTGATCTTCCCCAAAATGCGGGAGCTCTTTCCGGAGCAGCTCAAGGGCGTCACCGCGGAGCAGATGTATCTGGCGGTGAACAAGGCCGAGCCCAGCCTGATCCGCACCGAGGCGGACGAGCTGACCTACGCCCTCCATGTGCTGGTCCGCTATGAGATCGAGAAGGGCCTCTTTGACGGCAGCATCGCCGTAGAGGATCTGCCGAAGATCTGGAACGCCAAGTATAAGGAATACCTGGGCATCGATGTGCCCGACGACCGCCGGGGCGTCCTCCAGGACAGCCATTGGTCCAACGGCAACGTGGGCTACTTCCCCTCCTACGCCCTGGGCTCCGCCTACGGTGCCCAGATGCTGGCGAAGATGAAGCAGACCGTGGACGTGGAAGGCGCCATCCGCTCCGGCGACCTCAGCCCCATTACCGGCTGGCTGGAGGAGCATATCTGGAAGCACGGCGCGATGTACGATCCCATGGAGCTGCTGGAGCGCGCTGTGGGTGAGCCCTTCGATCCCAAGTATTTCACCGATTACCTGGAGAAGAAATTCACAGAGATCTACGGGCTGTGACTGAGTGACAGGTGACAGGCGACGTGTAGGGGGCGGCGTCCTCGATGCCCCGAATGTCCCGACGAGTGACAGGTACGAAGTAAGAGGTAAGAAGTAAGAATTGACATGCGGGGCAGCTGGTCGCGTGGTGCATACTATGTGCTGCTAATGGGTGTTTTCTGTTCCCGCCGTAGGGGCGCACAGTGTGCGCTCACATTCGGAACGAATGCAATTTGCCGCAGGCAAATCCAGCGCGGGCAATCAGACGCTGTCCATATGCGGACAAGCGATGCTTGTCCCTACACTCGCTATGGAACCCGGAATCACGGCGCTGCCCAAGTGCGCCGCTGGGAGCATTTCCCGTTCTGTGCATCCACTCCCACGCAAGCCTTCCCCTGGGAGAAGGCTTGCGTGGGACTGCAGCGGTGCGCACAAGACTGTATAAATATATATATATACTAAATAATTTATCAAATAATACTTGAATTTTTCATTTCTATATGGTATAATCCGAGCATATGTTGCAACATTGTGCGTTAACGCAATTCCGCATTCCCAAAGTCAAAAATATTATAGAAAGGACTTTTACTATGAAAAAGGTCATCGCATTACTCCTGGTTGTGGTTATCGCCGCATCTGCCTTGAGCATTACTGCCTTTGCAAAAACCGGCTACTACAACGGACACTACTACGTTGCAAATGTCTCATTATCTGGCACACATGTTTATGGAGGTTTTAATGTTGCCGGCGGAGGTCTTGTATCCTGTAAAGTAGGCGGGTATGTGAAAAACAAGCAATACGGGTCCGGTAAGTGGTATTGGACTGATGGAAATATGCAGTATTCGGAGAATGGATCGACGGCCGGTTCTATTGAATTCAACGGCAGGAGCTTAGAGGTTCAAATGGGGCGTATGTACTATGCCTATAAGGCGCTTACGGGCTACGTCTATGATTATTAAGTGAGATGATCGTTCAGCTGTTGGCCTGGATTATATTCCAGGTCAACAGCCGAACGAAACAAAAAGGAGTTTGGAATGAAAAAAACGATGCTTCTATTTTTTTTCGTATTTGCGCTTCTGCTTACGGCCTGCGATAATACGCCCGAAACCGTCGAAACTGCCTCCGGCGCACCCGTCGGCACGGAAGCCTTTGCGCTGCGGGTTCCCCCCGAGGATCGGAACCAGGCGTTTTCCATCCAGAGCTTCGTCGAAACGCCCGAGGGCTGTTACTACGGACTGGAGAACTTTTCCATGGGCGGAGAAATGATTTATTTTTGCGCCAGGGGGGAAAATTCATTCTATCCCCTTTGCAGCAAGTCCAACTGCAGGCACGAGGATCAAAACTGCAACGCCTACGCCGGAAATACCTTTGGCTATTATGACGGCGCGCTTTACGCCTTGACCACGTCCGCGAGCAATATCAGCCAGTGGGACATCGTCAAAATGAATTTGGACGGCACCGATCATCAAGTGGTGGCAACCGTCAATCAAAGAGATTATCCCAAACTGATGTTTTCCTATACGTTTCACCACGGCAAGCTGTTTCTCCAGGGAGACTCGAGTTATGATGTGGAGCGGCAGCAGGACAATCTTCTGGTCGTCTTAAATCTGGCGGATTATACCGTCACGGACTACCTTTTGACGGAAAAGGTCGGCCATTTTTACTGGTATTACAAGGACAAGCTGTACGGTCCTACCTTATCGACCGTCGTCTATGATGAAGATGAGCCGCTGTGCGATGAAAAGCTAGTGGAAGTTGACGTATCCACCGGAGCGGAGCGGGTGCTGCTGCCCCGAACTGTCGGCGGCATGTACGCCACGGATTCCACCCTGTACTACTTTGAACAGGACCTGAGCGTCCTGAACACGGAGCAGGAAATGTTCTATGAAAAAACAGACCCGGGCTTCCGGGAGATGGATCTGGCAACCGGCGCCGTCAAGGACTGCGGCCTGCCGGTGGCGGACATCTTCTGGGCCGACTATGATGAAGATTTTATCTACGCCGGGACTTATAACGAGGATTCCGAAGGAGATCACACCCTGTATCTGCTTTCCAGGGGGTATGAGCTGCTCGACCAGATCGAACTGCCGGACGGATTGAGTATCGCAGCCGTCACCAGCGATCGGATCTACCTGAATACCGCAGGTTTGCCGACAGTCCCCATTTCCTGCTATATCGACAAAACCCAGATCGGCAGCCACAAGCTGACCCTGCTTCCCATTGAGACAATCGGAGATGAGGAGCGGGGATCAGAATAGCATGGCGGCACGATAAGAGCGAGCCATTCTGGTAAATTATTTGCAATTTGATATTTTCTTTGCTTGGAAAGAAAACGATAAGACGCCTCCGAAGTCCGGAAGCGTCTTATCGTTTCAGCGTATACCATGGGTTTATTCGTTCGACGGGCCGCGGGGCGTCGAGGACGCCGCCCCTGCGGGCTTTCCCGCCTGTCATTCTGAGCCCCAAAGGACTTGCTTCGCGGCGCGACGGAGAATCCGTATCCCCTGGAGCGTCTGGAAAACGGCGGGCGAACAGCCCGCGCTACCGAAGGGTGCCTCCGGGCGGTGAGCGGTCAGCAGCTTGCCGACACGACAGGCGGGCTTCCATTGTCCCCTGTTAGTAGGGCAGCAGCGGGGCGGAGCCGTCGTCCTGGGCTTCCTCTACGGCCCGGACCTCGGCGTCGTAGGAATAGCTCTCGTTGACCTGGATGCTCAGCACGTCCCCCACCTTCGCCCCCAGGACGGCCTTGCCCAAGGGGGATTCCAGGGAGATCAGGCCCGCGTCGGGGTTGGTGCGGACGGTGGAGACCACCTGGATCACCATTTCCTCCTCGTCCTCCGGCAGCCAGAGGGTCACCCGGTCGTAGAGCTTGGCCCCGCCGGGGCGGCCCTTGTCCTCGTCGATGATCCGGGCGGTCTTGATCATGTTTTCCAGATAGCGCATCCGGGAATCGTTTTTGCGCTGGGCGTCCTTGGCCGCCTTGTATTCGTAGTTTTCGCTCAGATCGCCGAAGGCGCGGGTCCGCTTGACCTCCTCCATGATTTGAGGACGGATGTTCAAACGGCGGTCCTCCAGCTCCTTTTCCATGAGCGCAATGTCCTGTTTGGTCAACTTGTCATGCATGCGTTATTCTCCTGTTCTGGCATATCGCCTTGTCATTTCCAGTATTTCTCCGGCGAGCGCGGCGCCAGGCAGCTCTGTGAGCCGCCAGCTCCAGTTGCTGCTGTGCAGTGCGCCTGGGGTGTTCATCCGGGCCTCCGCACCCAAGCCCAGCCAGTCCTGCAGTTGGGCGATGAAAATGCGCGCTACGGAGCTCATGCCGCCGCGGAGCATGCCTCGGAGATAGCCCTCCTCTCGGTTGAGGCCCAGATAGTTCACGGCTCGGGCTACGGTTTCCTCGGATTCGGTTTCCAGCCATTGGGCCAGGGTCAAGTTGTCGTGGGTGCCGGTGTAGCATACGCTGTTGACCACATGGTTGTGGGGTAGATAGTCGCTGTTGCCTCCGTAGAAAGCAAATTCCAGCACCTTCATCCCCGGAAAGCCGGAATCTGCAAGCAGCTGCTTTACCGCCGGGGTAAGATAGCCCAAGTCCTCGGCAATGAATTCCACATGTGGTACGCCCGCCTGCAGCGCCCGGACCAGCTTGCGCCCGGGGCCCTCGACCCATTGGCCGCCCCGGGCGGTTTCTTCGCCGTAGGGCACGGCCCAGTAGCTCTCCAGCCCCCGGAAGTGGTCGATGCGGATCACATCGAAGAAGCGGGCAGAGGCCCGCACCCGCTCCTGCCACCAGGCGAAGCCGCTGGCTTCGTGTCGGGGCCAGTCGTAGAGCGGGTTGCCCCAGAGCTGTCCGTCTTCGGAGAAGCCGTCGGGCGGGCAGCCCGCGACGGCGACGGGACAGCGGGCAGCGTCCAGCTGGAAGAGCTCCGGGTGCAGCCACACATCACAGCAATCCATGCTCACATAGATGGGGAGGTCCCCGATGATCCGAATGCCCTGGGCCTTGGCGTAGGCGGCCAAGCGGTCCCACTGTTCATAGAACAGATATTGGGTAAAGGCGTGGCAGGAGATCTCCTCCTGCAGTTCTTCACGAAAGCGGGCCAGGGCCGCCATGTCGCGGGCGGCAGCCGCCGCCGGCCACTGGTTCCAGGGCAGCATGCCGAACCTGTGCTTGAGGGCGGTGAAGAGCGCGTAGTCCTCCACCCAGGGATTTGCCGCCCGAAAGGCGGCAAATTCGGCCTTGCGGCTGGCCTTGCCCCGTCGATAGGCTCGTTCGAGCAGGGGCGGGCGACTGCAGTAGAGGGCCGCGTAGTCTACCCGGCCCGGCGTGTCCACACAGGCTTCCGTCAAATCCTCCGGCGTGAGCAGGCCGTCCTCCGCAAGAGCGTCCAGGTCCACAAAATAGGGGTTTCCGGCGTAGATGGAACAGCTCTGATAGGGGCTGTCCCCAAAGCCGGTGGGGCCGATGGGCAAAATCTGCCAATCGCGCTGGCCTGCAGATTTCAGAAAGTCGATAAAGCGGTGGGCTTCCCGACCAAGGGTTCCAATGCCATACCGGGAAGGCAGAGAAGAAATGTGCAGCAGAATGCCGCTTTCCCGTTGCATAGAAGGTTCACCTCTGTTTTCGGTTTCTTCTATATATTATATCAAGTCCCAAACCCGATAGCAATGTTTTTTTACGCGTTTCAAATCTATTTCAAGCTGGATGATTTTCCCCTTGACAGACGCGCCGCGCCGTGCTATACTTCCGTCCGATAAGTCTTTGGGGCGGGAGGAAAAGGCCGGCCGAGACCGTTTTCATCGCTGTATGTACCCGTCTTACAGACAGGGTACTTTTTTCTTCTTGCCCCATCGAAAGTATGCCCAAAGAAAAAGAAAGAGAGGAATCAACATGAAGCTCATCTACGGCATCCAAGACAAGCCCAAGCTTCCCCAGCGTATCGTGTTCGCCTTCCAGCAGTTATTGGCCATCATGGCGGCGACCATCGCGGTCCCGAACATCATCGGCCACGACCTGAGCCCGGCGGCGGCGCTGTTCGGCGCGGGCGTCGGCACCCTGGTCTATCTCCTGTTTACCCGGTTCAAGAGCCCTGTCTTTCTCGGCTCCTCCTTTGCGTTCTTGGGCTCAATGTCGGCAGCCTTTGCCGGCGGTGTGTCCATGTCTCTGGGCTACCTTGGCCTGATCCTTGGCGCGTTCTTCGCCGGTCTGGTCTATGTGGTCATTGCGATGATCGTCAAGCTCACCGGCTCTGCCTGGATCAATAAGCTCATGCCGGCCGTGGTCATTGGTCCCACGGTGGCCATCATTGGCCTTTCTCTGGCTGGAAACGCTGTGGGCGACCTCTTCACCGGGAATGTGACCCACGCGGTCAACGCCGAGATCAGCGTGAACGGCGTGGTCCAGAGCGTAGAAAGCCTTACGATCAACGGCGAGAGCCAGGCGCTGGTGTCGAAGGTCCAAAACGCTTCGCCGTATCTGTGCCTGCTGTGCGGCCTGCTCACCCTCTTTGTGACCATGATCTGCTCGGTCTACGGCAAGAAATTCCTCAAGATGATCCCCTTCATCGTCGGCATTTGCGCGGGCTACGCCCTGGCGGCGATCCTCACCGTGATCGGCAACAGTGCGGAGCTTCCCGCCCTGCAGATCATTGATTTCACCAAGTTCTCAAACCTGCAGTGGTACCCGGATTTTACCTTTCTGAAGGCCTTTTCCGGTGGCTATGAATATGGCGAGGTCGGAGGCATGGGAACCTATATCGCCACGATTGCGATCGCCTATATCCCGGTGGCCTTTGTGGTCTTTGCGGAGCATATCGCGGACCATAAAAATATTTCCTCCATCATTGAGGCGGATCTGCTGGCGGATCCTGGCCTGCACAATACCCTGCTGGGCGACGGCGTGGGCTCCATGGTCGGCGCGCTCTTCGGCGGCTGTCCCAACACCACCTACGGCGAGTCCATCGGTTGTGTGGCGATCTCCGGCAATGCGTCGGTAGTCACGATCTTGACAACGGCCATCCTGGCCATTGCGATCTCCTTCCTTGCGCCCTTCTCCGCATTTCTTTCCACCATTCCCTCTTGTGTGATGGGAGGCGTGTGCATGGCCCTCTATGGGTTCATCGCGGTGTCCGGCTTGAAAATGCTGCAGTCGGTGGACCTGGAGGAAAACCGGAACCTGTTCGTGGCCTCCGCGATCCTGATTGCCGGCATCGGCGGCATGACCATAAGCTTCGGCCCGGTGGTCCTCACCAAGATCGCCTGTGCTCTGATCCTGGGCGTGATGGTCAACACCGTGCTTTCCAGGAAAAAAGCGTAAGGCCTGCCAGCGCAAAACCACCCCCGCCAAAGGCGGGGGTGGTTTTGCGTCAAAAAAACTATTGTGCATTTTGCCTCCAGGTGCTATAATAAAAAGAAAAAAAGAATTTGGATGTGCATACAGTGAAATATGGAGCCTGGAATGTATCGTCCTTCCAAGCGGAGCAGGTGCGCGCACTGGAGCAGGCGGGCTATGGGCCTTTGTGCGCCAGAATACTGTCGGCCAGAGGCTATGGAGATCCCGCCGCTGCCGGTGCGTACTTGCGCGGCGACACCCCGCTCAACTCCCCGTTTTTGATGAAGGACATGAAGACCGCCGCCGACCGTGTGCGTCTGGCGGTGGCACGCAAAAAACATATTGCCGTCTTCGGCGACTACGATGTGGACGGCATCACCTCTACGGCCCTGCTTACGGAGTTCCTCCGTAGCCTGGGCGCCCGGGTCACCAGCTATATCCCTGCACGGCTGGAGGAGGGTTACGGTCTCAACGAGATCGCGATCCGCTGCCTGCATCAGCAGCAGGTGAATCTGATCATCACCGTGGACTGTGGCATCACGGCCAACCGCGAGGCGGAGCTGTGCCGGAAGCTTGGCATTGAGCTGGTGATCACCGACCACCACGAATGCAAGGAGGAACTGCCCAACGCGGTGGCTGTGGTAGATCCCCACCGTGCGGACTGCAGCTATCCCCACACGGATCTCTCCGGCGTGGGCATTGCCTTCCAGCTGGCGGCTGCCATCTTTGGCGATCAGGAAGCGCTGCTGGAGCGCTATTCCGACCTGCTTTGCCTGGGCCTCATTGCTGATGTCATGCCCCTACGGGGCGAGGTGCGCACAATGGTCGTCCGAGGGCTGAAGGCCCTGGAGCACCCGACCCGGCCGGGGATCGCCGCTTTGATGGCGGAGTGCGGCTGCACCGAAGGCCCCATCACCACCTCCACCGTGGGCTATCTTCTGGCGCCCCGCATCAATGCCGCCGGCCGCATGGGCCAGGTGGAGCTGGCGCTGGAGCTGTTTATGACCCGAGACCACGCCCGGGGGCGCATGCTGGCGGATACGCTCTGCCGTCTCAACCGGGAACGGCAGAAGGTGGAGGCGGGCATCTACCAGGAGGCTGTGTCCATGCTGGGGCACGACGCCCGCCCCGGAGCTATTGTCCTGGCCGGGGAGACCTGGCACCAGGGCGTGGTGGGGATCGTCGCCTCCCGGCTTTCGGAAGAATACAATTGCCCGGCCTTCCTGATTTGCATGGACGGGGAGCACGGCAAGGCCTCCTCCCGTAGCTACGGGGGCTTCAACCTCTTTGCGGCCTTGACTAACCTTTCCGGTCTGCTGGAGAGCTTCGGCGGTCATGAGCTTGCCGCCGGCTTTACCATCAGTCGGAAGAATATTCCGCTCTTCCGGCGGGAGGTCACCGCACTGGCGGAGGCGTTCCAGTGTTCCGGCCAGGCGGAGGATGCGCTGGCAGTGGATTGCGCCGTGGATCCGGCCCTGCTGAGCCTTGAGAATGTCCAGGCGCTGAATCAGCTGGAGCCTTGCGGCACGGGCTGTCCGATTCCTGTCCTCTGCGTGGAGGACGCGGTGGTGACGCAACTCAATGAGGTGGGCGGCGGCAAGCATTTGCGGCTCAGTCTTCGTAGCCGAAACGGCTGCAGCCTGTCTGCGATTTTCTTTTCCCAGTCCGCCCAGCGTATCGGGATCGCCCCGGGGGATGCAGTGGATGTGGCTTTTACGCCCCAGATCAACGAATTCCGCGGAATTCGGACAGTCCAGCTCAATGTGGCGGACCTTCGGCCCAATCACCGCTTACGGGAGGAGACTGAGGCCGAGCGCGCCCTGTATGGTCGCTTTGTGCGCCAGCTTGCCCTAACGCCGGACGAGGCGGCCCGGCTTCTGCCCTGCCGGGAGGAATTCGTGGCCGTGTGGCGCTATTTGATCGCCAACAGCGGAGACCACGGCATTGAGGAAGATTTCCCCTGCATGGGCCGAAAGATCACGCGAAGTGCAGGCGTCGGCCCGGCGGAGCACTTGACCCTGGGGAAGACGCGCATTTGCCTGGATGTCTTTGCCGAGCTGGGGCTGATCCAGCTCCAAACCAATTGCCGCTACTTCAAGATCCGCATTACTACCGATGGCAGAAAGGTGGACCTCAACCAGAGCGGTATCGTGCAGCGCTTGCGTGCGCAAAAGAACCAATGATTCATGAAAGGAGGTCCGAACATGGAGACCTTCGAACAACATTATAAATCCTTGATGGATGCGATCCATACCTACGCGCCCAGCACCGACCTGGCAGAGGTGGAGCGTGCGATCCGCTACGCGGACGAGCAGCACAAGGACCAAAAGCGCAAGGATGGTTCTCCCTATATCATTCATCCCATGGCAGTGGCCGAGATCGTGGCCGAGCTGAGCTTGGACACGAATGCCATCGTTGGCGCCCTGCTCCATGACTGCATCGAGGACACCGATGCCTCCCATGACGAGATCGCCAAGCTCTTCGGCCCCAGCGTTGCGGAGCTGGTGGAGGGCGTCACCAAGTTGACGCGGGTGGAGTTCTCCACCCGCGAGGAACAGCAGGTGGAAAACCTACGCAAGATGTTCATGGCGATGTCCAAGGATATCCGCGTGGTGCTGATCAAAATTTGTGACCGGCTGCACAACCAGCGCACCATGGAGTACCAGAGCAAGGCCAAGCAGATCTCCAAGTCCGAAGAGACGATGGATGTCTACGCCCCCCTGGCGCACCGGCTGGGCATGCAGAAAATCAAATGGGAGCTGGAAGACAACGCCCTGCAATACCTGGACCCCGAGGGCTACCACGAGCTGGTGGATTATCTGGAAGCCCACAGGGCGGAGGCGGAGGCCTTTATGACCAATGTCCGCAAGCGGATCTCGGATCGGCTCTCCGCGGTGGGGATCCCCTGTGAGATCTCCGGCCGCATCAAGCATGTCTACTCCATCTACCGCAAGATGAAGGAACAAAACAAGACCCTGGATGAGCTGTACGACCTCTATGCCTTCCGGGTGATCGTGGATTCTATTTCTGATTGTTACAATGTCCTGGGGCATATCCATGAGATGTTCAAGCTGGTCCCGGGCCGTTTCAAGGATTATATTTCCACCCCCAAGCCCAACAACTACCAGAGCCTGCACACCACGGTGATCGGCGACGAGGGCATTCCCTTTGAAGTGCAGATCCGCACTAAGGAAATGCACGAGATCGCTGAGAACGGTATCGCAGCCCACTGGAAGTACAAGGAGGGCATGGAGGCCAGCGAGGGCAAGGAGTTTGACTGGATCCGTAGACTACTGGACAGCCAGCAGGAGACGGATGCGGAAGACTATCTGCATAGCCTCAAGGTGGATATGTTCGACGACGAGGTTTTCGTCTTCTCCCCCAGAGGCATGGTCATTTCCCTGCCCGCAGGCTCCACCCCCATCGACTTTGCCTATGCGATCCACTCCGGCGTGGGCAACACCATGATCGGCGCCAAGATCAACAACCGGATCGCCGGGTATGATGTTCAGCTGCACAACGGCGATGTGGTGGAGATCCTCACCTCCAAATCCGCCAGAGGCCCTTCCCGGGACTGGCTCAATATCTGCAAATCCAACCAGGCCAGAACCAAGATCAAGCAGTGGTTCAAGAAGGAAAAGCGGGAGGAAAATATTGCCCGCGGCAAGACCAGCTTTGAGGGCGAGCTTCGCCGGATGAATATCTCTCCGGCTATGCTCCAGGATGAGGAGTTGCTGCCCCAACTGTTGAAAAAGCTCTCCTTTGAATCTCTGGACGATGTATATGCTGCCATTGGCTACGGCGGCATCACGGCAGCCAAGGCTGTGGGCAAGATCCGGGAAGACCTGCTCAGGGCCAGCCGCTCCGGGGCCGCCCCCAAGGAGGCCAAGGTGCTGGATATCGCCCAGCCTGTTCAGCAGAATCGGCATGGGGATACCGGCGTTATTGTGGAGGACATTGATTCCTGCATGATCAAGTTCTCCCGCTGTTGTACGCCAGTCCCCGGCGACGATATCGTGGGCTTCATCACCAAGGGCTACGGTGTGTCCATCCACCGCCGGGACTGCCCCAACGCCCGTGCCGCCAATAACCCGGATCTGGCGGCCCGCTGGGTCAATGTCTCCTGGGTGACCGGCGGCGAAAAGCCCTTTGCCACAACTCTGGAGGTCCTGGCCGAGGATCGGGATGGCTTGCTGTTGGATGTTGCTTCCGCGTTGACCTCCCAGCAGATCCGCATGCGGGAGATCCTGGGCAAAGACCTTCCCGGTGGCCGCTGCAGCTTCACGGTGACCTTCGAGGTCAAGGGCTTGACTCAACTCACCGCAGTCATGAACCGCTTGCGGGGCATTGAGAGCGTGGTGGAGGTCAAGAGAGGGCAGAACTGAATCAGACAATAGGAGAACGGAGCATGCGCGCTGTTTTGACACGAGTTTCTTCCGCGTCGGTGACGATCGACGGGAAGCTGAACGGGAAAATTGGCCAGGGCTTTTTGATCCTGCTGGGCGTGGGGCCGGAGGATACCAGGGCCGACGCCACCAAGCTGGCCGAGAAGCTGCTGAGCCTGAGAATTTTTACGGATGAAAACGACAAGATGAACCTAGGACTGGAGGCCGTGGGCGGACAGGTGCTGGTGGTGAGCCAGTTTACGCTCTATGGCTCCGTCCGCAAGGGCCGCCGTCCCAGCTTTACCGGGGCGGCGGATCCGTCGCGGGCCATCCCACTGTACGAATTCTTCCTGGCTGAGTGCGCCCGCCTGGGCTACCCGCCCCAGCACGGCGAGTTCGGCGCGGATATGCAGGTCGAAAGCGTCAACGACGGCCCGGTGACCATCGTGGTGGATTCGTCTGAACTGGCGTAAGCATTTCAGTTGAAAATGAATGAGTTTTTCAAATCACGATTTGAAAAACTCCGATAACTTTCAACTCAAAAGGAGAATCTATATGAAGCTCACGCAGCTAACAGTCGGTTCCATCGGGACCAACTGCTATATGTTATATGATGAAACCAGCAAGGCCGCCGTCGTCATGGATCCTAGTGACGAGGCGGTTTTGGTGGCTGCACGGATCGAGGCCCTGGGCCTGGATGTGAAGGCCGTGCTGTTGACCCACGGTCACTTTGACCACAGCGGCGAGGCTGCGAAGATCGCGGATCGGGCCGGCGTTCCTATCTGGATGCACCCGGCGGACCGAGCCCTGCCCTCCTGGTTGACCCACGGTCTGCCGGATACCCGCGACCTGGCCGACGGCGAGACGCTGGACTTTGCGGGCCTGCAGTTTACTGTGATCCATACGCCCGGTCATACCCCGGGCAGCGTCTGCTTCCGCTGCGGCGATCTGCTCTTTGCGGGCGATACCCTCTTTGCCGGGTCCTGCGGCCGCACGGACCTTCCCGGCGGAAGCTGGCAGGACATGGCGGCTTCCCTTCGCCGTCTGGCTGCCCTGGAGGGCGACTGTACGGTCTACCCCGGCCACGGCGAAGCCACAACGCTGGAAGCCGAGCAGGCGGAGAACCCATATCTGAAAATGGCGCTGGAACAGAGCTAGCGCAAGATTTGTATTCTCTGGGTGAGCTTATGAAAAAACGCACGCTTTCCTTCTTTTTTCTGTTGGCCCTGCTTTTGGCGGGCTGTGATTCGGCGATGCCGGACCGGGCGGCCTCGGACGCCTCCGTCTGGGCCATGGATACCCAGATGGACTTACGGCTCTACGGCGACACGGACGGAACCGTGATGGCCGACCTCATTGCGATACTGAACGAGCTGGATCACAAGCTCTCCGCAACATCGGCGGACAGCGTCCTCACGGCGCTGAACGAGAGCGGCCGGAGCGACGATGAGGAAATTGAGTTTCTGGCGGAGCAGGCGCTGAAGCTCTGGAGCCAGACCGACGGGGCGCTGGACATCACCCTGCTGCCGGTCTCCCGGGCCTGGGGCTTTTCCACGGGCAGCTACCGGGTCGTTCCCGCCGCCGAGCTGGAGGCGCTGCGCGCACAGGTCGGCATGGACAAGCTGGAAGTCAGCGATTCTACGGCCCCCTCCAGGGCGGAGCTCCTCTTAAGCGACGGGGCGATGCTGGACTTCGGCGCCCTGGCCAAGGGCTGGGCCGCTGAGCGCTGCAAGGCAAGAATGGAACAGGCAAAGCTTTCCGGCATCCTTTCCCTGGGCGGCAATATCCAAACCGTGGGGACCAAGCCAGACGGCTCCGACTGGGTCGTCGGCGTTCAGGACCCCGACGATCCCGGCCGATATGTCTTGACCCTCCGATTGACCGGGAGCAAAGCTGCCGTAGCCTCCGGCGACTATCAGCGCTATTTTATGCAGGACGGCGTCCGATACTGCCACATTCTGGACCCCAAGACGCTCTCCCCGGTGCAGGGGAGCTTGCGCTCCGTCACCGTCGTGACGGACAGCGGCCTCCGGGCCGACGGCCTCTCCACGGCGCTCTATGTCCTGGGCCGGGAGGCCGGGACGGAGCTCTGGCGCAAGCTGGGCGACTTCGAAGCCATCTGGATCGAGGCCGACGGGAGCGTCTGGATCACGCCGGGCTTGCAGGACCGGGTCGCCGAGGGGGCGTATCAGGTGATCGAAGCATGAGCCGCATCCGTAGGGGACGGGCTCCCCGTCCTACCCCGCACCTGAGCACCCGGGCGTGGGCCATGATTTTCGGCGCGATGTTTCTGCTTCTTGCGGGCTTGACGGCGCTGCAATACCTGGGAGCGAAGCCCGCAAGCACGGCGGAGATCTGGGTGGACGGCGTCTTGCTTCGAACCATCGACCTGTCCCAAGACGGCGAATACCGGATCGAATCCGCCGAGGGCTGGAATGTTCTGTCGGTTTCCGGCGGCAAGCTGGCCGTCACCGCCGCCTCCTGCCCGGATGCCGACTGTGTCCGATGCGGCCCGCAAAACAGCGGCCCGCCCATCGTCTGCCTGCCGAATCGCGTGTCGATCCAGTTTTCCGACAGCGGCGGCGTGGACGGCGCGGTGCGATGACCGAGCGTGGGGACAAGCATTGCTTGTCTGCGGACGGCAGGGTGCCGTCCCTACATAATATAAAGGAGAACTTTTGATGGAAGCAAACTTGACACAAGAAATGACAGTTCTTCCCTCTTCCTGCGACTGGGCGGTCAAGCTGTCCATTCCGGATCTGTTTGCCTGGTTTATGGATATTGCCACCCTGCATGCTGAGCGGCTCGGCGTGGGGGAGGACGCGCTGGTAGAACGGGGCATGTACTGGATCACGGTGAAGACCAAGGCGCATATCCTCCGGCGGCCCCGGATGATGGAAAAAGTCACGCTGTCCACCCGCCCGCTGGTGCCGGAGCGCGTCCGCGCCATTCGGGAATACCGGTTGGAGCAGGACGGCGTTCTGCTGGCTGAGGGCAAGACAGAGTGGGCCGTCATGGATGCCGCCACCGGGCGCCCCCGTGCGACGGCGGGGGTTTTCCCCGCAGAGCTGGAGCTGGGGAAGGAGCCGTCCTATCCGGCCCCCTTTGCGCGGCTCGACCCGGACTTTACAGAGGCCGAGCCCCTGGGCGAGTACCGGGTGCGCTCCACGGATATTGACCTGCTGGGTCACATGAACAATGTGGCCTATCTTCGCGCCTTTCTGGGCCTGCTGTCCGTGGAGGAGCAGAAGGCCATGCCCCAGAGCGGGGTGGAGATCATCTTCCGTGCCCCCTGCTTCGAGGGTGATGTGCTCAGCGTCCGCCGCCGCGTCACCGAAACCGGCTGGGAGCTGGCCGCGCTCCGCGCCGACGGCAAGCCCGCAGTGTTCCTGAAGCTGGACAGGTAGCGCGAGGTTCAGAGTTCAGAATGACGCGCCCAACGGAATGGCAAAAGAAAACAACGGCTCTCTGCAATGGCAGGGAGCCGTTGTTTTGCAGATTTACGTGTCAGGGAAGGATTTCCACCCACTCGTCTTCCGTGCCGGGGTTATGCTGCACGGCAGTGAAAAACAGAGTTTTGTAATAGAGCTCATCCGGGTGTACGGAACTCCAGATAACCGTGTGGTGGAATCTTGGTACCTGATGGGAGTATTTGACCGCAACATAATCGGTCAGGGTGAACACGCCGAAGAGCAGAACGGCGCACAGGGCAACACAGGCGAAGCGATGCCACAGCTTGGGCAATAGCTGCCTGCTTGCAAGGAAGATTCCGACCAGCAAAACGATACTGCCGAGGGTGGCATAAATGCTGCCCCAACTACTTTCGCTGGGGAAAACGACCAGCGCGGAAATTATGATAAAAAGGCCGAAGCCTGCGAGCAGAGCGCCGACGATCTGCCCACGCTTGCTTCTTGTCTCCTGTTTGCTGTACTCCGCCATCTTAACGGCGGTTTCTTTGGTTTCCTGGTTCATGGTCTCGCTTTTCCTTTCTCCGTTGATGATTTCCGGGATGCTGACTTGATAGAACTCCGCGATCTCGACCAGCAGGCCGATATCGGGGAGATTGCTTCCGGTTTCCCAGCGCGATATGGTGCGGCTGGAGACCCGGAGCTGTTCGGCCAGCGCTTCCTGGGTCAGCTCCTTTTCCTTTCGAAGCTGCTTCAGAAACGAGCCGATCTTGACTTGATCCATGGGCTTGTGTCCTCCTTTCGGTGCTATGATAGGGCCTGCTCCTGCAATTTTCCACGACACAAAGCGAGAAATGCCGTGAAAATGGCATCGGACATCTGTGTCCGGTGGGTTTCCGCCCCTGTTTTGGCCGTCCTTGGGCCGTCCTTGAAATGATACCACAGAAATACCGGGATGACAACAGAAAGTTATTCCCCGCCGACACCGGTCACCAGTCATCAGTCACCAGGGTACGGGGGGACGGATTCTTCGCCGCGACCGGATCCCAAGTCTGTCATCCTGAGCGGAGCGTCAGCGGAGTCGAAGGATCCGTTCTCCTTTTCCACATTGCCACCGGGGGTACGGATTCTTCGCTTCGCTCAGAATGACGGGCGGGCTAATAGCCCGCGTTGCGTCATGAAACGGCGTTCTCCGCTCCTCGCTCGCACGACGACGGGATAATGATACAAAGCCCGCAGGGTTGACGAAGGCGTTGTCTCAAATCAGCTTGGTATCGCTGATTTGGGACAACGCCTGTTTTTATTGCAGACCTTACAGACCGAGGATTTGCTTTTTCTTCGCGTCAAACTCCGCTTGCGTGATGGCACCGGAGTCAAAAAGGTCTTTTAATTGTTTTAACTTTTCAGTATCGCTTTTACGAGCGTCATTGGGTTGTACTTGATTTTCGGAAGGCGTACCAAATCGCTGCGGGTTTGTCAAGAGCGCGGCGAGCGTTTCGATTACTTCTCTTTGATTTATGACACCGTAGAAATTGTGTACGCCTCCAATCGCGGCAATGGAAACCCCACTGAAAGAACAGGTGCGTACCGCAGATATCTGATTGAGCGGAATGTTGACAGCTTTGCCGCGGGTTTTCCCGTGTACAGCAATATTTGTGACTGTGATTGCACAATTCTTTGTGGTGACGCTGATTACGATTCCCGCAACACATGAAATGACGCCAAGAATGATGATGTAACCGTAATAATACTTTAACTTGAAGAAATAGCGGAAAAAGACTTTGCTTGCTTCTCTGCGAACGATGTAGCCCCAGCCGAGGTCATCATCATAAACTTTTTTGAAAACTAAGAGAGAAATAATAAACAGGACTATACCCAAAATGATGAAAAAGAGAGCAACCTTATTCTCTTTTCGCATTAAACCTCTGGTGAAGATTTTTTCATGTTCCATACAGTTATCCCCCTCAAATCAGTCTGAGAAGCTGCTCCTTTTTTGCCTGAAACTCCTCTTCGGTAATTACGCCCTGGTCGAGCAGCTCCTTATACTTTTTTAATTCATCTGCGGCGCTTTGCCTTGGGGTCGTACGCGGAGCGTATGGAGTGGAATTGTATTGATTGTATTGATAGATCGGAGTTTGCCGCGCGTTCTTGTCAGGCAGAACGCAGGCGTGGATGAGTGCAATGATAAAAAACATCCACCCATAAAACCACCACAGGCCGAAGCTGTACCCTTTGTTTTTGGCAATGCTTGCGGGAATACAGCCGAGACCGGCTGCAATAATCAGGACGACTAAGTAATCCATTGCTCGTACATCTCCTTTGTGAGTTCTTTGAAATCATAATACTCAATTATTGAGTAAATGTCAATACTCAATAATTGAGTGTGCTATGATAAACCAACACAATCGGGAGAGGTATGGCTGTATGAATTACCGGGAAAGACTGCGGGCGCTTCGGGAGGATCGTGACCTGACCCAGGCGGAGGTCGGGCGGATCATTCGAAAATCCCAGCAGGGCTACAATCATATCGAGGCCGGGCGCGCGGAGCTGAAGATCGAGGATCTGATTACGCTGTGCAGATACTACCATGTTTCCTCGGATTATATGATCGGACTGAGTGATCAGCCGTCCCACCGAAACGCCGCGGATAAGAGTTAGTCGAAGTGAGAAAAATCGACAGGAAAGTCAATGATCTCCTGTGGTTCTGCGACTGACTGACCACTATATCTTGTGGCGGAAATTATTCGCAAAACTGCCATGGGATCTGTACAATCTTTTCTTGAAAAATTTATAAAAAAGTCAAAATAGTTCTTGACATTCAGCCGTGTGTGTTGTATACTACGGAGGCTTGCGAATGGGAGAACCATGCGCGGCACTGCGATGAAGCGGGAGATTGCGTGGAAACACGGTAACTTCCGCGGAGTATGTCCGGTCATCGGGCGGCTGAGAAGAGTCTGAACGCGGCGTATATCGCCCCGTGAAGCGCTTGGCCGGCACAAGTCGGCCAATTTTCATGCACGGGGAATGATACGCACGGCAAAGCGTGCGATACTTCTTGACCGTACCCAGCGAGACAAATGAAAACTGAGTACGATTATTTAGGAGGAAATCAACATGGCAAACCAGGAAATGATCCGTATCCGCCTCAAGGCTTACGATCATCAGCTCATCGACTCCAGCGCGGAGAAGATCGTCGAGACCGCCAAGCGCAACGGCGCTTCCGTCTCCGGCCCCATTCCCCTGCCCAGCAAGAAAGAGGTCGTCACCATCCTGCGCGCAACCTTCAAGTATAAGGATTCCCGGGAGCAGTTCGAGCGCAGAACCCATAAGCGTCTGATCGATATTCTCAACCCCAACCAGAAGACTGTGGAGTCTCTCATGGCTCTCGACCTTCCCGCTGGCGTTGAGATTGAGATAAAGCTGTGATCCATTGTAAATTGGATGCAGCAAGCTGTCCGTCGCAAGGGCGGACAGGTCAAGTTGGCAGACCAACGGCACCCAATGTCCGCGTATGTCAACCAATAACCTAAAAAGGAGTAAACATCATGCAGAAAGCAATCATCGGCAAGAAAGTGGGCATGACCCAGATCTTCGATGAGACCGGCCATGTGATCCCCGTTACTGTCATTGAAGCGGGTCCCTGCGTCGTCACTCAGAAGAAGACCAACGAAAAAGACGGCTACGCCGCTGTGCAGCTCGGCTATGAGGATGTCAAGGAAGCCAAGCTGAGCAAGCCCGAGAGAGGCCACCTCTCCAAGGCTGGCGTCGCCTTCAAAAAGCACCTGAAAGAATTCAAACTGGACAAGGCTGCCGAAATGAATGTCGGCGACGAGGTCAAGGCGGATGTCTTCGCCAAGGGCGACCACATCGATGTCACCGGCACCTCCAAGGGCCACGGCTACCAGGGCGCCATCAAGCGCTTCGGCGCACAGCGCACCCCCACCTCTCACGGCGGCGGTCCCGTCCATCGTCACGCGGGCTCCATGGGCTCCACTTCCACCCCCGCCCGCATCTTCAAGGGCCACATCGGTGCCGGCCAGATGGGCAATGAGCAGACCACTGTTCAGAACCTCATCGTCGTCAAGGTCGACCCCGAGCTCAACATGATCGTGGTCCGCGGCGCGATCCCCGGCCCCAAGGGTGGCATTGTGTATCTGAAGAACACTGTCAAGACCATCCATGTTGCCAAGGGCGCTGCCGGCATCAGCAACAACCCGCAGAAGGCTTCCGCTCGTGTCAACCCGCAGAAGGCTT
>JAFOKO010000082.1 GCA_017419715.1 Oscillospiraceae bacterium | reverse complement strand
GTCACGCTCGTTAGGGCGCTGCAGTCGGAGAACGCACCGTAGCCGATGCTTGTCACACTGTCCGGGATCGTCACGCTCGTTAGGGAGCTGCAGAATTTGAACGCACCGTTGCCGATGCTCGTCACGCTGTTTCCAATCGTCACACTCGTCAAGGCGCTGCAGTTGGAGAACGCACTGCCGCCGATGCTCGTCACGCTGTCCGGGATCGTCACGCTCGTCAGGGCGCTGCAGTGGTCGAACGCACTGTCACCGATGCTCGTCACGCTGTTTCCAATCGTCACACTCTTCAGGGAGCTGCACAAGAAAAACGCGTCTTCGCCGATGCTCGTCACACTGTCCGGGATCGTCACGCTCGTCAAGGCGCTGCAGCCGTCGAACGCATTATTGCCAATGTTCGTCAGCCCCTCCGGCAGGTCCACGGTGGTGATTGTTGTCCGGTAGTTGTACCACGGCACCTTACTATAGGATAAATAATCCTTCATCGCTCCGCTGCCCTTGATGCTCAGCAGGCCGGTGTCTGTGTCCAGGGTCCAGGTCAAATCACTTCCGTCGCCCTCGGCGCCACAGTTGCCGGAAATGCTTTCTGCCCGGGCCGTTAGGCTCAGCTGGGGTAGCAAGGAGCAAACCAGAGCCAGACACAGGAGCAGGGCTGCTGCTCTTTTACAGGTTTTCATCTATAGAACCTCCAATAATTTCACTCAGCCAGGCGTACCGGCGTCCCTCAGGACGCCGCCCCGCCTCACTGGCAGATCAAGCATACCAAACAAATCTGGAAAAGACAAACACACAAAGTGCAAAAAAACAAGCCCGTTTTTAACAAAAAGTGCAAAAGTACAAAACAGTCCCCGTCGGAGGCAAAAAAGAGTTGACAACTGTACGAAACTTTTCTATAATAAACATGTAAATATACGCAAAGGCGTCGCGGAGACGAGACCGGATTACAGAACGGCAGCGAACGGGGGAACGGTGGAAGCCCCGGCGTTTTTCGCCCGGTCGGCCACCTCCAAGCGGCCCGCGAGGAGCGGGACGGGTGCTCCCGTTACAGGGCAGTTAGATGCGCGGCCCGACCGCGTAATCAGGGTGGTACCGCGAGCACTTCGCCCCTGACCGGGGGCTGAAGTGTTTTTTCATACACAGGAGGCAACAATGGCAACTTATCACGGACTGAACGAACTACGAGAACTTTTCCTATCCTATTTTGAGAGCAAGGGACACCTTCGGCTGCCCTCCTTCTCTCTGATCCCCCAGAACGACAAGAGCCTGCTGCTCATCAATTCCGGCATGGCTCCCATGAAGCCCTACTTCAAGGGCGAGGCCGAGCCCCCCCGCCGCCGGGTCTGCACCTGCCAGAAGTGCATCCGCACCGGTGACATCGAGAACGTCGGCAAGGACGGCCGCCACGGCACCTACTTTGAGATGCTGGGCAACTTCTCTTTTGGCGACTACTTCAAAAAAGAGGCCATCCACTGGAGCTGGGAGTTTTTGACCCAGGTGGCCGGTCTGGAGGCCGATCGGCTCTACCCCTCTATCTACGAGAACGACGACGAGGCCTTTGAGATCTGGAACAAGCAGGAGGGCATCCCTGCCGAGCGGATCTTCCGCTTCGGCAAGGCCGACAACTTCTGGGAGCACGGCTCCGGCCCCTGCGGCCCCTGCTCCGAGATCTACTACGACCGGGGCGAGAAATACGGCTGTGGCAAGCCCGACTGCACCGTCGGCTGCGACTGTGACCGCTATGTGGAGATCTGGAACAATGTCTTCTCCCAGTTTGACAACGACGGCCACGGCAACTACTCCGACCTGGCCCAGAAGAACATCGACACCGGCATGGGCCTGGAGCGTCTGGCTGTGGCCTGCCAGGGCGTGGATTCCCTCTTCGATGTGGACACCGTGCTGAACATCACCAAGCGCGTCACCGCCCTCACCGGGGCCAGCTACGGCCAGAGCCACAAGACCGACGTGAGCTTGCGCGTCATCACCGACCACATCCGTTCCGCCGTCTTTATGATCGCCGACGGCGTGCTGCCCTCCAACGAGGGCCGCGGCTATGTGCTGCGCCGCCTGCTGCGCCGGGCCGCCCGCCACGGCAAGCTGCTGGGCGTGGACAAGCCCTTCCTCTTTGAGGTGGTGGACACCGTCGTCCACGAAAATGAGGGCCACTATCCTTACTTGCGCGAGCGCCAGAGCTTCCTCACCAAGGTCATCAAGTCTGAGGAGGAGACCTTCCTGAAAACGCTGGACGGTGGCCTGAAGATCTTTTCCGAGATGCTGGAGGCCCACAAGGCCCAGGGCGAGACAGTCTTCTCCGGCGAGGACGCCTTCAAGCTCTCCGACACCTACGGCTTCCCCCTGGATCTGACTGTGGACATGGCCGAGGAGGCCGGAATGTCCGTGGACCAGGAGGGCTTCAAGACCCTGCTGCAGGAGCAGAAGGTCCGCGCCCGGGAGGCCCGCAAAAAGCTGGGCGACCTGGCCTGGGAGGGCATCGAGCTGGGGCTGGACAACACTCCCACGGAATTTACCGGCTACGAAAAGGATGAGGACGAGGGCAAGGTCCTGGCCGTTGTGGTAGACGGCGAGCTCTCCGGCGCGATCGCCGGGGGCGAGGACGGGATCCTGGTTTTGGACAAGACCCCCTTCTATGCTGAGATGGGCGGCCAGGTGGCCGACCACGGCACGATCACCGTGGGCACTTCCGTCTTCGAGGTGCGCAATGTGTTGAAGGACAAGGGCGGCAAGTATCTGCACCACGGCCACCTGGCAAGCGGCGAGATCAAAACCGACGACACAGCCCGGGCCGCCATCGATACCCAGCGCCGCCAGGCCATCCGCCGGGCCCACTCCGCCACGCACCTGCTCCAGAAGGCGCTGGAACAGGTTTTGGGCGATCACTGCCATCAGGCAGGTTCTCTGGTGGAGCCCGACCACCTTCGCTTTGACTTCACCCACTTCTCCGCGATGACGCCCGAGGAGCTGGCGGAGGTCAACCGCCGCGTCACCGAGCTGGTTTTGTCCGGCTACGAGGTGGAGACCCTGGTGCTTCCCATCGCGGAGGCCCAAAAGCTGGGCGCGACGGCCCTGTTCGGCGAAAAATACGGCGATGTGGTGCGCGTGGTCAAGATGGGCCCCTCCCTGGAATTCTGCGGCGGCACCCATCTGGACAACACCGCCAAGGTGGGCCTGTTCCGGATCACTTCCGAGGGCTCCGTGGCCTCCGGCGTGCGCCGGATCGAGGCCATCACCGGTCCCGCCGTGCTGGCGGAGATCGACCGTTTCCAGAACACCCTGCTCCAGACTGCCGAAGTGCTCAAGACCAGCCCCGGCGAGCTGATCCACAAGGCCGAGGCCACCATGAACGAGCTCAAGGAGCTGCGCCAGCAGATGGACGCCATGAAGGACAAGCTGCTCTCCGGCGAGCTGGACCAGCTCACCGCCTCCGCCCGGGCCGTCAAGGGCCTGCATGTGGTGACTGCCATCCGTGCGGGCATGGATGTGCCCGATCTGCGGAAGTTTGGCGATCTGCTCCGAGACAAGGACCCCGATGTCGTGGGGATCCTGGCCTCCGAACAGGAGGGAAAAATCTCTGTGCTGGCCGTCTGCGGCGCCAATGCCGTCAAGCAGGGCGTGAAGGCCGGCGCGCTGGTCAAGACCATCCTCTCCGCCTGCGGCGGAAGCGGCGGCGGCAAGCCCGACTCCGCTATGGGCGGTTGCAAAGATATGGAAGCTTTCAAACGAGAACTCACAAAGTTGCCTGAACTGATCTAAGGAGGAACAATTATGAACGACTGCTTATTCTGCAAAATCATCGACGGCTCCATCCCAACGAAGAAGCTCTATGAGGACGATATCTGCGTCGCCTTCAACGACAGCAATCCCCAGGCCCCCACGCATTTCCTGGTCGTGCCCAAGAAACATCTTGCCTCCGCCGTCGAGATCACTGACGACGATGCGACCATGGTCGGCCACATCTTCGCGGTCATCTCCCTCCTGACGCAAATCTTCGGCATCTCTGACGGCTATCGCGTGGTGACCAACTGCGGCGCGAAGGCAGGCCAGTCGGTGCAGCATCTGCATTTCCATGTGCTCGCCGGGAAGGAACTTGGTTCGTTCAACTGATCCGAGGCCTGAGACAAATCCGGCTCAGCGCGCTTGAATGACCGTGCGCGGCTTTCTGCCGCGTCATTCCGCCTGCGTTATTCATTGATCGCCGAAAGGAGGCAGGTCATGCGACGGCTTATGTGGTTTACCATTGGCTTTTGCGTGGCCTGCCTTCTTGCGGTCTATTGGCTGCCTGCGCGGTGGCTTGTTTGGGTCGCCCTTGGGGTGGCCTGTCTCGCTGCTGCTTTGACTGCCCTGTGGAGGCAGGGCCGCCGGGGCAAGGTCCCGCTTGAGAGGCGGCTTGGCTGTGCAGGGCTGGGTCTGGCCCTTGGCCTGCTTTGGTGCTGGGGCTATGACGCGCTGCAGCGTTCTCCGGCCAGTGCGGTGGAAGGCCGGTACGATCGGCTGGAAGCGGTGCTCTGCGACTATCCCCTTGCGACCGATTACGGCCACCGGGTGGACGCCTGGGCGCTGGTGGACGGGCAGCGGATCAAGACCCGCTTCTATCTCTACGGCGATTTGCCGGAGCTGGAGCCGGGGGACAAGATCGCGGGCGCCTTCTCTTTGCGGCGGGCCGATCAAAGCGCCGACGGGACGCTGCGGCTGGACCTGCAGGCCAAAGGGATCCTGCTCACCGGCTCCGGAAGGGTACAGGCCACCGCCGACGGCGGCAGCCCGCTCCGCTTTCTGCCTGTCCGTCTGGGACGGCGCATCTCAGCGCGGCTGGCCGCGCTGATCCCTGCGAACGCCGCCGGTCTGCCCCGGGCTATGCTGACGGCAGACCGAAGCGGTCTTTCCCAGGCGGAGCAAAGCGCCATGTCGCTTGCGGGCGCTTCCCATGTTCTGGCAGTGTCCGGCCTCCATGTGTCCATGCTGATGGGCGTGCTGTGGCTGTTGACGGGCCGGGGCAAGTGGAGCGCCATACTCAGCCTGCTGCTTTTGGGTTTCTTCGTGCTGATGACCGGTGCTTCTCCCTCGGTGGTCCGGGCCGCTTGGATGCTGGTGCCGGTGCTGCTGGCACCGCTGGTGCAGGAAGAGCACGATCCACCCAGCGCCCTCGCCCTGGCGGCCTTGGTCCTTTTGCTGGGCAATCCCTGGGTGGTCGCCGATCTGAGCTTTCAGCTCTCCTTTGCGGCTGTGGCCGGGCTGCTGCTGGTGACGCCTCGGCTGCAAAACTACTTCACTTCCCTGCCCCGGGTGCGGCGGGCGCTGCGATGGGCCGGTTTGACGGGCCTGCCTTTGGGCCTGCGCAACATGCTGCTCCGTTTTTTGCGGCGGCTGATCCGCGGGTTTTTTGCGGGGATCTCCGCCACACTCGGCGCGCTGATCTTTACGACGCCCATTGCGGCGGTGGTCTTTGGCAGCGTGCCGGTCTACGGCGTTTTGACCAATCTGCTGGTGCTCTTCCCTGCCGCCCTGTGTCTGAGCGGCAGTCTGCTGGTGCTGGGACTGGGGCTGCTCAGCACCACTCTGGGCAGTCTATCCGGCGCGGCGCTGGCCTGGATCGTGCGGCTGATTATTTGGGTCTGCCGCACTGTGTCCCGGCTCCCCGGCAGCCAGCTCTATCTGAACGGCTACGGGCTGGGGTTCTTGTTTTTCTGCTATTGCATCCTGCTGCTGGCTGTTCTGCTGCGGGAAAGGCGTTTGGGCCTTCCTCTGTGCTCCATGCTGGCAGCCCTGTGCATCGCGGTGGGGCTTCAATCCTTGGAAGCCCGGGCCGCAAGCTTCACGCTCTGTGCGCTGGATGTGGGCCAGGGCCAATGCGTCTGCGCCAGGACGGACGCTTACACCGCCCTCATCGACTGCGGCGGCTCTGGCGGAGAACGGGCCGGCAGTGACGCCGCCGCCTGGCTGCTGGAACACGGCGCGTCCCGGGTGGACGCGCTGGTCCTCACCCACTACGACTGGGACCATGTGAGCGGCGCGGCCACGCTCCTGGCTCTGCTGCCCGTAGAGACGGTCTATCTGCCGGATGTGGACGGCGACCCGGAAAACCGGGCGACGGTGGAAGCTGCTGCTCTGGCCGCTGGGGCAGAGCTGTGCTATGTAAGGGAAAACCAGACGATCCCCTTCCCCGGCGGACAGATGCAGCTCTTCGCTCCGGTCTCCGACCGGACGGACAACGCCGCCTGCGTTTGCGTCTTGTATTCCGTGGGCGCATATGATATGCTTGTGACCGGCGATTTGGACAAGAGCGCGGAATATGTTCTGCTGGACCAAAATGTCCTGCCGCCGGTGGAGCTCTATGTGGCGGGCCACCACGGCTCGGCAAGTTCTTCTTCTGCAGCCCTGCTGGAGCGCATCCAACCCGACACGGTTTTTATCAGCGTCGGGCAAAACAACAGCTACGGCCTGCCCGCCCAGGCCACCCTGGAACGCCTCCTGGCCTGCGGGGCGGCGGTCTACCGCACGGACGAAAGCGGCAATCTGGAAATAGGACGGTGACACCATGGCGAACGACAGCCTGGAACGCCTCAAATCTGATATCAAATTGAACGCCCCGGCGCGGCTCTATGTCTTTTACGGCGAAGAGGCCTATCTGCGGCGCTACTATCTCGAAAACCTTCGCAAGATATTGGTGGAGGACTTTGCCGAGGCCTTCAACTACCATCGCTTCAACGCCGAGACCATCTCCCTGCAGGGCGTGCTGGACAGCATCGAGGCCCTGCCCATGATGGCTCAGCGCTCCATGGTGCAGATCGACGATGTGAATTTTTTCGCGCTGGGAGAGGACGGGGCGAGCTATGCCAAGTTTTTCTCCGACATTCCCGAATACTGCACCGTGGTTTTGGTCTATGAGACCGTGGAGTTTAAGATCGACAAGCGAAAGAAAGCCCTGGCCGAAGTCTTTGACAAGGCCACTGTGGTGGAATTCAAGCAGCCCTCCGAGCGGGAGCTGGTCTCCTGGGTGGACCGTCACTTCAAAAAACAGGGCAAACAGATCCGTGTGGACGACGCCCAATACCTGATCCATCGCTGCGGCGGGACCATGACGGCCCTGCTCTCCGAGATCGGCAAGCTGACGGCCTATGTGGCCGAGGAGGATGTCACGCGGGACCACATCGACCTGCTGGTGGAGCCGGTTTTGGAAGCCAGCGTCTTTGCCATCACCGATGCGATCAACCAGGGCCGCTATGAGACCGCCCTGCAAACTCTCCGCACCGTCCTGCAAAAGCAGGAGGAACCGGTGCGCATCCTCGGCGCGATAGGCGGGCAGTACCGCCGTCTGCTTGCTGCCAAGCGGCTCCTGGACGGCGGCAAGCAGCAGGCCGATCTGATGAAGCTCTGCGGAATCCAAATCTACCCTGCCAAGCTCAGTATAGAGGGCGCGAGGCGTCTATCCGAACGCTTCTGCGCCCGGGCCGTAGAGCTCTGTCTGGAGGCCGACCAAAAGCTGAAGACCTCCTACGACGACCCGGAACGGGTGCTGGAGTTTTTGGTGCTGGAGCTGGCGGGAGAGTCGCGGAATGGATGATCTGTAGGGGCCGATGCCCACATCGATGCACAATGTATTTCGAGTTGAAACTGAAGGTATCTATTCAGTCGCTCCGTAGGCCGGCCTGATCTCAGGCCGCCGTGCCCTCCGATTTGACATGTTTCCGGCGGCCAGAGCTCTGGCCACCCTACGAGGGGAATTGCGAAATGCTTAAAATCAAGGAAGCCCTCGTGGTGGAGGGCAAATACGACAAGAACACCCTGGCCCAGATCGTTGACGCGCCGATCTTTGTTACGGACGGCTTCGGCATCTTCAAAAATCCGGAACAGCTGGCCCTGCTGCGGGCCGCGGCGAAGCAGCGAGGCCTGATCGTCCTCACGGACAGCGACGGCGCGGGCTTTCTGATCCGCAATCACCTGAAGGGGGCCATCGACCCCGCTCTGGTGAAGCACGCCTATATCCCCGATATCTACGGCAAAGAGAAACGCAAATCTGCCCCCGGCAAGGAGGGCAAGCTGGGCGTGGAGGGCATGGACGCGGAGACCCTTTTGACCGCCCTTCGCAACGCGGGCGCGACGGTTTTGGAGGCGCAAGCCCCCGCAAGCACGGCTGAACGGGAGCCAATTACAAAAACTGAGCTCTATGAGCTGGGCTTGACAGGGAAAGCGGACAGCCAGGCGCGCCGTCTGGCCCTGCAAAAGCGCCTGGGCCTGCCCGAACACATGAGCACCAACGCCTTGCTCACGGCGCTGAACTGTGTCGTAACGCGGGAAGAACTATATGCCCTGGAAGGGCATGAGAGATTATTATGATTGAACTATCTGTACAAAATATTAAAAAATCCTTTGAAGTGGGGGAAATGCTGCTCGACGGCCTGTCCTTTGAGATCCGCACCGGGGAGTGCGTCGGCATCATGGGGCGCAACGGCTGTGGCAAGACCACCCTCTTTCGCATGCTCACGGGGGAGCTGGAGCCGGACGAGGGCACCATCATGATCGCCCCCGGCCGCAAGCTGGGTCTGATCTCCCAGATCCCGGTCTATCCCGAAGGCTACACGGTGGAAAATGTGCTCCGTTCCGCCTACCGGGAGCTGTTTGCGATGAAGAAAAAGATGGAGGCGCTGGAGCGGCAGATGACCGTCTCGGCGGACCGCGCCATCCTCTCGGAATACGACCGCCTTACCAATGCCTACGAGGTGGGCGGCGGCTATGAAATGGACACCAATGTGGATAAGATCTGCAACGGTCTGGGCATTCCGGCGCCCATGCGGGAGCAGCTTTTCTCTTCCCTCTCCGGCGGGGAGAAGACCCGGGTGAATCTGGCCCGGCTCCTGCTGGAAAACACAGACATCCTCCTGCTGGACGAGCCGACCAACCACCTGGATCTTCGTAGCGTGGAATGGCTGGAGGGCTACATCAAGCAGTTCAAGGGGACGACCTTGACCATCTCCCACGACCGCTATTTTCTGGATCGAGTGGTGCAGCGGATCATTGAGATCCACGACGGCCAGGCCGAGCACTACAACGGCAACTACTCTTTCTATCTGGAGGAAAAGCAGGCCCGCTTCAATCTGCAGATGAAGCACTACGAGCAGGAGCAGGCCAAGATCAACCAGCTCAGCTACACCGTGGAGCGCATGAAGGGCTGGGGCATCAACAACCGGGTGCTCTACCGCCGGGCGATGGCGATGCAGCACCGCATCGACCGCATTCGCCAGACAGAGCGGCCCAGGAGCGAAAAAACCATGAAGGCCAGCTTTGGCGAAAAAGAATTCTATGGCGACTTTGTCTTTGACCTCAAGGGCATGAAAAAATCCTTTGGGGAAAAGCAGCTCTTCTCCGATGTGGAGCTTCTGGTGCAGGGCGGGGAGCGCATTGCCATCCTGGGCGACAACGGCGCGGGCAAGACCACTTTTATCCGCTGTCTGCTGGGGGAGGAACCCGTGGACGCGGGCCGCATCCGCTTCGGCCCCACGGTGAAGTCCGCCTATCTGCCCCAGGTCATGCACTTCGCCCACCCGGAGCGGACCCTCTACGACACCATGCTCTACGAGAAGAACTGCACCCCCCAAGCGGCCCGGGATCGGCTGGGTGCCTTCCTGTTTTCCGGGGAGGATGTGTTCAAAACCGTCGGCACTCTCTCCGGCGGCGAGCAGTCGCGCTTGCGGCTGTGCATGCTCATGGACGAGAAGATCAACCTGCTGATCCTCGACGAGCCGACGAACCACTTAGACATCGCCTCCCGCGAATGGGTGGAATGTGCCATTGAAGAATATGAAGGCACCCTGCTCTTCGTCTCCCATGACCGCTACTTTGTGGAGAAGTTCGCCACCCGGATCTGGGAATTTGAGGACGGGTCCATCCGGGACTACCCCTGCGGCTACGCCAAGTACCGGAGCCTGAAGGAAAACGCCGCCATCCGGCCCATCCCCCAGACGGAAAAGCCCGTGAAAAAAGAAAAGCCCGCCCAGAAGGTGGACAGCAAGGCTCTGGAAAAGGAGGTCCGCCGCCTGGAACGGGAGATCGACGCCCAGGAGCAGGCCATCGCCGCCCTGGACCAGCAGCTGATCGCCGCCGCCGCGGACTACAAGGAGCTGATGCGGCTCAGCGAAGAGAAGGAACAGGCTGAGGCGGCATTGAACGCGCTCATGGAAAAATGGGAAGCCGCGGCGGGACAGCTGGAATGATCCGCATTCATGTTCCTCCCTTTGCGCGAGGCGCCGCCTCATCCGGCATCGGGCTTCCTTGAGACGCCCGATGTCACCTTCCCCTAAAGGGGCGCGCCGCTACGGAAGTTGTTTCACTCTGTAAGCTCCCGGATATCCAGCACCCGGTCGATCTCGATGAGGCTTCGATCTGCCAGCTCCAGCAGGCGATAAGTCCGGTCAATGCGGCGAAGCGTAACGGTTTCGGTGCGGTAGGTCCCGCCCAGCTTCAGGCCGTCCGGCTCGAACCAGGTCAACTGCACGCGCACCGGCTCCCCGGGCGGGTCCGTCCGGGCCGCCAGCTCCAGGAGGCTTCGATTCAATTCCGCCTTGGCATCCTCGTCCAGCTCGATCTGGCGGCTTGTGAAACGGGCCGCTTCATTGAGGACGGCTTCATAGCCTGTCAAGGCCGCAAAGGGCGCAAACTGCGCCGCCCGCTGCGCGATCGGCATTGGCGGGTGCCGCTCCGACACCGGCCGGGACAGGTGGATGATATCGTCGTATTTGCCGGACATTGTGTACCTCCCGTTTGTCATTCTGAGCAGAGCAAAGCGGAGTCGAAGCATCCGCGTTCTCCGTTTTTTCATATGTTTTCAAATGTCAATTTGAAAACACCACAATCGTTTCAATTCGTGTTCGTTGCAATTTGAGAACCTGGTAACAAACTCATGTTGCACGGTTCGCACCGGGCAATAGGAGATGCGGAATGTAGGGGCGGCCATTGGCCGCCCGCAACCCGTAAAGCCTTCCCCGTCCACTGTAGGGGGCGGCGTCCTCGACGCCCCGCGCGCCCCGACATTGTAGGGACGGCACTTTGCCGTCCGCCCGCACCGCACTTCCGGCAGCGGCGCACAGTGTGCGCCACGGGAAGCAGTGCGAAACCGCAACGCCCCTCATCCGCCCCAGTGTGCGCACTGGGGCGCCAGCGCGGAAGGATGCCAGTTGCGCCAGCATAGCTGCCGTACTGGCGATAAAACCCACAACAGTCCCCCGGACTGTTGTGGCCCCCGAGGGGTAAGGCATGGGGACGGGGGACGGATTCTTCGCTTCGCTCAGAATGACAGGCGGGGGAATGCGTTCCATGGCGCACACTGTGCGCCGCTGCGAAAGTCGATCCGGACAATGCAAAAATGGCAGGTGGAAAAACGGACCGCGGAGTTCCGCGGCCCGTTTTTATTTGCTTTCTTACAGCAGCTTGGAGAAGTACTTGATGGTACGGACCATCTGGCTGGTGTAGGAGTTCTCGTTGTCGTACCAGGACACGACCTG
>JAFOKO010000081.1 GCA_017419715.1 Oscillospiraceae bacterium | reverse complement strand
TGACGGCAAATATCGTTCCGATAATTCTCACTTTTCAATCCTCAATTCTCAATTCTCAATTCTCAACTGCCACCGGAGGTGTCCATTATGTCTTTTTCTTCTGACGCAAAGGCGGAGCTTTGCAAGGATTTTATCAACAAAAAATGCTGCGCCTTGGCGGAGGCCTGTGGCGTGCTGCTTTATTGCAGCAGTGTTGGCATGGACCAGATCAAGCTGGTGACGGAGAGCGAGGCCTTTGCGGCCCGACTGCCTCAGCTGTTCCGTAAGGCCTTTAAGCTGGATTTCGACGAAATCCAGACAGGCGGCAAGTTTTTCTTTCTCCTCCAGGACCGGGCGAAGATTGAGCGGATCTTTGAGGCCATCGGCTACAGCCCGGCACAGAGCGTAAGTCTCCATGTCAACTACGGACTGCTGGAAAAGGACTGCTGTCGGCAGGCCTTTTTGCGGGGCGCCTTCCTATCCGGCGGCTCAGTCACCGACCCGGAGAAGCGCTATCATCTCGAGCTGGCCACCAACCACCACAAGGTAAGCCGGGAGACGGAGAGCCTGCTGCTGGACCAGGGCTTTTCTCCCAAGACGACCCTTCGCAACGGCAGCTCTATTCTCTACTTCAAGCAAAGCGATTCGATCGAGGATTTCCTGGCCTTTCTTGGCGCGCCTGTGGCGGCTATGGGGGTCATGGAGGCCAAGATCGAAAAGGATATGAAGAATAAGATCAACCGTATCGTAAATTGCGACAACGCCAACACCTCCAAGGTGGTGGAGGCGGCGCAAAGCCAGATCGCGGCCATCCGTACCTTGCGGGAGCAGGGAAAACTGGAGCGTCTGCCGGAGAAATACAGCCAGACAGCCGTCTTGCGGGAAGACAACCCCGAGGCGACCCTGGCCGAGCTTGCAGAAATGTTCGACCCGCCCATCACCAAATCCGCCCTGAACCACAGATTGCGGAAGCTGGTCGAGCTGGCGGGAGAGAAATGAAGTATGCTTCGCATATGAAGTATGGCTTCGCCATATTGCCGTAGGCAATACTTCATATTCCTTCGGAATACTTCCTATCCGCACAGCGGATACTTCATCATAAAAGAAGGGGAACGCACTATGTCATTTGTACATCTCCATTTGCATACAGAGTACAGCCTTCTGGACGGCGCTTGTCGGATCGGGAAGCTGATGGATCGGGTGAAGGAGCTGGGCCAGGAGGCGGTTGCCATCACGGACCACGGCGTGATGTACGGCGTGATCGACTTCTATAAGGCCGCCAAGGCCGCCGGGGTCAAGCCGATCATCGGCTGTGAAGTCTATGTAGCCCCCAGGACCCGCTTCGATAAGGTCCACGGCATCGACAACGAAAACGCCCATCTGGTGCTGCTGTGCCAGAACGAGATTGGCTACCGCAACCTCTGCTACCTGGTCTCCAAGGGCTTTGTGGAGGGTTTTTATGGCCGTCCCCGGGTCGACATGGAGCTGCTGCACCAGTACAGCGAGGGCTTGATCGCCCTCTCCGCCTGTCTGGCGGGGGCCATTCCCCGGAGGCTGAAGATCGACGACTACGAGGGCGCGAAGACCATTGCCCAGGAATACAGTCAAATCTTCGGGCCGGAGAACTTCTACCTGGAGCTGCAAAACCACGGCATTGCCGAGCAGGCCCGGATCAATCCCATGCTGCTGCGGCTGGCCCGGGAGCTGGAGCTGCCCCTGGTGGTCACCAACGATGCCCACTATCTACGCCGGGAGGATGCGGCTACCCAGGATGTGCTGATGTGCATCCAAATGGGCAAGACCGTGGACGACCCCAACCGCATGCGCTTTGAGAGCGATGAGTTCTATGTCAAGTCCGAGGACGAGCTTCGGCAGCTGTTCCCGCAACTGGACGAGGCTTTTTCCAATACCGTCAAGATCGCCGAACGCTGCAATGTGGAATTTGAGTTCGGCCATTATCATTTGCCTGCTTATGAGGCCCCGGACGGATCTGATTCGTTGACTTACTTCCGCCGGCTCTGTGAGGAAGGCTTTGCGGAACGCTACCCGGACCCGCCGGCAGCCTATCGCCAACGCCTGGACTACGAGATGGGCGTCATCGAGAAGATGGGCTATGTGGACTACTATTTGATCGTGGCGGATTTTATCCGCTGGGCTAAGGAGCAGGACATCCCAGTGGGCGCGGGCAGAGGCTCCGGCGCAGCTTCCATTGCCGCCTACTGCATGCACATCACTGAGATCGACCCCATGAAGTACGCCTTGATCTTCGAGCGTTTTCTGAACCCCGAGCGGGTTTCCATGCCCGACTTTGACAGCGACTTCTGCCAGGAGCGCCGGGGCGAAGTCATCGAGTATGTGATGCGCAAATACGGCAAGGACCGGGTGGCCCAGATCATCACCTTCGGCACCATGGCGGCCCGCGGCGCGATCCGGGATGTGGCCCGGGCGCTGAACATGACCTATGCTGAGGCTGATGTGGTGGCGAAGAACATTCCCATCGAGAAAGACATGACCCTGGAGCTGGCCCTCACCAAGAATCCCAAGCTGAAAAAGATGTACGATGAGGACCCAAAGGTCAAGAAGCTTGTTGACACGGCCAGAGACATCGAGGGCATGCCCCGCAACACCTCTACCCATGCGGCGGGCGTGGTCATCACAGCCAAGCCGGTGGGCGATTATGTCCCCCTGGCCCGAAATGAGGACACCATTGTCACCCAGTTCACCATGACCACCATTGAAGAACTGGGCCTTCTGAAGATGGATTTTCTGGGCCTTCGCAACTTGACCGTGATCCACGACGCCGAGGCGCAAATACGCCGCCTGGAGCCGGACTTCTCCATGAAGCATGTTCCCGACGACGACCTCGAAACCTTTGCCATGCTGGGGGAGGGGAAGACATCGGGCGTGTTTCAGCTCGAATCCACGGGCATTACCGGCGTATGTATGCAGCTCAAGCCTCAGTCGATCGAGGATATCATCGCTCTGGTGGCGCTCTACCGCCCGGGCCCGATGGATTCTATCCCGAGATTTATCCAGTCTAAGCATCACCCGGAAACGATCAGCTATCTCACCCCTCAGCTCCAGCCGATTTTGGAAGTGACCTACGGCTGTATGGTCTATCAGGAGCAAGTGATCGAGATCTTCCGCAAGCTGGGCGGTTACTCTCTGGGCCAGGCGGACAATATGCGCCGGGCCATCTCCAAGAAAAAGCAGAATGTGATCGTCCAGGAGCGGCAAGCCTTTGTCTTTGGCGACCCTGCCAGGGGCATCCCCGGCGCGGTGGCCAACGGCGTCTCGGAGGCGGCAGCTCAGCAGATTTATGATGAGATCCTCGACTTTGCCAACTACGCCTTCAACAAGGCTCACGCGGCTTGCTACGCCAAGGTCACCTACGAAACGGCATGGCTCAAATGCCACTGGCCCCGGCAGTATATGGCGGCGCTCATGACCTCCATGCTCTCCGACACCGAAAAAGTGGCGGGCTATATTGCCGACTGCAAGGAGATGGGGATCCCCCTGGCTCCGCCGGATGTGAACCGCTCTGAGGATGTGTTCACGGTGGAGGGCGAACGGATCCGCTTTGGCCTGGGGGCGGTGAAGAATGTGGGCCGGGGGCTGATCCGGAAAATGGTCTCCGAGCGGGAGAACGGCGGCCCCTTTACCGGTTTGGAAGATTTCTGCAAGCGCCTGGGCGACACGGAGCTCAACCGCCGCGCTGTGGAGAATCTGATCCGCTGTGGGGCGATGGACTGCTTCGGCCAGCGCCGGAGCCAGCTTCTGGCCGTCTACGAGCCGATGATGAGCTGGCTCTCCAACCAGAGTCGCCGGAATCTCTCCGGCCAGATCGGCCTGTTTGACACATTGGCAGACCCGGAAGCCTACATGCGCTTTCCAATCCCGGATATTCCGGAGCTGGAGCCCTTTGCGCTGCTCAACGGAGAGAAACAGACCACCGGCCTTTACATTTCCGGCCACCCTATGGAACAGTTTCGTCAAGCCCTTCTCCGGACTAAAGCGGTTCCTATCCACCGGATCACGGGGGAGGAAACCGAATTCCGGGACGGTGATACCCTTACCGTTTGCGGCATCGTCCAAAGCTTCGTCACCAAGCCGACCCGGAACGATAGCATGATGGCCTATCTGAACTTAGAGGACGACAGCGGCGCGGTGGAGGTGCTGGTGTTTTCCACGGTGCTGAACCGCTTTGAGAAATTGCTTCGTGAGGGCGAAGCCGTGGCCATTGAGGGCCGAGTTTCCCAGCGAGACGAGAAGGCCGCCCAGTTTGTGGCAAACGCGGTGTTCCCGCTGGAGACCTTTGTCAAGATCGGCAGCGCACCGACCAGAGCTCTGAACCGGGTCATGGCCTGTCAAAAGCTCTTTCTCAAGCTCCCCTCCGAGGACAGTACAGCTTATCGCAAGACCAAGGCCATTTTGAACATGTTCCCCGGCCAGATCCCCGTGGTGCTTTACTTTGCCGATACCGGCGTCCGCCGGGGCGCTCAGTGCGTCCCCGAGGAAGTCATGCTCAGCGAGCTCCGAGCCCTGCTGGGCGAGGCCGCGGTGGTGGAGAAGTGACCGTTGACGAATGACAGCTGTCTGATGCCTAAAACTGTAATATTTTTTTAAAAAACTGCTACACTTTTTTACAATTTTGTGATATACTGTAATTTGCGGGAAAATGTAAATTTACGGAAAGCGAAAGTGTCATGAAATACCGGATTTATCTATTAACGCTGTTTTTAGCTTTGCTGCTCGCGGGCTGCTATTCCTTTGATAGCGATGTGCTCTATGCCTTGCCGCAGCGCTCTCAGGAGTACCGGGATCTGCAGAACGCGGTGGAAGCGGCGCTCGGCAGCGGCAGCTACAGCGCGCCCGTCTCTCCGCCCAACCGCCAAACTATCCAGCAGGTGGACCTGGACGGCGACGATCAGGACGAGATCTTGGTCTTCTGCAAGATGGAAGGAGAACGGCCTTTGAAGGTGCTTATCCTTCACCGGGAGGATGAGAAATACAACCTGGCCTGCACCCTGGAGGGAGATGGCACGGCCTTTGACTCTGTCCGCTACGCCCAGATCGACGGCCTGCCCGGAATGGAGATTTTGCTCTCTCGCCGTATCGGGGAACAGGTGCAGCAGTTTTTGAGTGTCTATACCCTGCAGGGCGGCGTTGCCCAGGAACTGATGAGCTCTGGCTACAGTGCTTACACGGTTGTGGATCTGGATGGAGACCAGTGCTCAGATATCTTTGTGCTCCGGGCCAATGGCGACGGTCCCCGGGCCTATGCGGAGTTTTACCGTTTTGGCGACGGAGAGCTGCAGAAGGACGCCGAAGCCAGCCTCTCCACCGGGGCGGAATCCGTCAAGCGTGTTCTAACCGGCCAGATCGCCCCCGGCGTCCCGGCGGTGTTTGTGGCCAGCGCCTATGACGAAAACAACCTGATCACA
The DNA here is from genome assembly GCA_017419715.1 of Oscillospiraceae bacterium. GTDB lineage: Bacteria > Bacillota > Clostridia > Oscillospirales > Oscillospiraceae > JAFRPC01. The sequence goes on along the minus strand of JAFOKO010000081.1, from coordinate 16,790 downwards.
GATGTGTTTACCCTGCATGAAAACATGTTCACCAATATCACCCAGAACCGGGAGAGCGGGCAGAGCGTCCAGACGGTCCGGAATTACTATGTGTACTCCACGGACATCGACAACGACGGCGTGATCGAACTGCCCGAGACCCTTGCCCTTCCCTCCATTGCGGGGGACAGCGGTTCCGAGGACCAGTACCGGATCATCTGGTACAATTTGAACCCGGACGGGACTCGAAGCGACAAAATGAGCACCTATCACAATTTCGCCGAGGGCTGGTTTTTGTTTTTGCCGGAATCCTGGTGCCAGGATCTGGTGGTCACCAAGCAGCGCACGGAAGGCGGCCTGTCCGGGACAGAGCTGGCCATCCCGGGGGAAGACGGCAGCCTGAAAAACCTGGTCACCGTCTATGCCTTGACCGGTGAACAGGCCAAAGCCCGGAGCGTGCAGGAAGGCCGTTTCCTCCTGGGGCAGCGTGGCGAGGTGTACTATGCCGCTCTGATGGACGAAGCGGCGGAATTGACGGAGGAAGAGCTCCGGGCCAGGTTCAACTACATCTCTGTGGACCTGCTGCCGAACGAGTAAACAAACAGCAACAATTACCCGAAAGGTTGGAATAGAAGCAATGAAAAAGGTTTTGATCCTGGAAGACGAGGTTAGCATTCGAAGTTTTGTGGTCATCAATCTGCGGCGGGCCGGGTATGACGCCATCGAGGCGGGGACCGGCGCGGAAGCCCTGGAGCGCCTGCGGGAGAATCCCGATATTGGCGTTGCCATTCTGGATATTATGCTACCGGATATGGACGGCTTTGAGGTCTGCCGCAATATCCGTGCCACCAATAAGGTGATCGGAATCATTATGCTCACCGCTCGCACCCAGGAAATGGATAAAGTCACCGGCCTAATGACCGGCGCGGACGACTATGTGACAAAGCCCTTCTCGCCGGCCGAGTTGACGGCCCGCATCGACGCCATCTTCCGCCGCATCGGCGGAGAGACGAATACCGATGCCGAGGTCTTGAGCCAGGGCATCTTTGTACTCAACACCCGCAACCGGACCCTGGAGAAGAACGGCCAGCGCATCAAGTTGACCCAGGTGGAGTATGCCATCATGAAGCTGTTTATGCAAAACCCCGGACGCGCCCTCTCCCGTGAGGACATTTTGACCTCTGTCTGGGGCCGGGATTACGACGGCGAACTGAAGATCGTGGATGTGAATATCCGCCGTCTTCGCATTAAGATCGAGAACGATACCGCGAACCCCACCTTTATTACCACGGTCTGGGGCTTTGGATATAAATGGGGTGCCTGAGTTTGAAAGATCCGGAACAAAAGCAGGCGCTGCGTGAGGAGAAACGGAAAAAGAAGCGGCTTGCCAGTGGCATTCTCCAGCGCTGGTTGCGCAATATTCTGAGCCTCATGTCCGTCATCGTCATTCTGTTGGGCGCGGCTTTCTCTGTGGCCAACGGGTTTTATACCTATTCCACCATGCGCTCCGGCCTGGAGGCGGAGGCCAATACCACGGCGGCTTTTTTGCGCAACTATCTGAACCTGGACTACAGCGAATGCTATGATTCCTGCGTCCAGCTGGTGCAAAACTATGCCGGACGCGACCGGCTGGAGCTGCAGTTTGTAGGCGGCAAGGGGGAGGTCCTGGCCTCCTCCTACGGCATGTTTGCCGAGGAAACGGTGCGCACCTCCGAGGTCTCCAAGGCCCTGGAGACCAAGACTAATGTGGTGTTCGTGGGCGAAAACCCCTCCACCCGGGAACGGATCATGTCGGTGGCGACGCCGATGATCTATGCCGACGGTCAAGTGGTAGGCGTGCTGCGCTTTGTCACCAGCACCCGAAATGCGGATCGCCTGATCCTGGTGGGAATGTTGCTGGCCATCGGCTTTGCAGCCTTTGCAATCTTCCTGGTCTATGTGAGCAACCGAATGTACCTCCGCTCCATTTTAATGCCGGTGGCGGAGATCACCGACACGGCCAAGCGGATCGCGTCCGGCAGCTACGGCGTCCGGATTCAGAAAAAATTTGATGACGAGATCGGCGAACTGGCCGACACTATCAACGATATGTCTGCCAAGATCGGCCAGGCGGAACGGATGCAGTCGGAGTTCGTCTCCTCGGTCTCGCATGAACTGCGCACGCCATTGACGGCCATCACCGGCTGGGGAGAGACCCTGCTGCAGGGAGACGCGGACCCGGAGGAGACCCGACGCGGCATTTCTATCATCTTGGGCGAGGCTAAGCGTTTGACCTCTATGGTGGAGGAGTTGTTGGAGTTCACCCGGATCCAGGATGGCCGCTTCACCTTGAATGTTCGCAACTGTGACCTGCGGGCGGACTTTGAGGACATGATCTACATGTACGGCAGCCGCCTGCGCCAGGAGGGGATCCGGCTGGAGTATAACGCCTCGGACGACGAAATCCCCGAGATCTCTTGCGATCCAGAGCGTATGCGCCAGGTTTTCCTGAATATCCTGGACAACGCTGCCAAACACGGCGGCGAAGGCAGGCGGATCATGGTTTCCATGCAGCTCGAGGGCGACAGAATCGTGACCCGGATCCGGGACTTTGGCCCCGGCATCCCGGAAGAGGAATTGCCCCATGTCAAGATGAAGTTCTACAAGGGCAGCTCCAAAGCCCGCGGCTCCGGCATCGGCCTGGCTGTTTGTGACCAGATCGTGGAGCTCCACGGCGGCACACTTACGCTCGAGAACGCCGAAGGCGGCGGTTGCCTGGTCACTGTCTCGCTGCCGGTGACACAGTGAGACTTGGGCAACAGGCATCAGGAAACAGGCAATAGGAGACGCGGGGAAATCATCTGCAGTGTCGGCAATCTGTCGGGTTGTCCCGGCGCCCTAACAGGGTGCGCCTGCTGGAAACACATAAAAGTGGAAAGGTAACACAAGATGAAAGGTGAAAAGACGGCTTGCCCTGTACAGGAACAATTTAAAACCATGATCGGCGGACAGGCGCTGATCGAGGGGATCATGATGCGTGGGCCGGAAAGCCAGGCCATTGTGGTCCGTAGCCCCAAGGAAGGTCTGGTGGAGAAGATCGACCCGCTGAAGAAAAAAACCGGGATCTTCACCTGGCCGCTGATCCGGGGCATTGTCAATTTTGGGGGCTCCATGGTCTCCGGTGTCAAGTCTCTCATGTGGTCGGCGGAGCATGCAGATATGGACGACGGCGAGGAAGAACCCGAGCCATCCAAGCTGGATCAATGGCTCGAAAAGAAGCTGGGCAGCGAGAAATTCATGTCTCTTGTGGTGAGCTTTGCGGTGCTCCTTGGCATGGGCTTTTCTCTGCTGCTGTTCTTCCTGCTGCCCATGCTGTTGGGCAACCTGCTTCAGCGCTTGACCGGATGTGGCGTGGTGGTGCAGCACCTAACCGAGGGCCTGTTTCGCATTGTGATCTTCCTGGGCTACATGATCCTGGTTTCTAAAATGAAAGATATGCGCCGGGTGTTTTCCTATCACGGCGCGGAGCATAAAACCATCCGATGCTACGAGGCCAGACTGCCCCTAACGGTGGAGAATGTCCGGGGCATGACCCGCAAGCATCCCCGTTGTGGCACCAGCTTCCTCTTTGTGGTGATGGCTCTGTCCATTCTCCTGTTTACCGTCCTCTCTGCCGTGCTCAATGCCTGGATCCCCGGGCTGCGGGAGCTGCAGGAAAACAGCCGCGTGCTCTACAATCTGCTGATGATGGCCCTCAAGCTGGTCGTCATGCTGCCGCTGGTGGTGTCCATCAGCTATGAGATCAACCGCCTGGTGGGCCGCCACGACAACCGCTTTACCCGGCTCTTGACCGCGCCGGGGATGTGGTTCCAGAACTTCACCACCAATGAGCCGGATGATTCCATGATAGAAGTGGCGATCCGGGCTCTGGAGCTGGTCTTGCCCGCACAGGAGGGCAGCGACAAATGGTAAAGACTTACGCCGATCTCTATCTGGATGCGCGGAAGGCTCTGCTGCCCAGCGAGGGCATGTATGCGGGCAATGTGGCCCGGGAACTTGTCTGCGCTGCTTCCGGAAAGACACAGGAGGAGCTGATTGCGGATCGCGGTCTTTATGCCTCCGAGGAGATTTGCACCAAGGTGGAGCGCTTTGTGCATCGCCATCTGGCGGGGGAGCCCACCGCCTATCTCCTGGGTCAGTGGGATTTTGCGGACATGACCCTTACCATCACCCCGGATGTGTTGATCCCCCGAGACGATACCATGGCTGTCACAGAGCTTGCCATCAAAAAGGCCATGTTTTTGCCCCAGAATCCCCGGATTCTGGACCTGTGCACCGGCTCCGGTTGCATCGGTCTGGCCATTGCCCGTCGGGTCAAGGATGCCAAGCTCACCCTGGCGGACATTTCTACAGATGCCCTGCGGGTGGCGAAGAAGAATGTGACCGACCTCCATCTTGGCGGTCGTGTCTCCTGCGTTCAGGTAGACGCAATGAAGCCCGCCGCGCCCTTTCTGGGCAAGTTTGATCTGATCGTTGCCAATCCGCCCTATGTTACTACGGCGGAAATGGCGCAACTGGATGCCTCTGTCCGGGACTATGAACCCCACCTGGCCCTCCACGGCGGGGCAGACGGCCTGGATTTCTTCCGGGCCATCGTCCGGAACTTCACCCCGGCGCTTCGCCCCGGAGGCTGTATGGCTTTCGAATTTGGCTTGGGCCAGGACCCCGCCGTTGGCACCATTCTGGAGAACGCGGGCTTTACGATCCTCGAGTGGAGGCAGGACTACTCTGGCATTATCCGCGCCGTGCTGGCAGAGCATTCATGGACCGGGGAGCGGTAAGAAAGAAGCGCAAAGAATTATACGCTGGCAACGATTGAATCATTATTGTTAACAATCCCATTTATGGGACAGAACCATTTGTATAATAGAGCTATCTTAAAACAAGAGAGGTAAAGATACTATGGCTACCAAGAAACCCGCCTATGATGCGCCGGCTCCGGCTGAGGATAAGAAGAAGGCCCTGGAAACGGCTTTGAAGCAGATCGAGAAGAGCTTCGGCAAGGGTGCAGTCATGCGCATGGGCGACCGGCCTGCTTTGAACATTGAATCCATTCCCACCGGCTCCCTGGCCCTGGATGCCGCCCTCGGTGTGGGCGGCGTGCCCAAGGGACGCATCATCGAGATCTACGGCCCGGAATCCTCCGGCAAGACCACCCTGGCCCTGCACATCCTGGCCCAGGCCCAGAAAATGGGCGGCGAGGTGGCCTTTGTGGACGCCGAGCACGCGCTCGACCCCGTCTATGCCAAGGCCATCGGCGTGGACATTGACTCCATGCTGGTCTCCCAGCCGGACACCGGCGACCAGGCCCTGGAGATCACAGACGCCCTGGTGCGCTCAGGCGCGGTGGACGCCGTCGTGGTGGACTCCGTGGCGGCGCTGGTGCCCCGGCAGGAGATCGAGGGCGAGATGGGCGATACCTTTGTGGGCCTCCAGGCCCGGCTGATGTCTCAGGCCCTGCGCAAGCTGGCCGGGACTATTGCAAAGACCAACTGCGTCGTCATCTTCATCAACCAGCTTCGCATGAAGATCGGCGTCATGTACGGCAACCCTGAGACTACCACCGGCGGCAATGCGCTGAAATTCTACGCCTCCGTCCGTTTGGATGTCCGCCGCGTGGAGGGTATCAAGGAAGGCGGCAATGTGATCGGCAATCATGTTCGCGTCAAGGTTGTCAAGAACAAGGTCGCGCCTCCCTTCCGACAGGCCGAGTTTGACATCATGTTCGGCGAAGGCATTTCCAAGTGGGGCGAGCTGGTCGATATGGCCGTGGGCTTTGATGTGGTCCAAAAGGCCGGCTCCTGGTTCTCCATGAACGGCGAGCGTATCGGCCAGGGCAAAGACAGCGTCAAAAAGTATCTGATGGAGAATCCGGAAGTGGCCGCCGATGTGGAGGCCCAAGTGAGGACCAAGCTGGCAGAAGCCACCGCCCGCCCCGGAGGTTCCAATGCCCCCGCCGAGCCCGCCGACCGCGCCGTCGGCGTTAGCGCGGAGGATTTTGACGACGAGCTGTAAACGATCCCAATGACCCTTACAATCAAGGCGATCCTTCCACCCAAACGGCCGAACGGCCGGGCGGCGGTGGTATTTGACGACGGTACGACCGTCAAGCTGCTTCCCCAGACGGTTGCGGAGCAGGGGCTTTTCCCCGGCATGGAATTGACAGACGCGGCGTTGGCCTCTTTGAAGTCCGCCAACGCTGCCGTCTCCGCCAAGCAACGGGCTGTGCGGATCATCTCTGCCGCTGCGGTGTCCAAGGGAGAGCTCCGGCAGCGTTTGACCCAAAAAGGCGAGACGCCGGAGGACGCCCAAAACGCTGTCCGCTGGCTGGAAGAACTGAATCTGCTGGACGACGCCGAAACGGCCCGTCAAATCGTGAGCCGCGGCGTGAGCCGCGGCTACGGTGTTGAACGCATCAAGCAAATGCTCTACGCCAAGCGCATCCCGAAGGAATACTGGGACGAGGCCTTGGCCACCGTTCCCGACATGTCCGACGCCCTGGAAGAGTTTCTACGCAAGCGCCTCGGCCCGGAGCCGGACGAAAAGACTCTTCGGAGCGCCACACAGGCCGCCATCCGGCGGGGCTTTACCTGGACAGATGTCCGCGAAGCGCTGGAACAGATCAAAAAAACCGACGCGTGATGCTTTACATTCCTTAAATTGATTCTATAGAATAAGGTGGTCCTATGTCGCAAACTGTATCTTTTATTTCCCTTGGCTGCGCCAAGAACCAGGTAGACTGCGAGCAGATGATGTACCTGATGGCCCAGGCGGGCTATGAGATCCGCCCGGAGCCGGAGGAAGTGGATCTGGTGATCGTCAACACCTGCGGCTTCATCGACGCCGCCAAGAGCGAGGCCATCGACAACATCATCGCCGTGGGCCAGAAGAAGGCCCAGGGCCTGGTGGGGAAAATCCTCGTCACCGGCTGTCTGGCCCAGCGCTACCGGCAGGAGATCCTGACGGAGCTGCCCGAGGTGGACGGCGTCCTGGGCACCGGCAGCTACTACGACGTGGTGGCCGCCGCCCGGCAGGTCCTGGCGGGGAAACAGGTCTCCGAATTCGGCTCCATCCACAGCCCCGTGGAGGAGACCGGCCGCATCCTGACTACCCCCGGCTGGTATTCCTACCTGAAGATCGCCGAGGGCTGTGACAATCATTGCGCCTTCTGCGTGATCCCCAAGCTCCGGGGCAAGTTCCGCAGCCGAAAGCTGGAGGATATCGTGGCCGAGGCGGAGGATCTGGTCCGGGGCGGTACCAAGGAACTGATCGTGGTGGCCCAGGATAGCTCCCGCTACGGCATAGACCTCTATGGGGAGCGGAAGCTGCCCGAGCTGCTGCGGCGGCTGTGCCGCATCGAAGGGGCCCATTGGATCCGGGTCCACTACACCTATCCGGACGAGATCACCGACGAGCTCATCGACGTGGTGGCCTCTGAGCCCAAGATCGTCAAGTATCTGGACATTCCCATCCAGCACGTGAACGACGGCATCCTGAAGCGGATGAACCGCCGGGGCGACCGGGCCTATCTGGAGGAGCTCTTTGCCAAGCTCCGGGCCCGCATTCCCGGCCTGGTGATCCGCACCAGCCTCATCGCCGGGCTCCCCGGAGAAGGGGAGGCGGAGTTCGAGGAGCTCTGCGACTTCCTTCGCCGCTGGAAGCTGGAACGGGTGGGGGCCTTTGCCTTCTCGCCGGAGGAGGGGACCCCGGCAGCCAAGATGGACTACCCCGACCAGGAGATCGCCCAGCGCCGGGCGGACTACATCGCCCAGCTCCAATCCGAGGTGCTGGACGCTTACAACGCCTCCCGCTTCGACCGGACCCTGGAGGTCCTGGTGGAGGACTGGGACGGGACTTATTTCTACGGCAGAAGCTACGCGGATTCCCCGGGCATTGACGGGACGGTCCGCTTTACCTCCGAGGCCGAGCATCGGCCCGGGGAATTTGTGCAAGTACTGATCCTGGGCGCCGAGGATGGCGACCTGGTCGGCAGGGAGGAAACAAAATGACGACTGCAAGCAAGATCACCCTGGTCCGGGTGGCTATGATCCCGGCTTTTATGCTGTGCTTCCTTTTGAGCCCCGGCCATAGCTGGCTCAAATGGCTCTCTCTGGGAATTTTCATTCTGGCCAGCCTCACCGACTACGTGGACGGCCACATCGCCCGGAAGTATAACCAGGTCTCCGACTTCGGCAAGTTTCTGGATCCCCTGGCGGACAAGCTGCTGGTGATTTCGGCCATGTGCATCTTCTGCCAGTGGAATCTCATGCCCGCCTGGGCGCTGATGATCGTCCTGGCGCGGGAGTTCTCCGTGACGGGCCTGCGGCTCATCGCCGTGCAGAAGGGTCGGGTCATCGCCGCCGACTGGTCCGGCAAGGTGAAGACCTTCTCCACCATGGTGGCCCTCTGCCTCTGGATCGCCGTGTACGATCAGATCATTTTGAAGGAGCTCTCCTGGCTCAACTGGATCATCGTCCTGGTCATCGTCCTGCCCACGCTCTACTCCGGCGTGGAGTATTTCATCCGGAACTGGGATGTGCTGGATCTGAAGAAAAAGCAGTAGGCAATTGGCAATAGGCATTGGGCAATAGGTAATAGGGGCCGAGGAACGCGGATTCTTCGCTCCGCTCAGAATGACAGCGGGATGCAGGGGCGGACAATGGCCGCCCGCACTTTGGAGGAGCTTCTATGTTCGAATACACGCACAAGGTTCACTACTATGAGACCGACAAGATGGGCATTGTTCATCATTCCAACTATATCCGCTGGATGGAGGAGGCCCGGGTGGCCTTCCTGGATGAGATCGGGGCCAGCTTTGCCGTCATGGAGGCTCGTGGGCTACAATCGCCTGTGGTCACCGTGGCCTGTAAATACCGACGCCCCACCCGCTTTGACGACAAGATCCACATTCGGGTGCGCATTGAGAAATACAACAGCGTCGTTTTGAAGGTGGCCTACGAAATGTTCAACGAGACCACGGGCGAGTTGGCCTGCACCGGGAATTCGGAGCACTGCTTTGTGGATGGCTCCGGCAGACCCATCAGCATCGCCAAGGGCTGGCCGGATATTGATGCAGCCTTAAAGGGACAGGGGAGAATTGAAAAGTAAGAATAAAGAATTCTTCACCCGTCCGTAGGGACAAGCTTTGCTTGTCCGCCTGCTACCCGTTTGTACCCGCTTGTAGGGGGGCGGCGGCCTCGATGCCCTGCGGGTATTTGCCCGCACCCGCTATCGTAGCGGCGCACAGTGTGTGCCACGGCAGGCAGTCCCCACGGCATAGATGGAAACAGCACAGCACAGACGACGCTTGTTTTGCGCTGCCTGTGCTGTTATTTGTCTGGCGTATATTCCACCTCTTCCGGGGGCATTGGAGCAGATTACAAATATTATTCAATAAAAACTGAAAATACCGGAAAAAGGATTGACAGCATCGGCTTTTTCTGCTATGATACGACCATCAATCAAATAATTGCTTTGATCGGAAAGAGTACCCGCATCGGACTGCGGCAGAGAGCCTTCGTCATTGGCTGGAAGCGAGGGCAGCAGGAGCGCGGAGAAGGTGCGTCCGGGAGCGATGGGGAGACCCCGTGAGGCCGCGTGAGCGCCAAAGCGAGAAATCAGAGTGGAACCGCGAGTGATCGCCTCTGGATGAAGATCCGGGGGCGTTTCTTTGCGTAGGGGTCGGCGTCCCTAACGACCAGCGCCTTTCCAAATTTGACCCGTTCGGGGCGTCGAGGACGCCGCCCCTCTACACGAAAGGAGTAGATGAATATGTACCTGTACAATTCTTTGAGCCGTAAGAAGGAACTTTTTGTGCCCAATCACCCGGATGTGGTGAAGATGTACACCTGCGGCCCCACGGTGTACCACTTTGCCCACATCGGCAATCTGCGCACCTATATCATGGAGGATGTGCTCGAAAAGTACCTGCGCTACGCGGGCTATAATGTCAAGCGCGTCATGAACATCACCGATGTGGGCCACCTGTCCTCCGACGGCGATACCGGCGAAGACAAGATGCTCAAGGGCGCCAAGCGGGAGCACAAGACCGTCATGGAAATCGCGCAAATGTACACCGACGCCTTCTTCTCCGACTGCGCCAAGCTGAACATCAAGCGGCCCGATGTGGTGGAGCCCGCCACCAACTGCATCCAGGATTATATCCACATTGTCCAAACCCTGATCGACAAGGGCTATGGCTATCTGGCGGGGGGCAATGTGTACTTTGACACCTCCAAGCTGGAAAAATACTATGTGTTCAACGACTTCAACGCTGAGGATCTGGATGTGGGCGTCCGCGAGGGCGTGGAGGAGGACACGAACAAGCGCAACAAGAACGACTTTGTCCTCTGGTTCACCCAGTCCAAATTTGAGGACCAGGCCCTGAAATGGGAATCCCCCTGGGGCGTGGGCTATCCGGGCTGGCATATCGAGTGCACCGGCATTTCCATCAAGCACCTGGGCGAGGACATGGATATCCACTGCGGCGGCATTGACAACGCCTTCCCGCACCACACGAACGAAATCGCCCAGTCCGAGGCCTATTTGGGCCACAAGTGGGTCAATTTCTGGTTCCATGTGCTGCACCTGAACGACGCCGCCGGAAAAATGTCCAAATCCAAGGGCGAGTTCCTGACCGTCAGCCTGCTGGAGCAGAAGGGCTATGACCCCATGGCCTACCGCTTCTTCTGCCTGCAGAGCCACTACCGCAAGAATCTGGTCTTCACCTGGGAAAATCTGGATAACGCCGTGGTGGCCTACAACAAGCTGATTGACAAGATTGCCGCGCTGGACCCCAAGGCCGAGGGCGAAGTGGACGCCGCTGTCCTGGAGGCCCTCAAGCAGCGCTTTATGAAGGGCATGGACGCCGATTTGAACACTTCCCTGGGCATCACCGCCCTCTACGATGTGCTGAAGGAAAAGACCAACAACGCCACCAAGCTGGCCGCTATTGCCGATTTTGACCGGGTGCTGAGCCTGAACCTGTTGGAAGCCGCCGCAAAGAAGCGCGAGGCCGCAAAGCAGGCCGAGGCCGCCGAGGAACACGACCCCGAAATCGAAGCCCTCCTGGCCGCCCGCACGGCCGCCAAGAAGGAGAAGAACTTCGCCGAGGCCGACCGCATCCGCGACGAGCTCAAAGCGAAAGGTATCGAGATCATCGACACTCCGCAGGGCCCCAAGTGGAAGCGGGTCTGATAAGGTAAGAGGGAAGAGGTATCCATGTCTGCGCAAATATCGCGATCAATACCATCGGCGCGCTCTTGATTTTTGAAGTGCTGTCCTGAACACAGGGGACGGTTCGCCTTTCGTTTCGGAGGGGCTGTTGACCGAACACGATCAACGGCCCCTTCGCTTTGTTAAAAAATGGAAAGTGTACTTGACATTACTGCTTCCATGTGCTATACTTTTGCATGGAAAGGAAACTTTTCATTTGAAAGGAGGCTCGATATGAAGAACCGTTTGGAGGAGCTGCGGAAGCAGCGGGGCATCAAGCAGGAGGAGCTGGCTGCGATTTTGGAGGTCTCCCGGCAGACCATTGGCTCCCTGGAAAACGGACGTTACAATCCGTCCATATTGCTGGCATTTAAAATTGCCCGCTTTTTTGACATGCCGATCGAAGATATTTTTATCTATGAGGAGGAAACAGAACGTGAAAAAGAAGAATAAGAACCTAATCTGGTACATTGGATTTGGAATTGCCTTTGCGCTGATCCTTCTGCTGTTTTTGACTGACTTCCCAGATAATGTCGACACTGGGATCATGCTGTTTACAATTCCGATTCTGAGCGTGTCCTATACGATGCTCATGTTTAACAAAATGATGCGGGATCATGATTTTAAAGTGGAGGTCATGGACGAACGCAATATTGCCATCAAAGAAAAGGCTGGATCCGTGGCGAATTACGCGACGATGTTTTTGCTGGCTTGCGCAACAGCGCTCTTCGTGGCGCTGAAATACACGCTGCCTGCCATTGTGACCGGCGTTATCTATGTGTGCAATCCGTTGATCATCATTGTGATAACGAATAAAATCGAGAAGAAAATGTGATTGCTGTCAGCACTCAGACGCAAAGACTCTGTAGCGGCGCACAGTGTGCGCCACGGAACACAAAAGACGGTTCTGTGTCAAAGGACACACAGAACCGTCTTTGTGTTCAATCTTTTTTGCATTTGCCAGGCGGTGCGGGGACGGGGAACCCGTCCCCTACGGGTGCGCTGTGTTCATCGGTACAGCTCAGTCCGATCGGTGCGCCCCACGGCAGTTTATCGGTCTTCCCGGAAATATGCCAGCCCGAGGCCCTCAGGGGGCTGTTTTTCTTTGTTGTTGCGCAGGCTGGACAGGATCAGCACCACGACCGTGACTACATAGGGCAGGATCTTGTAGAGCTCCGTGGGGATGAAGGAGAGCTGCAGGCGCATGTAGAGAATCATCAGCGCGCCGAAGAGCACCGAGCCCCAGAGGGCGGACAGCGGCCGCCACAGGCAGAAGATAACCAGCGCCACGGCCAGCCAGCCCACGCCGGACAGGCCCTCGTTGTTCCAAGTACAGCCCGCAGTGGTGACGATGTAGACCACGCCGCCGATGGCGGAGATGCCGCCGCCGATGATCGTTGCCAGGTACTTATAGCGGGTCACGCTGATCCCGGCCGCGTCTGCTGTGGCGGGGTTCTCGCCCACGGCCCGGAGATAGAGCCCCTTCCTGGTCTTTTTCAGAAACAGATGCATCAGCACCGCCAGGATCACGCCGATGTAGAAGAAATGGCTGTTGCCGAAAAGCAGCTGCCCCACATAAGGAATGTCCTTCATGAACTGGGGGAAGGGGGAGCTGGTGAAGACGGCCTTCAGCTCGTTGCTGACGGTGACATAGCCGCCAGCCCGGACGCGCATCATCTCGCCTGCAAACTGGCCCACGCCCGTGCCGAAGATGGCAAGGGCAAGGCCCGTCACATTCTGATTGGCCCGCAAAGTCGTAGTGATAAAGCTGAAGATCAGCGAGGCCAGAGCCCCAGCCAGGAAGGCACAGAGCAGGGCGATCGCTATCGCGGCGATGCCGCTGGGGGTACCCAGGAGCTTTTCACAGTAATACACGCCGCCCAGGCCGAAAGCGCCGCCCATGAACAGAATACCCTCGACACCCAAGTTCAGATTGCCGGATCGCTCTGTCAATACTTCTCCTAGGGTGCCGTAGAGCAGGGGCGTGCCATAGGTGATGGCCGCGATCAGCAGCAGGACCACAGTGTCCAGCGTCTTCATTTGACAGTGCCTCCCTTCCCGGGCTTTTTCCGTAGGATTAGCCGATAGTTGATGAAGAATTCACAGCCCAGCATACAGAACAGCAGCAGGCCGATGATGATGTCCGAGATGGCCGCCGGAACATTCATGACGGTTTGCAGGGTGTCCGCGCCCTTGGTCAGAACGCCGAGCAGCAGCGAGATGGCCACCATGGCGAAGGCGTTGAGCTGGCTGAGCCAGGCCACGGTGATGGAGGTGAAGCCCACGCCGCCCGCGATGTCCTTGGACAGAGTGTTGGTGGCACCGGAGCAGAGCATAAAGCCCACCAGACCGGAGATGGCCCCGGAGAGGAACATGGTGCGCATCATGATCCGGCCCACATGCATGCCCGCGTACTGGGCCGTGCGCAGGGAGTCGCCAATGACGGCGATCTCGTAGCCCTGCTTGCTGTGCCGCATGTAGATATGGACCAGGAAGACCAGGACCAGCACGATGATCCAGCCACAGTGAACGCCCTCCACCTTGGGCAGCCAGGCCAGACGGGGGAACTGGGCGATCCGGCCCTGCCGGGCCTCCCAGGGACCGGCCTGCAGCCAGGCCACGACACCGATGATGATGTAGTTCATCATCAGGGTGAACAGGGTCTCGTTGGTGTTCCACCTGGCCTTGAAGAAGCCGGGGATCAAGGCCCAAAGCCCGCCCAGCAGCATGGCCGCCAGGGCCATCATCAGCAGCAGGGGCAGGGAAGGGGTATTGCCTTCAAATTTGGAAGCAAGGAGCCGGACGACAAAGGTCGCGGCAAGCGCACCGGCTGTGATCTGGCCCTCCGCGCCGATGTTCCAAAATCGCATCTTGAAGCAGGGGGCAATGGCAAGGGCACAGCCCAGCAGGGGAACGGCCTTCTTGACCGTCTGCTGGCGGAACTCCGCCGTGCCGACCGCGCCTTTGAGCATCGTGCCGTAGGCCTCTATGGGGTCGCTGCCTGCCAGCAAAATGGCGATGGAGCCCAGCAGAAGGGCAAACAGGATCGAACCCAGCCGGATCATCCAGACATAGACGGGCTTGAGCGAATTACTGCCCCGCTTTTCCAGGCGGAGCAAAGGGGATTTGATCGCTTCCTCCATCAGGCTTCCTCCTTTCCGCCGACGCTGGTCATCAACAGACCGATTTCTTCCTTGGTGGCGCGCCGCGCATCTACGATTCCGCTGAGCTTGCCGCCGCATAGCACCAGGATACGGTCACAGAGCTCCAACAGCACATCCAGATCTTCTCCTACGAAGATCACGGCGGCGCCCTTCATCTTCTGCTCCGTCATCAGATTATAGATGGTGTAGGAGGTGTTGATGTCCAGGCCGCGCACCGCGTAGGCCGTCATCAGCACGCTGGGGCTGGAGGCGATTTCCCGACCCACCAGCACCTTCTGGACATTGCCGCCGGAGAGCTTCCGCACGGGAAACTCAATGCCGGGGGTGACGACTTCCAGATCCTGCAGTACCTTGTTCGCCAGCGCTTTGGGCTCTTTTCGTTTCACAAAGGGTCCGCTGCCCTTGCGCCAGCTCCGAAGCATCATGTTTCCGGTCATGCCCATGGAGCCCACCAGACCCATGCCCAGCCGGTCCTCGGGAATAAAGGCCAGGGAGATCCCCTTCTTGCGGATCTGCATGGGGGACATGCCCACCAGTTCTTCCTGGCCGCCAGCGGGAGACTTGTAGAGGATGGAGCCGCCAGCGATGGGGCAGAGCCCCGCGATGGCCTCCAGCAGTTCCTTTTGCCCGGAGCCCGCGATCCCGGCCACGCCGAGGATCTCGCCGCCCATGGCGGTAAAGCTCACGCCGTCCAGCTTTTTCACATGTTCGTGGTCATAGCAGCTCAAATCCCGCACCAGCAGGCGCTCCGTCTGCTGATCATTCCAGGGCCGGTCAATGTTCAGACTTACGGCTCGACCCACCATCATGTCCGTGAGCGCCTGGGGATTTGTCTCGGCAGTGGGGATGGTGCCGATATACTTGCCCTTGCGAAGCACGGCCACCTTGTCGGAGATCGCCATGACCTCGTTGAGCTTGTGGGTGATGATGACAATGGCCTTGTTGTCGCTACGCATATTCCGAAGAACCGCAAAGAGCCGATCCGTCTCCTGGGGGGTCAATACGGCGGTGGGCTCGTCCAAGATCAGGATCTCCGCGCCGCGATAGAGCACCTTGACGATCTCCAGAGTCTGCTTCTCGGAGACGGACATATCGTAGACCTTCTTCTCCGGGTCGATCTCGAACCCATAGCGCTGGCAGATCTCCCGAACTCGGGCGTTTGTTTGCTTGATGTCCAGCTTTTTTTCCTGCTCCATGCCCAGGACGATGTTTTCCGCTGCAGTGAAGACATTCACCAGCTTGTAGTGCTGGTGGATCATGCCGATCCCATGGGCAAAAGCGTCCTTGGGAGAACGGATGGAAATGGGGTGACCGTCGGCCAGAATCTCGCCCGCGTCGGGGAGGTAGATGCCGGAGAGCATGTTCATGAGGGTGGTCTTGCCGCTGCCGTTTTCACCCAACAGCGCGAGGATCTCACCGCGCTGCAGGCCCAGGTCGATGCTGTCGTTGGCAAGCACTGGGCCAAAGTGTTTGGTGATGCCCTTCAATTCGATGGCATAACAGTTTTTTTCCAAGGCTGTCATCCTTTCGTTGCTTGATAAACGAACGGGCGCCCGGCGCGTAAGCCGAGCGCCCGTTTTCGTGTTAGGCGTTGAGAAACTCAGTTCATCAGCTCAATGCCGTCAATGTCGATGGCAAAGTAGGGAGCGGACTGGAAGTAGGACTCGTGGAAAGCGCCATCAAAGACAGCCTCTTCCTTGTCGGGAGCGAAGTCGCCGTCGGTGTCCAGCGCGAAGGCCTGGGTGAGCTCCTCACCGCCAACGGTGAAGGTCTTGGTGTCGAAGACCTGGATGCTGCCGTCCTTAAGGCCAGCTTCCACCTCGGCCAGCTTCTCAGCGGTGCCGGGGGCCACAAGGTCCTCGTTGAGGGCGGTGAGCACAACAGCGCCTTCCTTCAGACCCTTGCTCCAGTCCTGAGGGAACTCGATGCCGTCGGCAACGGCCTTGATGACCTCGGTGAAGTAGACGGACCAGTCGATCCGGGTGCCCACCAGGCAAGCCTCGGGGGCGACGGAGATCATGTCGTTGTTGTAGCTGGTGAAGAAGGCGCCCTTGGACTGGGCCATGGTGGCGGGGGTGGAGTTGTCGGCGTGCTGGGAGATCAGCTTGCAGCCCGCGTCGCAGAGGGCGGAGGCGGCGTTGGATTCCTGGGTGGCGTCAGACCAGGAGTTGACGAACTGGACCTTCATGGTGACGCTGGGGCAGACGCTCCGGGCGCCCAGGAAGTAGGCGGTATAGCCGGACTTGACCTCGGCGAAGGGGAAGGCGCCGACGTAGCCGATGATGGCTTCCTCGGGCTTGATGGTGCCCTCGTCAATCAGCTGCTGGAGCTTCATGCCGGCAACCACGCCAGCCAGGTAGCGGCCCTCATAGATGGCGGCAAAGGCGTTGTGGG
>JAFOKO010000080.1 GCA_017419715.1 Oscillospiraceae bacterium | reverse complement strand
GTCGGCGATCCCGGTGGCCTCCAGCTGGCTGATCAGAGACGCCATCGCGTACTCAACTTCCAGGTTGCAGGCGATATAGGCCTTGATCAGCTCGGGGCAGTCCAGGTCCTGCACCTCGTCCCGGTGGCGGGCCGACTGGCGGTTGCCTTCCCAGGAATAAGCGCCGTGGCCGGAGACGGTCATATAGTAGATGCTGAAGGGCTGCTGCCCGATATACTGGGGCACCGTGAAGTCGATCATCTCCAGATCGCTCTCGGGCCAGACCTCGGTCACTTCCATGCCATTACCCACGCCGATGAATTTCTCGTAGCCCAGGTTTTCATGTGTCTCGTTGCGGCCGTAGTATTCGTAATCATGGTTGTGATAGGCCCGGGTAAAGTAGCCCAAGTTCTTAAGCTTGTTGCCTATGGTGATGTCCATATTCCTGCCAACGGTTTCCTGGATGGAATTGACACCGTGGGCCGGTTCGATGCCCGTGAGGATGGAGAACTCCCCGGAAGAGGTGGAGCCACCCCAGGCGGGCTGATAGTAGTCCGTGAACTGGATGCCCTTGGTCATCATGCGGTAGAGGGTCGGTGTCAACTCCGGGCTGATGAACTCCTTGGAGAAAGCCTCGGCGGTGATCAGAATCAGATTCTTGCCTTGGAACATGCCCGTCATTTCGTTGGTCTTAGAGGGCGTCAAGGAGCTCAGATATCTGGAGACATTCACCACCGTATCGTCATTGGACTCGTTGATCAGCCGATCCAGATCCAGATCCATCATCTGGTAGCGTGCTTGCGGCTTCTCAGTGGGCTCGACCGTGAAAGACTCCGCCAGATCGCCGTTCTCGTCCGTCTTCCCAGGCTCTTCGGCGGAATGGGTGCTGTCTGCCGGGACCTCCGAGTGCAGATCCGGAGCAAAGGACTCATCGGAGAATTCGAAGGAAGCACTGCTTCCGCCATCCTGGAGGGAATCGAGGGCAAAGCCCATGGGCAAGCCGAAGGCATGGACTGCGGCGGTAAAGTTATACGCGCCGCTCATCCGATTCCGATCCGGAGAGAGGAGCGCACCAAACAGCAGGCCCACAAAAAACAGCAGCGCGGCGGTGCCCGCCAGATAGCGCCGCAGGCCCCGGGTCAAAATACGGCGCATTTTCAAATGGCGGTTGGCCAGGAACCAGAGCGCCGTGGGCAGGGCAAAGAGCAGAACGCGCCAGATATTCTTGAAGATCAGGCCGAGCATCCGGGCTTTGAAATCATCCTGCCCGGCGTTTCCAGCCCCGGTGAGCATTCCTTTGAGCGTATAGAAATTGTGGAAGGAATCCAGGATGAAGTACTCAGCCAAATAAAGCACGCCCCAGAAGACCACCACCACCAGGGCAATGGTCTGCTGAATCTTTCGGTGCTTACTCACTGTGCCCAGCAGGGCAAAGAGAAACGCAAAAGAGAGTGAAAAGAGCAATAAGGTCAAGAAACGACCAACGGAAAACCGATCCTCCGTCCAGAGGTGGAAGAAAAAGGAGTAGAACAGCAGCGCACCAAAGACCAACATCCAGGGCGGTAGCGGTCCGGAATAAGGACGCTTGCTCCGGTTGACACTGCTTTTGTTTTCCATGGAAATGCCCTCCAACATTTATAGCTTAAGAAAAACACGGGCAGCTTGTGCAGGCTGTGTTTATCCCACACCCTCAATGTCCCGCTCTTCCTGAGTTTCGATCCGGGTGATGTTTGCGCCAAGGCCCCGCAGCTTATCGATCATGCACTCATAGCCGCGCTCGATGAAGTGGACATCTTCCACGGTGGTGGTGCCGTCTGCCGCAAGGCCGGCGATGACCATAGCCGCACCGGCCCGCAGGTCGCAAGCCTTGACCTCGCAGCCGTGGAGCTGCTCCACGCCCTCGATCAAGGCCACCTTGGTATCGACCTTGATCTTTGCGCCCATGCGGTTGAGCTCAGCGCAGTAACGGAAGCGGGTATCATAGATCCCCTCCGAGATGATGCTGTTGCCCTTGGCCAGGGCCATACAGACGGCCACCTGGGACTGCATGTCCGTGGGGAAGCCGGGATAAGGCAGGGTATTGACATTGGCGCAACGGAGCTTTCCCGTTCGAATGACGCAGATGGCATCTTCATATTCGGTGATCTTGGCTCCCATCTCCCGCAGTTTGGCCGTAATGCATTCCAGATGCTTGGGGATCACATTCTGGATCAACACATTTCCGCCCACGGCTGCAGCAGCAGCCATGTAGGTACCGGCCTCGATCTGATCGGGAATGATGGAATAGCTGCCGCCGTGGAGGGCCTTCACGCCCTTGATGCGGATCACATCGGTCCCCGCGCCGGAGATTTCAGCTCCCATAGCGTTCAGGAAGTTGGCAAGATCGACGATATGCGGCTCTTTGGCCGCATTCTCAATGTAGGTGGTGCCGGAGGCCAGAACAGCGCCCAGCATGATATTCATCGTTGCGCCGACGCTAACCACATCCAGGTTCACCCTGGCGGAATGCAGGCCGCCCTCGGGGGCTTTGGCCTTCACATAACCGCCGGAAAGCTCCACCTCCGCACCCAGGGCCTCAAAGCCCTTGATGTGCTGGTCGATGGGCCGGGGACCGAAGTTGCAGCCGCCGGGCAGGGCCACGGAAGCGTGACCGAAGCGACCCAGCTGAGCGCCGATCAAATAATAGGAAGCACGGATGCGGCGAACCAGGTCGCTGGGCGCAACCATGTCGTGCACTCTGGTGCAGTTGATCTCCAAGGTGCTAAAGCTCAGGCGTCGAATGACCGCCCCCATCTTGTGGAGGATCTGCAGCAGCAGACGAATGTCGGAAATATCTGGGACATTCTCGATCCGGCATACTCCCTTGACCAGAAGCGTAGCCGGCAGGATCCCAACCGCTGCATTTTTGGCACCGGAGATCATAACTCTACCACTCAGAGGCTTGCCGCCTTGAATCACATATTTGACCATAAATCGAAACTCCTTTCGGAATTACAGATGATACTATTTTGCTTTTTAACTTTGACATGATACCACAAAATGCCAGAATTGTAAAGAAAAAAAAGAAAAAAGCATCATGCCGCCCGGCGGCATGCGTCATTCCCCGTCCACTGTCATTTCCAAAAAGAGGGCTTGCCAGGAGGGGGAAAAAGGAGTATGATGGATCCAAGAAAGCATGCGCATCCCAGGAGGTGCCCTATGAAAGAGATCATCATCACAAAAAATGACGCGGGCCAGCGGCTGGACCGCTTTCTGGCCAAGAGCGTTCCCTTGCTCCCGGCCTCCCTGGCCCAGAAATACATCCGGCTCAAGCGGATCAAGCTGGACGGCAAACGGGCCGAGCGGGACACCCGGCTGTGCGAGGGGAACATCCTACAGCTCTATATCAACGACGAATTCTTTGACACGCCAAAGCCCGAGAACGCCTATCTCACCGTCACAGCCCCAAAGCTGAACATCGTCTATGAGGATGAGCATCTGATCCTCGTGGACAAAAAGCCCGGCGTGGCCGTCCACCCGCACGACGGAGCCGAGTACGGCAAAACCCTGATCGACCACATCCAAGCCTATCTCTACGCCAAGGGGGAATGGAAGCCCCGGGCGGAGCACGCCTTCGCCCCGGCTCTCTGCAACCGGATCGACCGGAACACCGGCGGCATCGTCATCGCCGCCAAGACAGCCGAGGCTTTGCGGGTGCTGAATCAAAAGATCAAGGACCGCGAGCTGGAAAAACGCTACCTCTGCGTGGTCCACGGTATCCCCAAGCCCCGGGAGGGTAAATTGGAGGGCTATATCTTCAAGGACGCCAAGCAGAACCGGGTCTATGTGACCCAAAAGCCCCAACCCGGGGCCAAAACCGCCGTCACCTGCTACCGCACCCTGGAGAGCCGGGGGGGCTTGTCCCTGGTGGAGTGTGAATTGATCACCGGCCGGACCCACCAGATCCGCGCCATGATGGCCGCCGCCGGGACCCCTCTGCTGGGCGACGGCAAATACGGCAAACTGGACAAGCGCTACGAGCGCAAGTACCAGGCGCTCTACTCCTACAAGCTGAAATTCTGCTTCACCACCGACGCCGGCGCACTGGCCTATCTGGACGGAAAAGAGTTCCGCGTGGCCTCTGTGGACTTCGTAGAGGAATTCTTTCATTGCACCAAATAAAGAAGCAGTTTCCGCTTCCGAACCCGGAAACGGAAACTGTAGCATTGAACGGAGCGGCACATGCCAAACTACCTTTCGGAAATGTGAATGAATTCTCCGTCTTTCATTGTCAGAATTCTAGAGCCATATTTTGCAAGCTCTCCATCATGCGTGACCATAACAATCGTTTTTCCGCTGTGGTTAAGCTCTCGAAAAAGCTCCATCACCATTCTACCATTTTGTTCGTCCAATGCGCCGGTTGGTTCGTCTGCCAGAATGACCTGCGTGTCCGCAGCAATACTCCTTGCGATTGCCACCCTCTGCCGTTCTCCGCCGGATAATTGTGGCGGAAACTTATCTCCATATTGGACAATATCAACCGCTTTCAATGCCTCGTCAACGCGGTGTTTGGATTCGTTCTTTTTCAACCGCGCATAAATCAAAGGGAGCATCACATTTTGGTAAACCGTCAATTCATTTACCAGCGCAAAATTCTGTACAATAAAACTCACATTTTTGTTTCGGAAAGAAGCTAACTGTTTGTTTTGAAACGCCAAGACATTTTTGCAATCAAACATATATTGTCCACTCGTCGGTTTGATGATACCTCCAATCACATTTAACAGAGTGGTTTTTCCGCAACCGCTTCTGCCCATGATGGAAACAAATTCACCTTTTTCGATGTGCGCAGAAATATGCTTCAATGCGGAAATCTGATTCGTTCCATTTCCATAATCCACTGAAATATTCGACAATTCAATCATATTACTCATTCCCTCCGATGATATCATGCAAGGGCATGTTCGCCACAAAGACAGCAGTAATAGCTCCCGTCAGAAAAAAGATACCGGCCGTCATCAGTTGGACCAACAACAAAGCATGCACTGTGGCGCCCCCGATGAGAAGCAGTAAAGAACACAATACATCCCCACAAAGCAGGAGAGAAGCCAAAAACAGGATTGCGGCAGCAAATACATCCTGCTTGCTTGCACCGCATAGCATTTCAACACCAAACATTTGTCTGTTATCTCGCAGCATGCCGCGAATAGTAACAGCAACGGCAATGCTTCCGAACAGCATGACGATTAACACCATGATCAAGAATTGGCGCACAACCTCTTTTGTCATCGCAGCGTACTTTTCAAAGATACTGGTTCCATCCCCTGCTGCTTTGGGATAAGTAATATATATATTTAGCCTTTCTGCCTTCGCAGCATGCTTATAGGCCTCAAACGCGGTTATGGTTTCCTCATATCCGCAGGAAGAAAACACAATCCCGCAGAGCTTTTGAAGCAAAGCCATTTTAGCTTGTGCTGTGGGTGTTTCAAATGAAAACGCAGGCATAACGATGTATCTGCCGCAGGAAACCATGTCATTAACCCCACTCATGTAGAAAAACGCGTCTTCCTGCAAAAAACCCTGTACTTGAAACTTTAACTTCTCTTCTGACAAATAGTACCCCTCTAAAACTGCTCCGAGCTGGAATATCTCCGCATATTCCGCGCCAAGCAGAACTGGAATTGGCCTGTCTTCAACATACAGATAATCGTCTTCCTGAAAAGGCTGTCCCGAGGAAAGCTGTATCTGAAAGGCTTCAAAAAAAGACTGCGAAACCTGTAACGCCTTTGTCAAGTATCTTGTTTCATTTCTGTACTCTTGTACAGAAAAATCCGCATCTCCCATCTCATAGGAATCCAGAAACAAATCAGGAATTGACGGCTTTACAATTTCTATGGGTTGCACAGTATTTTCTACGAACATAATGTCTGTCGCATTTCTTAAGCTTTCCTCAAGTGCATACAGTCTATCATAAATCCCGGCACCGTCTTTCCCCATGTAACTTTGATATACCGAATCGGACAACGCTTCACCTGTACGATATAATGTTATATTGCCATAGGTCTC
>JAFOKO010000079.1 GCA_017419715.1 Oscillospiraceae bacterium | reverse complement strand
CTTGTCTGGCAGAGTCGTCCGCCCATGTACGGCCTTATATGTGGTTTCTGTTCGTCGGCCCGAAACTTTGCCCATTGGAGGACCTTTCAAGCTCCGCAATCCGGCTTCCTTCAGATTCCACCTCACGATGGACACCCTTGCCTTCGGCTAACGGTTCCTGCTGCCGAGTCCGTAGTGGACTTTCACCCTATAGAACATGCGCTCGTCAGGCGCACCAAAACAGGGCCGCTGCCAAATGGCAGCGGCCCCGCGGGTCGTGGAACGAACGATCCGGCCTTGCCGGAAACAGGATTTACTTGACCAGCCAATCAGACTTGACCACGGGCGTAATGCCGCCGTTCTTGGTGGTCTGGTCCTTGATGTAGCTAACCAGGAACGCACGGATCGTGCCATCGGTCATGCCATTGATCATGTCGTCGTCGGTTGCATAGATCAGGCGATCATCCGGGTCAAAATCACAGCCGTTGTAGTTAAGATAGGTCATATAGCTATTGCCTTGGATGATACGGTCGGTGTTGACGACGACGGTGAAAATCTGTGTCGCCTTAATCGTCTCGCCATTGTAGGTCAAATTGACCACACGGCTGCCGGCAGGCTTGGACATATCAATTTCATAGTGGAAGCCGTCACCCCCGATGATATCGTATTCTTTCAGATCCTCTGCAGGAACATAGGGTTTTCCGGCGCTGTCCAGTTGAATCTTCGAAGCTGCACACTCCAGCCAGTAGTAAATGTCATTGCCTTTCATTCTGATCATATAGAGCCAATTCTCCACGGAAGGATCATCGGGATAGAGTGCGTACAGATCGTCCATGTAAATATTGCCTTTTGAGAGATAATTCGTCCCGCTGGCCTGCATCAGAGAACAAACGGACAGCATGGCAGGCTGATCGTCTCCGGCATAGTTGGGCGTATTCGTGCCGGTGCGGTCATAGGCGCCCCAGAGCTGCACGGTGTGGATCAGATCGACAAAAGCAGTCGGCTTGATACAGACATCTGCTGCAGGATAGTCGCCCAGCGCCTTGCCAATGGCGTCGCTCGGATCATCGCCGGGGTCTTCGGGGTCTTCCGGATGATCCAGCAGGTAGGCCAAATGGAGGAAGGTCACGATCTCACAACGCTTGCAGGTATTATTGGAGCCGAAAGCAGTTTGGGAAATGCCATTTGTGATGCCGTTCGCGTTGGCCCAGCGGACAGCGTCAAAGTAGAAATCTCCCGCGCTCACATCTTCTGTGTAGGGATTCGGCGCGTTGGAGATGGGTCTGTTTGCAGCGGCCCAGAGGAAGGTCATCGCTTCGCCGCGGGTGCAGACTCTTTCCGGAGAGAATGTGTTGTCTGATGTGCCGCTGGTGATGTTGTGCTCCTTGGCCCATAGCACTGCCGTGTAGTAGAAACTGTCGGAGGCGACATCCTTGAAGGGATTCTGGGTAATGGAAGTCGGCTGCTTGCCCGCGGCAGCCCAGAGGAAGGTCACGATCTCGCCGCGGGTGCACTCCTGGGTGGGGGAGAAGTGGGTAGCATCCGTGCCAGCCGTAATCCGAGGATCATGGTTGTAGGCCCAATAAACATGGGGGTAGTAATACATGTTGGAATCTGTCACATCTTCAAATTGGAATGCCTGGTCGCCAAGTCCCTGTGTGTTGGCAGCGGGCAGATCGTTCTGCTCCGTTTCCTCGGCAAAGAC
Source organism: Oscillospiraceae bacterium (assembly GCA_017419715.1). Taxonomy (GTDB): domain Bacteria; phylum Bacillota; class Clostridia; order Oscillospirales; family Oscillospiraceae; genus JAFRPC01. Next base: position 9,704 of record JAFOKO010000079.1, on the reverse strand, counting down.
CATGGGCATGAGAGAAAGCGCCATCATCAGTGCCAAAAGAAACGCGACAATCCGCTTGGGAGCTTGTGTCTTCATAAAATGATCTCCTTTACTAATAGATTATCTGAATGCCCGATGCGGACACTTTCAGTAATATCATTGTACCACAAAAAAAGACCTCGGACAAGCGCTTTTCAAATTGTCTGCTGCGCAAAGTCGGAGAAAATCATGCTGAAAACTTGTGCATTTCGCCCATACCGGAGCAAAGCCAGACAGAAAAAGCCGCAACCCCAAAGGGTTGCGGCGAAAAACATCTGCTTACTTGGCAACTTTTGCCTTCAGCGCCTGGCCTGCCTTGAAAGCGGGCGTACGGGAAGCGGGAACGACCACAGTCTCGCCGGTGCGGGGGTTCTTGGCGGTACGGGCTTCGCGCTCTCTGGTCTCAAAGGTGCCAAAGCCCACCAGCTGGACCTTGTCGCCAGCGGCAAGTGTCTCAGCAATGGTCTCGAGCACAGCAGCAAGTGCCTTTTCGGCGTTCTTTTTGGGCAATTCGGTCTTTGCGGCAATCGCTGCCACGAGTTCAGTCTTGTTCATGGATGAATCCTCTCTCTTCAATTATTTCTCGTCTTGTGACATTGCAGTGAACAACTGCATCGAACATGTTGACGGGATCGCATCGGCATTCGACTGCCTATCGGGCAGTGCAGCACCCCGCGATCCCCATCTCTGGCTCACTTGGTAAAATCTATCATATTTTGCGTTATTTCGCAAGTATTAATTCGAAAAAACAGGTGTTTTTTTGAAGTTTTTTACGGATCGCCTGTTTTTTCGCTTCAGTGGATTCGAAGCAGCTTGGCGATCCGCTCGCCCTTGGGAATCATACTGCAATCATCCCGGGTAATGATCTTCAGCGCCACGACCAGTACCGCATAAACCACGCCGGCTCCCAGAATGGAGATGCCGGTCCGCAGCAGCAGCGACAGATGGATCCAACGGCAAAGCTGATCCAGCCCAAAGGCCACCGCGCCCATCACGAGCGCTGCCAGCAGCGGTTTGACGACATTGCCCAGCAGCCTGGGCGGCTTTTGCAGAACGCGCCGGATGGCGAAATAATCCAGCAAAGCAATCAGCCCGTAACAGACCACGGTGCCGATTGGGACACCGATGATATGGATTCGCGGATCCCCCACCAGCACAAGGCTGATCATCACCTTTACAATACCGCCAATGATCATGTGGACCACAGGCAGGCAAGTGTGTCCATAGGCCTGCAGCATCGCGTTCATCATCAGGACTGCAGAATAGAAAAACACGCTCAGCGATAAGATCCGAAGGAGCATGGACGCAATGCCCAGGTAGCCCTCTGCCGTGTAGCCGCCAAGCAGCTGCATGATGGGTTCCGCCAGGGCGGCAAGTCCGGCAGAGCAGGGCAGGGAAATCAACCCCATCACGCGGGTCGCAGACTCGGCAATGGTGTTGGCCCGGTGAAGGCGGCGCAAAGTCAATTGCTCGGTAATGGCAGGAATGGCCGAAATCGCCAGGGGGCCAATAAAGGAAATGGGCAGGTTAAAGATCGTCTGGGCAAAGAAATAGATGCCCTTATAGTCGTCGGCCTGCTGCACCGTTAAACCGGCCGGACCCTTGAGCTGTGCCATATAAATCCCGGAATCAATGATGGTGATCATCTGCAGGCCCGCCGCCCCCAGGGTGATGGGAAGCGCAATGGCTAAGAGCTGTCGCATCGTCTCCTTTGCGGAATAGACCGTGGGGTCCCGACATTCGTCCTCCAGATGCTTTGCGGCCCTCCGCCGCTGGAGCACCAAGTAGATCGAAGCAACTGCCGTTCCCAGCGTAACGCCCAGGATCGCCAGACCGGCTGCCTTGGAATGGGCTTCCGTCAAAGCCGCCGCCTCCGCACTGCCCTTGGGCAGAGGGCTGCCGTCCGGGAGGGCCAAAAGCAGGCCGTTGTTCCTCTGGAAGCGCATAAAAGCCCACGCCAGGCCAAGGCCGATCACCAGCTTGCAGGCTGCCTCGATCACCTGGGAGGCAGAGGTTGGGACCATGTTGGACTGACCCTGGAAGAAGCCTCGCTCCACAGCAAGCACCCCGATAAACAGCAGGGCCGGTGACAGGCAGAGGATGGCAAACCAGCTCTGCTCTGTGGACATCACCCCGGCCAGCCAGCGGCAGAGCAGGGCCATTCCCACCGCGCCCACCGCGCCAAGCGTAAGAAAGACCGCTCGGGCGACCCGGTAGATCTGCCGGAGCTGCTTCGTCCGGCCCAGCGTTTTGGCCTCGGAGATCAACCGGGACATGGCGACCGGCAAGCCGGTGCTGGAGATCATCAGCAAAAAGGAGAATATCTCATAGGCCGTTCCGAAATAGGCAAATCCGTCGTCGCCAAGCACCTGCTTGAGTGGGATCTTGTAGATCGCGCCGATGATCTTGACAACGGCTGTTGCCAGCGCGAGCACGGCCGCTCCGCCGAGAAAGCTTTGCTTTTGAATGGTTTTACTTCGTTCCAGAGGCGTTCCATCCTTTCATTCAGCCTGTTCGTCGTCGAGAAAAACCTTTGGCATCGCGTGCTCCGCCAGCTCACGGACCACCGCATCCATGTCGATGGTGGGCCACTTGCCGGCCGCATAGAGAATCTTGCCGCGCACCATGGTCATGATCACATCATGACCGGAAGCAGCGTAGCACAGATGGGAGAGGACATCGTGGCAGGGCATCAGGTGGGGCTGGGTGAAGTCCAGAAGGATCAAGTCCGCGTCCATGCCCGGCTTGAGCATTCCGCATTCCTGCTCCCGGCCCTGGGCTCTGGCCCCACAGACCGTGGCCATCATCAACGCCGCCTGGGGCGGCAGGGCTCCAGCGTCCCCTTGGACATCCTTGGCCATCAGAGAAGCCGCCTTGATCTCCTCAAAGAGATCCAAATTGTTGTTGGAGGAAGCGCCGTCCGTTCCGAGGGCCACATTCATGCCGGCCTTGACCATGGCGATCACATCCGCCTTGCCGGAGGCCAGCTTGAGATTGGACACCGGGCAGTGGATCGCCGTAACCTTCCGCTTTGCCAGAAGCTGCAGATCCTCCGGCTCCAGCCAGACGCAATGCGCGGCCTGGGTCCGGGTAGAAAGGACATGGTGACAATCCAGAACCTGAGCCGGGGTCAAGCCGTATTTTTCCTTACAGGCCTCATGCTCTTTTCTCGTCTCGGACAGGTGGATCTGCATACCGAGGCCCTCGTTGCAGGCGTACTCTCCCAAGGCCTCCCAGAGATGGTAGTTCGAGGTGTATTCCGCATGGACCGAGGCCTCGACCTTGATCCGTCCGCCGTCATAGCCGTCCCATTTTTCCCGCAGCGCCCGCAGCTCCACGCAGGCGGGATAGGTCTCAAAGTCAAATTCCTCCGACCAGAGCGTGCTCCCGCGGCTGAGGTTGGCCTTGATCCCGCTCTCAGCCACGGCCTCAGCAATAGCGTCGCAATGGTCGTACATATCTGAGATGGAAGTGGTTCCAAAACGCAGGCACTCGGCAATGGAGAGCAGGGTCGCCGCCTTAACGGCCCGGTCGTCCAGCTTTGCCTCCCGGGGGAAGATATAGTCGTTGAGCCAGGTTTGCAGATCATGCCCGTCGCCATAGCCCCGCAGGAGGCTCATGGGCAGGTGGGTGTGGCAGTTCACCAGACCGGGCATCAGGACCATGCCCTCGCCGTTAATGATCTGTTTCGGCTTTTCCTGGGGGGGCGTTTTCCCGATGTAAGAAATTTTCCCGTCACTCACACCCAGAAAGGCGGCATAGTAGACATGCATCGCCTCGTCCATGGTGACGAGGGTAACATTGGAAAATAAAGTATCCATAGTGCTCCTTTCAATCGCTAAACGCGTCTGCCGACGCGGATAGGAGACATCTTCACGCCTTCGGCAGGAATTCCTCCCGCAACAGGGAGTTTTCGGGAACATATTCCAGGTCCAGGGGGTCGAAGGATTCCAGGCCCTCCAGGATCAGATCCACCAGCTTGGGCTGGGTGTGCTCCTCCAACTTCAGAAGCATGGGCTCGGCAATGGTGCGGAAGGCCGCAACTTCATAGCCCAGAGACGAATCAATGGCGTAGTGCGCGTTGCCCTTGAAGGGTGTGATGTACTTTTTCTCGCCCAGGCGGACATTCCGCCACATGCTAAGGGTCTCCTCGGCAGAGGCGGCGCGGAAATTGTAGTCCCGGACAATGCGCCGCAGGACCCGCATCCAGACCCGGTCAAAGACCTCTATGTCATTGTCGTAGACCGAGGAGGCAGTGGACACGAACAGACGGGTGGCCTCCGGATTTTTCCCGGTGAGCATGGGGTTCAAACCATGGATGCCTTCAAAGATGACGACCTCCTGGTCATGGAGCTGGATGGTATGGTACTTCTCCGGTACCTGTTCCTGGATCCGGAAATCAAAATAAGGAACAACGATCTCCCCGCCCTTGTCCAAGGCCTCCAGGTGTTGGCCCAGCAGCGCAGTGTTCAGCCCTTCCGGCGCTTCCAGGTCCGGCTCTCCGTCTTTGGTCCGGGGATAGTCCGGCTCCCGCTTGGAGCGATAATAGTCGTCCAGAGAGATCATGTGGGCAAAGATGCCCCGATCTGCCAGGGCCTTTCTCACCCGGGAGGCCGTGGTGGTCTTGCCGGAGGAAGATGGCCCTGCCAGCAGCACGACCCGGCTCCTGTTCAGGCGGTTCACCACCAGATCAGCGGCAGCGTTGACGCGGTTGTCATAGAGGGCATCGCATTTCGTGACATAAGCCTTGGGATTGGTGCGCAGGGCAGTGTTGATATCATTTAGTTCAATTCTCATACGGACCGTCTCCTTTTTTCTTTCATTCTATGGGGTCAATTAATTTATTATACCCGTTTTTTCATCGTTTGTCAATTGCAGCAGCAGCTTCGATTTCTCCGCCAGGACCTCCTCGATCCGCTCCACATACTGCTTGGGATACTTGGGGTTGCACTGCCGCTCCAGACGGTGGTCCGGCAGCAGGCGTTTGCTAACAGCCCCGCCGCCCAGGGCCAGAATGTCCGTGAGTTCTTCCATCATATAGACATTATACAGGCACAGGTCTCCGTCCCGGCACCAGCCCACATTTTCCAGGCTGCCGGACATGTATTTTTGCCGGTAGAGATAATAGGGCGCATAGCCCCTGCCGGAAAGCGTGGCGTTGGCGTACTCCACCATCTCCTCCACTGCCTCCTGGGGCGGCAGGGCTTCCCGGTGGGAGAAGAGATCCGCCCCCTTTTTGAGCGCAAGGGTGTGGACGGTCACATTGGAGGGGTCCAGGGCCAGGACCCGGTCCAGAGATCGGGCAAAGCTCTCCGGATCGTCCCCGGGCAGACCGGCGATCAGATCCATATTGATGCTTGTAAAGCCAGCTGCCACCGCCTGGGCGTAGGCCCGCTCCACATCGGCAGCCGTATGCGGACGGCCCACGATCCGAAGCACGGCGTCGTTCATCGTCTGGGGGTTGATGCTCACCCGGTTGGCGCCCAGATCCCGGATGACCTTGAATTTTTCCGGATCCACCGTGTCGGGCCGTCCGGCCTCCACGGTATATTCTATCAAGCGATCCAGGGGGATATGCCGCTTGACCGTCTCCATCAGCAGCTGCATTTGGGCTGCAGAGAGCGTGGTGGGGGTGCCGCCGCCAATGTAGAGGGTCCGAAGGGTCAAGCCAGCCTGTCGCATCCCAGCTCCCACCGTCTCGATCTCCCGAAGCAGGCCGTCCAGATAGGGGCTCAAAAGCTTTCCGGCGCTGCCCTCCGTCTGGCTCACAAAGGAACAATAGCTGCAGCGCGTGGGGCAGAAGGGAATGCCGATATAGGCGGAGACATCCGAGGCAATCAGCCGCTCCACTGCCTTCACCGAGGCAAGGCTGGCCTGCACGCAAAGCTGCCGCCGGGCAGGGGTGACGAAAAATGTCTGCTCCAGGAGGCGGTCGGCGCTCTCCGGCGTGCCGCCCTCCAGCAGATGACGGGTGGTCAACTTGGTGGGCCGGACCCCGGACAGGGCCCCCCAAGGCGGCGCGACCGGGAGCTGGGGCAGGGCGGCCAGATAATAGGCCCGCTGCAGAATGCGGCGGCGTAGGGCGTAGCTCTCCTTCTCCAACGGCAGCCGCTGCACAGCCCGCGTGCTTCGCCCGTTTCGAGTGATTTTTGCGGTGGCGGTCAAGTATTTGCTTCCGTAGCTGAGCCGGGAAACTGCCCCGTCGCCCCGGAAGGGCGTTTCGCAAAACTCCATGGGCTCTTCCGGAAAGAGGCAGAGCTGGAGCTGCTCCAGCGCATAGCGGTCGGTATGACCGGATAGGTATAGCTTCATAACATGGATCTCTCTTTCGATCACTTCTTCTCAGCCTCACGCCACAGAGCGCCAAGAACGCCGCCCCGTGCAGCGCTGAGAAGAGCAGTTCAAGTATAGCACGCCACACAAGGCATTGCAAGAAAAAATCCGTTTTTGCGCTTGCCACGGCCGGGATCGTTGGGTATAATAATGCACGAATGCAGAAAGGCGGTGGAAGCGTGAAGCAGGCAAAACAGTATCTTGCGATCGATCTCAAATCCTTCTATGCCTCCGTGGAGTGCGTGGAGCGCGGATTGGATCCGCTGAATGCCGCGCTGGTGGTAGCGGACGCCAGCCGCACGGACAAAACCATCTGTCTGGCCGTCTCGCCCGCTCTGAAGGCCCATGGGATTCCCGGCCGTCCGCGCCTGTTTGAGGTGCGTCGGGCTGTAGAGCAAGTCAATACCCGCCGTCTGGCTGTCTCGCCGGAGCGGCGCTTTACCGGAAGCTCTGCCCTGGCAGACGAGCTGTTGGCCGACCCTTCGCTGAAGCTGGAGCCCATCATTGCCCCGCCCCAGATGGCGCTCTACATGGACGCAAGCGCGGGAATCTACCGGATCTATCTAAACTACATCGCCCCGGAGGACATCCATGTCTACTCCATTGACGAGGTTTTCATCGATGTAACGCCCTATTTGCACATTTACGGCTGCACCGCCCGGGAACTGGCTATGCGGATGATCCGGGAAGTGCTGGCCCAAACAGGGATCACTGCCACGGCCGGCATCGGCACGAATCTCTATCTCTGCAAGATCGCCATGGATATCGTGGCCAAGCACATGCCTGCCGACCGGGACGGGGTGCGGATCGCGGAGCTGGACGAGCGGAGCTATCGGGAGCAGCTCTGGGACCACCGGCCCCTGACGGACTTCTGGCGGGTGGGCCGGGGCATCGCCCGGAAGCTGGCAGCCAACGGGATCTACACCATGGGGGACATCGCCCGCTGCTCCCTGGGCGCGGACCGGGATCGCTGGAACGAGGCGCTGCTTTACAAGCTCTTCGGCATCAACGCTGAATTGCTGATCGACCACGCCTGGGGGTATGAGCCCTGCACAATCGCGGACATCAAGGCCTACCGGCCCAGCGACAATTCTCTCTCCGTGGGGCAGGTGCTCCAGCGGCCCTATTCCTTCGAAGAAGCCCGGATCATTGTCCGGGAAATGGCGGATTCCCTGGTTTTGGACCTGGTAAAAAAGGGGCTTGCTACGGATCAGATCGTCCTGGCCGTGGGCTATGATGTGGAAAATCTGGCCGATCCGGAGCGCAGCGCCGCGTTTCGGGGCAAGGTAGAGCGCGACAGCTACGGCCGCGCTCTGCCCCAGGGCGCCCACGGCTCCCAGAATCTTGGGCGGCACACGGCCTCCACCCGGCAGATCACTGAGGCCGCCGTGGCGCTCTTCACCCGGATCGCGAATCCGTCGCTTACGGTTCGGCGCATCACCATCGCGGCAAACCACATCCGCCTGGAACAGGAGCTGGCCGCCGAGCCGAAGCAGCTCAGCCTGTTTACCGACGCGGAACCCGACGTCACCCAAACGAATCAGCAGGCCAAGGAGCGCCGCCAGCAGGAGGCCATTCTCTCCATCCGGGACCGCTTTGGCAAGAACGCAATTTTGAAAGGCACAAGCCTGCAGGAGGCCGCCACCGCGAAGGAGCGAAACGAGCAGGTGGGCGGACACAAGGCTTGAGCCGATCCGGCTCAGGCTTTGTAAATGCAGAATAAAACATGCAAAATGAAAGAATAGGCTCCCCGGCAATCCGGAAAGCCTATTCTTCTTTTTCATACCGCAAAATATCGGAGACCCCGCAATCCAGAGCAGTGCACAGCGCATCCCGGGTCGTTGTCGTCATGGGCATTCCCTTTCGGATCCGGTGGATCGTGTTGGACGAAAAGCCCAGCTTGTTGATCAATTGGTACTCTGTCAAGCCCTTGCGATACAGCGTCTCATAAAACGGTCGATAACTGATCAATTTGCAGCACCGAAAAGAGTGTACCACATTCTTTCTCTTAATTATGCCTAATATATTGACTATAATCTCAATATACCAATCGAAGGAAGCAAGAATATGGATCTCACTTTTTTTCAAAGATGTTCTCTTTGATCTGATTCATGAGTGCGAACAGTTTGATATTCAGGATACTGTTTTATCGTCCACACGCCGGAGGGAAAATCATTTGAACTTCGACTTTTTGAGCTTTTACTTGCTCTGATCCTTAATTTCTGCAAATAAAACGCACAGCTTTCGCTGTGCGTTTTATTTGCAGTCGGGTTACTGCTTACTTGGCATAATCGACCGCCTTGGTCTCGCGGATCAGGTTGATCTTGATCTGGCCGGGGTATTCCAGCTCGGCCTCGATCTTCTTGGCGATATCGTGGGCCAGGAGGATCATATTGTCCTCGGACACGTCCTCGGGGCGGACCATGATACGGACCTCGCGGCCGGCCTGGATGGCATAGGCCTTTTCCACGCCGGGGAAGGAGCCGGTGAGTTCCTCCAGTTTTTCCAGACGGCGGACATAGTTCTCCACATTCTCACGGCGGGCGCCGGGACGGGCGGCGGAGATGGCATCGGCTGCCTGCACCAGGCAGGCAATGATGGTCTTGGCCTCCACATCGCCGTGGTGGGCCTCAATGGCGTGGATGACCTCGGGGGATTCCTTGTACTTCCGGGCCAGCTCCACACCCAGCTGGACATGGCTGCCCTCCATTTCGTGGTCTACGCTCTTGCCCAGGTCATGCAGCAGACCCGCACGCTTGGCAAGGGCCACATCCTCGCCCAGCTCGGAGGCCAGCAGGCCGGCAATATGGGCCACCTCCATGGAGTGGTTGAGGACATTCTGGCCATAGGAGGTACGATACTTCTGGCGGCCCAGGAGTTTGATTATCTCGGGGTGCAGACCCTGCACCCCGGTCTCGAACACGGCGCGCTCGCCCTCGCGCTTGATGGTGATCTCCACCTCGCGGCGGGCCTTTTCCACCATATCTTCGATGCGAGTGGGATGAATGCGCCCGTCGGCAATGAGCTTTTCCAGGGCGACCCGGGCGATCTCGCGGCGAACGGGGTCAAAGGAGGAAACCGTAATGGCCTCCGGGGTATCGTCGATGATCAGATCGCAGCCGGTCAGTGTCTCGATGCTGCGAATATTGCGGCCTTCACGGCCGATAATGCGGCCCTTCATCTTGTCGTTGGGGAGAGGAACGACGGATACGGTGACCTCGCTGGTGTGATCTGCGGCGCAGCGCTGAATGGCAGTTGTGATGATCTCACGCGCACGGTTGTCTGCTTCTTCTTTATACTGCGCTTCAACTTCCTTGACCTTGAGCGCCATTTCATGCGTGACGTCATCCCGG
>JAFOKO010000078.1 GCA_017419715.1 Oscillospiraceae bacterium | reverse complement strand
GCGTTGGAGGTCATGACGATGATGGTGTTCTCAAAGTTTACCATCCGGCCCTGAGCATCGGTGATGCGGCCGTCGTCCAAGATTTGCAGCAGAATGTTCAGCACATCGGGATGGGCCTTTTCGATCTCGTCGAAGAGGATGACGGAATAGGGCTTGCGGCGGATCTTTTCAGTGAGCTGCCCGGCCTCGTCGTAGCCCACATAGCCCGGGGGAGAGCCAATGATCTTGGAGACGGAGTGCTTCTCCATGTATTCCGACATGTCCAGCCGGACCAGAGATTCCACGGACTCAAACAGCTCGTCGGCCAGCCGTTTCACCAATTCGGTCTTGCCCACACCGGTGGCGCCCACGAAGATGAAGGAGACAGGCCGCTTCTTGGGGCTGATGCCCGCACGGCTGCGGCGAATGGCGGCACAGATGGCGGCAATGGCCTCGTCCTGGCCGACCACATGCTTTTTCAGGTTCGCTTCCAAGCTTCGGAGCTGTTCGTATTCCTGGGCGTGGATCTTGGAGGCGGGGATCTTGGTCCACAGCTCAATGACCCGGGCCAGGTTCTCCATGGTCAAGCGGGGTTTGGGCTGGGATTCCAGTTCGGCGATCTTCTCGCCCAGCTGCATGGACTTGGAGCGCAGCGTGGCGATGCGCTCGTAGTCTTCCGGGGTCTTCTCTTCGGACTTCTCTGTGAGCATTTTCAGCTCGAATTCCACATCGGCCAGATCCTTGGAGGCCGTCGCCAGCTCGTTGATGATGGGATTGCGGAGGTTCTCGTCGGAGCAGGCCTCGTCCAGCAGGTCGATGGCCTTGTCGGGGAGGTAACGGTCGGTGATATAGCGTTCGGAGAGCAAAACGGTCTGCCGTGCGATCTCAGGGCTGATCTCCACCCCATGGTATTGCTCATAGTAACCGGCGATGCCCTTGATGATGGCAATGGACTGCTCGATGGTCGGTTCATTCACCGTGACGGGCTGGAAGCGGCGCTCCAGGGCGGAATCCTTCTCAATATATTTGCGGTATTCCTTGAAGGTGGTCGCGCCGACGACCTGCACCTCGCCCCGGGAGAGGGCGGGCTTGAGGATGTTGGCCGCGTGCATGGAGCCCTCGGCGTCCCCGGCACCCACCAGGTTGTGCACCTCGTCGATGACCAGGATGATGTTGCCGCAAGCCTTGATCTCACCGATCAGGTTCTTCATACGGCTTTCAAACTGGCCGCGGAACTGGGTGCCTGCCACCATGGCGGTCATGTCCAGCAGAAAGACCTCCTTGCCCTTGAGCTTGAAGGGCACATTGCCCGCCGCGATGCGTTGGGCCAGGCCCTCGGCGATGGCAGTCTTGCCCACGCCGGGCTCGCCGATCAGACAGGGATTGTTCTTCTGCCGGCGGTTGAGGATCTGAATCACGCGCTCGGTTTCTTCGTCCCGGCCCACGATCCGGTCCAGCTTGCCGTCCCGGGCGCGCTGGGTCAGATCCAGACAGTAGGAATCGAGAAATTTGTGCTTTTTCTTGGACTGCGGGGCGGAGGGCGTGGACCCAGCCTTGGGGGCTTCCTCCCGCTGTGCGGGAAGATTGCCGCTCTGGCCGGTAAAACTGCCAAAGAGTTTGTTCAGAAAGGGGAAGGTGGCCGTCTGACCGTCCTGATCGTCGTCCGACGCATCGGGGTCCGGGGCCCCGCCCAGCATGGACATCATTTCGCCGGAGAGGTTTTCCAGATCCTCGTCGGAAATGCCCATCTGCTTGACCATGTCGTCCACCTGCTTGATGCCCAGATCCTTGGCGCATTTCAGGCAGAGACCCTCATTGGTCGATTTCCCGTTTTCAATTTTGGTTATAAAGATGACTGCTACATTTTTGTTGCAGCGACTGCATAAGGTTGGTCTCATCACTGTAAAGTCTCCTCCCAGAAAAGGAATTATGGAATATAAAGCTTTGTTCCGCCGCCGCCCACAAGCAGCACGGTGCCGTCGGGGCGGGCGATGCCCCGGGTGGCGGAGAGAATATCCCAAGAGCGATCATAAATGCTAAGCTTGCGGTCGCAGGTTTGGATACAGGTTTCCGTCAAAATGGCAGCATAGCCCTCCGCCGCAGAGACAGAACGGACGCGCTCTGTCAGATCCAACTCGCCCAAGGTCTCACCCAGAGCGTTCAAGGTCAGAAGATGACAGCCGCCGCCGGCCTGCTCCATGGCAAGGATCAGCCAGCCGTCCGCACTTACCGCATAATCTGCAAGTTTGCCAGCATGCATCGACAGCGCCCCCAGGCGCATCCCGTCGGTGTCCAGAAAGACGATCTCATCCTGGGCAATGGCCATCAGATGGGTCCGATCCAGAAAACGGAGCTCGTAGACCACCTGATTGCCCAGATCCAGGCGGGCGGTTCCTTCGTCCTGCTCCAGATCCTCCATCGGCAGATCGGTGCGGAGAATGGTGATGCCGGAGCGATAGACGCCGTTTTCCTCCTCCAGGCGGGCGACTGCAAGATACGCCCCTTGCTCCGAAACGGCGCAAGCGTTGAGATAGCGCGTCCGGGAGGAAAAGCGGTAGATGGGTTCAAAACTGCTGTCAAGCACCGTGGCAACAGATTTGTAGCCGGTTTCTGTGGTGATATAAGCGGTATATCCGTCGGCGCTCACATCAGCGTTGACAAAGGCGCCGGGGAGGGCACCGTCCATCAGAACGGCGCCGCCCGCGCCCACGGCGGCGGCATAAGCGCTGCCCGGGCTGAAAACCAGGCATACATCTCCGCCGGTACGCAAAACCGGGCTGGGCAGGGAACCCTGGACCAGGGCTTTTTGCGCTCCATCCAGAGCATAGAGCGTCACGCCGCTTTCTGTTCCCACCAGCAGGCCGTCGTCAAAACCGGCATAGACATTTCCCACACTGCCTTCAAAGCTGATGCTGCCATAGCCTTCCTTGTCCCGCAGACCCATGTAGCGGAAAAAGCGCACTACGCGATCGGGATCGACCAGCTTCGAGAAGATCAGACACAGGACGGCAGCCAGAACTGCCAACACCGCGACGGGCCGAAGAAGCCGGCGCGGCTTGCGGCCATGTCTCGGCGGGGTTTTGGATTTGCGGCGTCTTGGATTATTCAATGTGAAATACCGCCTTTCCGTCATCATACCACAGCCGGGTCATATACAGGCCACCCGGGGGTGCCGTCGGTCCGGCGGCGGTGCGGTTTTTGCCTGCCAGAATGTCCGCCACGGCCTCGGGCGGGAATTTGCCTTCCGCCGCGTAGACAGCCGTGCCTACCATAGCCCGGGCCATGTTGTAGAGAAAACCGCTGGCACAGATTCGGCAGGAGATTAGATCCCCCTCCCGCTCCACCTGGTAGTGGTAGACCGTCCGCACAGTGGATTTTACATCCGTTCCCACGGAGCGGACTGCCGCAAAATCGTGGGTCCCCACAAAGCGATCGGCCGCCCGCTGCATGATGGTTTCATCCAAATGCTTGGGATAGAACCAGGCACGGTTGACATAAAATGGGTCCCGGATCCGGGAATTGTAGATCAGATAGGTGTACTCTTTTTTTACACAGGAGCCGATGGCGTTGAAGTCCTCGTGAACCTCAAAGGCGTCGGAGACCACAATATCCTCGGGCAGATGCGTGTTCAGGGCATAGGGCAGCCGATCCACGGGGATGGCGGAATCGGTGCGAAAATTTGCCACATAGCGGCGGGCGTGGACGCCTGCGTCGGTGCGGCCGCAGCCGGTCACATGGACCGGATGCCCCACCACCATGGCAACGGCCTTCTCCATGGTCGCCGCCACGGAGACCGCGTTTTTCTGCACCTGCCAGCCGTGGTAGGCGGAGCCTTCATATTTTAATACCAAAGCAATGTTTTTCATATTCCTTACAACCCCAAGCGCCTCAAAACGATGACCCCTGCCAGAAGCAGCGCGCCGACGAGAAACGCGACCCAGTCGCGTCCGGCATAGCGAAGCACCTTCAGGCGCGTCCGGCCCTCGCCGCCGTGGTAGCAGCGGCACTCCATAGCCGTAGCCAGTTCGTCCGCCCGGCGGAAGGCACTCACAAACAGCGGGACCAGGATGGGGATCAGCGCTTTGGCCCGGCGCATGAGGCTGCCGGTCTCAAAATCAGCGCCCCGGGCCTTCTGGGCGGAGATGATCTTGTCCGTTTCCTCAATGAGGGTGGGGATAAAGCGCAAGGCGATGGACATCATCATCGCCAGCTCATGTACCGGCACATGGAGCTTTTTCAGCGGATTCATCAGCCGCTCCAGCGCGTCGGTCAAGGCGATGGGAGAGGTGGTGTAGGTCATCAAGAATGTGCCGCAAATCAGCATCATGATCCGCATGACCATAAAGAAGGCCGTAATGATGCCGTCGGACCAGATCTCAAAGATCCACCAGTCCAAGAGCTTCGTGCCGCTCTTGGTGTAGAACAGATTCAGCACGGCCGTGAAGATGATGAAAACCAGCATGGGCTTGAGGCCGCGGGTCATGGCCTTAAAGGGGATCCGGCCCAAGCAGGTCACTGCAATCAGAAAAAGCAGAACCAGCCCGTAAGAACACCAGGACTTGGCGAGAAAGAGGGCCACGATGTAAATGATCAACAGCAGGATCTTCGTTCGGGGGTCCAGTCGGTGGACGATGGATTTGCCGGGGAAGAATTGGCCCAGGGTAATGTCCTTCAGCATGACCGTCCCCCTTTTCGCTCCTGCAGCCGGGCTACGGCGTAGCGCACCGTGTATACATCGGCGGGCAGGTCCAAGCCCATCGCCCGGAGCCGGGCGAACACAGAGGTGACTTGGGGCACAGAAAGGCCCATTTCCGTCAATTCGTCCACATGGGTAAAGACCTCAGCGGGAGTTCCGTCCATGGCGACGCGGCCCTTGTTCATCACGATCAAGCGGCTGCAAAGGTCTGCAACTTCCTCCATGGAGTGACTAACCATGATGACAGCGGCATTCTGAGCCGCCTGATAGGCGCGGATGTTTTCCAGGATCGCGTCCCGTCCTGCAGCATCCAAGCCGGCGGTCGGCTCGTCCAGGATCAGCACATCCGGTTCCATGGCAATGACGCCGGCAATGGCAACTCTACGCTTTTGCCCGCCGGAAAGGTCAAAGGGAGACTTCTCCAGCAGCGCTTCGCTGATGCCCACGAAGCCCGCGGCCCGGCGAACGCGGGCGTCCAGCTCGTCGCCGGAAATGCCCTGGTTTTTCGGGCCGAAGGCGATATCCTTCCAGCAGTTCTCTTCAAACAGCTGGTATTCCGGGTACTGAAAGACCAGCCCCACCCGACCCCGAATGGAATGGGTGAATTTTTTGTCCTTCCAGATGTCCTCGCCCTGGAATAGCACCTGCCCGGATGTGGGTTTCAAAAGGCCGTTCAGATGCTGGATCAGAGTGGACTTGCCGGAGCCGGTGTGTCCGATGATACCGGCCAACTCTCCCGGATGAAAGGACAGATCGATGTGCGCAACTGCAGTGTGCTCAAAGGGCGTACCGGAACTATATGTATGGGTAAGGTCTTTTATTTCTATGATCGATTTGGTAGGGTCCAAAATGGTATCCTCCTGTTATAGTTGAAAACTAAAAGTGTAAAGTTGAAAGTTATCGGAATTATTCAGATTGCAATCTGAAAAACAGATTCATTTTCAATGATCAACTTTCAATTTTCAATTTGAATTGCCGCCGCGATCGCCTCCGCGCATTCCTCTACGGTAAGGGCTTCCAACGGGAGATCCCAGCCAGCGTTGCGGAGAGAATAGAGCAGATCCGTCGTCTGCGGTACATCCAGTCCGGCCTTGCGCAACAGCTCCACCTGGGAGAAGACCTTCCGCGGGCTGCCGTCGGTGAGAATGCCGCCCTTGTGCATGACGATGATCCGGTCGGCATGGACGGCCTCACGCATGTGGTGCGTGATCAGGACGACCGTGATGCCCTGTTCCCGGTTCAGCTGGGTGATGGTGGAAACGACCTCATCTCGCCCACGGGGGTCCAGCATGGCGGTGGGTTCGTCCAGAACGATGCAGCGCGGCTGCATCGCCAGCACACCGGCAATGGCGATGCGCTGCTTCTGTCCGCCCGAGAGCAGATGCGGCGCGTGTTCCCGATATTCATACATGCCCACGGTTTTCAGCGCGTCGTCCACCCGCTTCCGAATCTCCGGCGAGGGGACGCCCAGATTTTCCGGGGCAAAGGCCACATCCTCTTCTACCACATTGGCAACGATCTGGTTATCGGGATTCTGAAAGACCATACCGATCTGGCGGCGGATCTCCAGCAGCAGTTCCTCGTCGGAGGTATCCATGCCGCTCACCCAGACTTTGCCGCCTGAGGGGAGCAGGACCGCGTTAAAATGCTTGGCCAGGGTAGATTTTCCACAGCCATTTGGCCCGATGATTGCGGTGAAGCTGCCCTCGGCGATCTCCAGATCCAGGTTTTCAAACACCGGCAGCGCCAGACGCCCCTCCGAGGCGGGGTAAGTAAAGGACAATTTTTCTGTCTGAATGATTGGTGTCATATTTCTCCTTCTGAGTTGAAAGTTGAAAATGTAAAGATGAAAACTATCGGTGCTTTTCAAATTGCAATTTGAAAACACATTCATTTTCAATTTTCAATGTTTAACATGTCTATTCAGTTACCCCTTCCCCTCGTAGGGTGGCCAGAGCTCTGGCCGCCGGAAGCATGTCAAATGGGAGGGCACGGCGGCCTAAAGGCAGGCCGCCCTACGGAGTGACTGAATAGATACCTTTTAACTTTCAATTTTGGGAAGCTGTCCATCGTCCCGTTGCGCCGCATGGCAGGCAGAGGCCGGAGGCGGTGACCGGCAGGCCCAGTTCCTGGGCTTCGGTGTGTCCGCCAAAGCGCCGGGTCAAAATGCTGTCCAGCAGATAACCCACCACAGACGGCGCAAGACCGGTGGTGTAGGAGTTGACCAGCACAAACAGCGGCTGATCGGAGAGGACCTGGCGTACCAGCTCAATAAAGGGGTACAGACTGGTCTCCAGCTTCCAGACCTCGCCGGAGGGGCCCCGTCCGTAGGAGGGCGGGTCCATGATGATGGCGTCGTAGCGCTTGCCCCGGCGGATCTCCCGCTCCACGAATTTGCCACAGTCGTCCACGATCCAGCGAATCGGCGCGTTTTCCAGACCGGAGGCGCGGGCGTTGTCCCTTGCCATCTGCACCATGCCCTTGGCCGCGTCCACATGGCAGACCGCGGCCCCGCCGGCGGCAGCAGCCAGAGTTGCCCCGCCGGTATAGGCAAACAGATTCAGGACGCTGATGGGCCTGCCCGCGTTTCGAACAGTCTCAGTAATGAAATCCCAGTTGACTGCCTGCTCCGGGAATATGCCGGTGTGCTTGAAATTCATGGGCTTGACCAGAAAACTCAGATCTCGGTATTGCATCGTCCAGTGGTCGGGAAGCTTGTGCGCACTCCAATGGCCGCCGCCCGTGTTGGAGCGGGCGTAGCGGGCATCGAAGCGTTTCCAGCGGGGATCAGTCCTGGGCGTGTTCCAAATGATCTGAGGATCTGGCCGGACCAGGATATAATCCCCCCAGCGCTCTAACTTCTCACCGTCTGAGGTGTCCAGCAGTTCATATTGTTTCCATTGATTTGAAATCCACATTGTGTTCTTCTCCATTGAGGCGTGAAGGTTAGGGTTCGGTTTCCTGTGTGGTTTCCGGATCGGAATCAGGATCTCCGTTCGGATCCATGATCGAGGCCATGGCGCTCTGAATTGCTTCGGTCAACTCCTGCAGGCGTTGGGCGGAATGTTGCGTGCAGACCTCGATCTCATATTCCTCCAGGGCATCTGCCAAGGTGGGCGTGTCGTTCTCGCCGACCTTCAGCATGACGAGCGTCTTCTTCTGCAAGTCATTTTCCTTGAAGCGGTTCAGTTCCGGGACAGTCTTGCAAAGAGTATTGAATACTTCGGATGTGACAAGATTGTGATATTTCTGGCAATTTTCGTTGGCACAGTAGCATGCGCCGCCGGTGCCGTTGGGGTAGCACAGGTCAATTTCAAATTCCACATGAGAATTACAAGTCTCTCGCGGCATGTCGGAGACGAATAAGCCAACGGTGCGGGCAGTGCATTTCGGCCCCGCCAGCAGGCCGGTTTCGCTACAGACCTGAACATTGATATACCGTTCGTCATCCGGTTGGGTGAAATCGCCGATCTCTTCTTCCGTCATGCCATCCAGCAGACTGGACATGACGGCCTTCCACATAAGCGCTGAGGGGTTGGAACTCACGACCATTTCGATCTCTTCCGGATCGTCGTATCCGCTCCAGACGGAGGCGGTGTATTTTGGCGTAATGCCGGAGAACCAGCGATCGCGGTCATTCGAGGTAGTGCCGGTTTTGCCGCCGATGGGGACGCCGTTGAACTTGGCGCTGGCGCCGGTTCCGTAGTTGCAGGCATAACGGAGCATTTCGACCATATACCAGGCGGCGTGTGCGCTCAAGGCCTCGTGGGATTCCTGGGTGTTGTCCAGCACAATGTTGCCCTCAGCATCTTCCACACGCGTATAGGTCCTTGCCTTCCGGTAGATGCCGCCATTGGGGAAAGTGGCGTAAGCCGTAGCCAATTCCCGAACGGTCAGACCGTGGGTGAGCTGGCCCATGCCCAGCGGCGCGAGATCCATATCAGTGAAATCCGTTCCGTCGATCTCCTCAGCTTCCACAAGGCTGTTCAGACCAAAACGCTCTTTGGCAAACTGAAAGCTCACTTCCGGAGTGACATCGGCGAGGACCTTGATGGAAATACTGTTCAAGGATCGGGCAAGACCGTCTGCAATGATCATCCAGCCGCTCTTGCTGTACAGACCGTACTGCTGCACATCGTTCTGGGGCCAGTCTCGCCCGTTCAGCTTCATATAGGCGGAATCTTCATAGGAAGAGACCGGCGAAATGATCCCCAGGTCCAGCGCGGGACCGTAAACCGACAGCGGTTTGATGGAAGAGCCGGGAGACAGGGTGCTCATAGTGGCGCGGTTCCAGGTCAGATTGCCCTCTTTGGGGCCGACGCCGCCGGCCATTGCGATGATGTCGCCACTTTCGTTGTCAATGACAATGATGGCGGACTGCAACTGCTGGGAAGACTGGGTCTTGGGGATATTTTCCAGATCCTGATAGACCGCGTCCACTTTTGCCTGGGCCGTTTGATCCAGGGTGGAGTAGATCCGGAAGCCGCCGGTGGTGACCATCTGGTTGGCAGCGCTATAGGTGATGCCCTTGAGTTCCGCCAGATCCGAGCTTACATCCCGAATGACGGTGTCTTCAAAATAAGAGTAGTAATCCTCTTTTTCAACATCAAATTGATTTTGAAAACCGCACTGAGGACAGCTGTAGTAATCGCCGCTGGCTTTGAACTTTCCAATGGGATCTTTGTGCCCGCATCCCGCGCAAACGAAGATCTGATCGACTTCAGACATGGACTTGAATTCAAGGACTTGATCACATACCGCCTCATAGGTATCCCGATCAGGAATGTAGCCCTGTTCAAACATCTGCTGCAGGATCGTCTGTGTGCGGTATTCGTTGTTTTCCGGGTAGATATAGGGGTCATAGCGGGAGGGATTGTTGGTAATGCCGATGATGCAGGCGCATTCCTTAGTGGTCAGCTCGTTCAGCTCTTTTCCAAAGTAGACATGCGCCGCGCTCTTGATGCCATAGGCGCCTTCACCCAGATAGATCGTGTTCATATACCAGGTAATGATCTCTTCTTTGGTATAGTTTTTTTCAAAATCCAGCGCCTTAAAAATCTCCATCAGCTTCCGGCGTACCGTGACATCGCGGTCTCCGGTCAAGTTTTTGATGAGCTGCTGTGTCAGCGTGGAGCCGCCGTAGGTGGAGCCACCGATGAACATGTTGGCGGAAGCGGCCAGGGTGCGCATCCAGTCCACGCCGTCGTGGTCCCAGAAGCGCTTGTCTTCAATGGCGACCGTGGCGTTGATCATGTCGGTGGGGATCTCTTCATATTTGACCCAGATTCGGTTCTCCAGGGCGAAAAGCTGCCGGATCTCTTCGTATTCTCCGGTTTCGGGGTTCTTGGCCAGAATGAAGGAAGACTGGTTCAGCCGAACGCCGTTCAGATCATAATGCGCAATGGGAATAATGTCGTCCACAATATAGGCCTTACCCTGCTGATAGAAGCGGGTGGCCGCCACGCCGCCGGCGATCCCAAAAAAGATGCAAACGGCCAGCACGGACGCGATGATCCGCCAGAGCAGGTGGACGATGCTTCCGCTCAGGGTCCGCTGCCGGGGATCCGGTACTTTTTTTCGCTTGATGAGTTGTTCTTGGTCCATAATTGCTGCCTCCATGCGGCTGTGCCGCGACGGTCGGATAAAGACGATCGATCATTCGGGTAAAAACACCCAAAATACCAACCTACAGTATACACCATGCACGGGCTATTTGTCAAATAGAATGCCCCGCTGCCCGGGAAGTATTTACCGAAAATTCACAAAAAGGAACTCCGGTGCTGCATGAGATAACATGCAGCACCGGAGTTCCCGGTAGGCGTGAGGCTTACACGCGCTCCTTGACCTTGGCAGACTTGCCCAGACGATCGCGCAAGTAGTAGAGCTTCGCTCTACGGACCTTGCCGCGGCGAACAGTCTCAACCTTGACGATGTTGGGAGCGTGGACAGGGAAAACCTTCTCACAGCCGACGCCGTAGCTCAGACGGCGAACGGTGAAGCTCTCTCCGATGCCGCCGTGCTTCTTAGCAACGACAGTACCCTCGAAAACCTGGATTCTTTCGCGGGAGCCTTCTTTGATTTTGACATGCACACGAACGGTGTCGCCGACCCGAACGACGGGCAACTCCTCCTTCATGTACTGGCTGGTCAGAGCCTTCATGAGATCCATAATGATATCCTCCTTGATATTGGGCGTTCATGTCACAGGAAATGCCGCTGCGCGCTGGCGCCGGCAGTGCCAGAGGACCGCTCCATTCATAAGCCGATTTATTATAGCACATTCTTGAAAAAAATCAAGGGTTATTTTTGCTTTTTGTCAAAGGTTTTTGCAAAAGGCTGCTTTTGTGGTTCCTCAAAGCAAATCCAACTGTGATGAAGAACGCTGTGAAATCGCGATTTGAAAAAATTTAAAAAAATAAAAAAAGTGCTTGACAAAATGGCATCTCCCGTGTATAATTGCTTATGTCGCTGAGAGAAAGCGGCCGAAAGTACGGAAGGTTAGCTCAGCTGGGAGAGCACTTGCCTTACAAGCAAGGGGTCACAGGTTCGAGCCCTGTACTTTCCACCATAACCTGGCCCGGTGGTGCAGTCGGTTAGCACGCCAGCCTGTCACGCTGGAGGTCGACAGTTCGAGTCTGTTCCGGGTCGCCACGCAAGGGCCAAGCCGCTTGGCTTGGCCCTTCTATCTGCCTCGGT
>JAFOKO010000077.1 GCA_017419715.1 Oscillospiraceae bacterium | reverse complement strand
GCGGAGCGGACGCTGAAGCTGGCCCGCGCCTGCGGGCTCTATGAGGGGGATCTGGTATGAAAAACGCAGTAGGCAGAGACATTCCCGATTACCTCCTGACCAACGGCAAGGAGGTCTATCAGGGCAAGAATTACATGGACGGCAAGTACCTGCAAAAGGCTGCCCCCAAGACCCGCCGTTATGAAAAGCCCCAGGAGTCCAAGATCGTCGCCACGATCGCCGACGCCCTTCGGCAGTGCGGCTGCAAGGACGGCTGCACCTTCTCCTTCCATCATCACCTCCGCAACGGCGACTATGTGGCCAACATGGTCGTGAAGGCCGCCGTCGAGGAGCTGGGCATCAAGGACATCGTCGTTGCTGCCACCTCCCTGGGCTCCGCCCATGATGTGATCGCCGACTACATCGAAAAAGGCATCGTCGTCGGCATCCAGACCTCCGGCATCCGCGACCGGATCGGCGATGTGGTTTCCGCCGGCAAGCTGAAGACCCCCGCCATCATCCGCTCCCACGGCGGCCGTCCCCGCGCCATTGAGGCCGGTGAGGTCCACATCGACATCGCTGTCGTCGCCGCTCCCACCTCCGACTGTATGGGCAACTGCCGCGGCATCGGCGGCAAGCACAACTGTGGCTCTCTGGGCTACGCCATGACCGACGCCAAGTACGCCGATCATGTCATCGTCGTCACCGACGATCTGGTGGACTTCCCCAACTACCCCGCCTCCGTCGAGGCCATTGATGTGGACGCCGTCGTCGTCGTGGACTGCATCGGCGACCCCAAGAAGATCGCTTCCGCCGCCGCTCGCATCAGCCAGAATCCCCGTGATCTGATGATGGCCGAGAATGTGGCAAAGGTCATCGCCTCCACCCCCTACTTCAAGGAAGGCTTCTCCTTCCAGACCGGCGTGGGCGGCCCCTCTCTGGCAGCCAACCTCTTCCTGGAAAAATACATGGACGAGCGCGGCATCAAGATGGGCTGGGCCATCGGCGGCATTTGCGGCCCCATGGTCGAAATGCTGAAGAAGGGCAAGGTCGGCAAGGTCATCGATGTGCAGGACTTCGACCTGGAGTCCGTCAACTCCATCAACCAGACCCCCAACCACTTTGAGATGAGTGCTTCCCAGTACGCCAACCCGGCCAACAAGGGCGCTTTCGTCAACAAGCTGGACTTCGTGGTCCTGGCTGCCCTGGAGATCGACACCGGCTTCAATGTCAATGTGTTGACCGGCTCCGACGGCGTCCTCCGCGGCGCTCCCGGCGGTCACCCCGACACCGCTGCCGGCTCCAAGTGCTGCATCATCGTCACCCCGTTGACTCGTGGCAGAATGGCGACTGTCTGTGAGCATGTCGTCACCGTCACCACCCCCGGCGACTGTGTGGATGTTCTGGTCACCGACTACGGCATCGCGGTCAACCCCCTGCGTCCCGACCTCATCGAGTGCCTGGACAACGCGGGTATCCCCCATGTCACCATCGAAGAGCTGAAGGACAAGGCCTACTCCCTGGTGGGCCGTCCCGACGATCTGGAATGGGAAGACAAGGTGGTTGCCATCCTGGAAGCCCGCGACGGCACCATCCTGGATGTGGTCCGCAAGATCAAGCCCTACACCGTCGACAAGGATTGATCCTATTTCCCGCCCGGCGCCGGGTTTCCCGGCGCCGGGATTTTTCGAGAATTGAAAATTGGAAGTTGAAAGTTGAAAGGATTCGATTGCATTTTCAATTTTCAACTGTCAACTTTCAACTTTTTGGGAGGTTTTCATGAGCGTTTCACAAGTATATGCTTCCGACAAGCGCACCATGGCGAAGCTCAAGGCCCTGCTCGAGCGGGTGGACATCAGTCTGGACGAGCACCTGGACTACAGCTGTGCCATCTTTGACGAGGAGGGCGCGCCCATCGCCACCGGCTCCGCCTTTGGCCCCACCTTGCGCTGTTT
Source organism: Oscillospiraceae bacterium (assembly GCA_017419715.1). Lineage (GTDB taxonomy): Bacteria > Bacillota > Clostridia > Oscillospirales > Oscillospiraceae > JAFRPC01. The sequence goes on along the minus strand of JAFOKO010000077.1, from coordinate 19,678 downwards.
TGCCGTGGACCCGGCCCACCAGGGGGAGGGCCTGCTCAACGAGGTCATCACCCACCTGATGGAAAACCGCCAGGAACGCGGCTTTTTCCACCTCTTCGTCTACACCAAGCCCAGCAGTGTCAAGTTTTTCAAGGATCTGGGCTTCACGGTCATCGCGGAGGTGCCGGGCGCTCTGGTCTTTCTGGAAAACCGGGCGGACGGCTTCCCTGGCTATTTGCGCAAGCTGGAGGCTTCCAAACGCCCCGGCCGGAGCGCGGCCATCGTTATGAACGCGAACCCCTTCACCCTGGGCCACCGCTATCTGATCGAGACGGCGGCGCGGGAAAACGATACCGTGCATCTCTTCCTGCTGAGTGAAAACGCGGGGCCGATTCCCGCCGCCGTGCGCCATAAGCTGGTGCGAAACGGCGTGGCCGATCTGCCCAATGTGGTGGTCCACGAGACGGAGGAATACCTGATCTCCTCCGCCACCTTCCCCGGCTACTTTTTGAAAACCGAGGACAAGATCCTGCGCACCCAGGCCAGCCTGGACACCGCCCTCTTTGTCCGCATCGCCGAGGCGCTGGGCGTCACGGCCCGCTATCTGGGCAGCGAACCCCGCTCTGTCGTGACCGGCATCTACAACGAGGTACTCTCCGAGGCCCTGCCCGCCCACGGGATTGCATGCCGGATCCTCCCCCGGAAGGCGCTGCCCGACGGGCAGATCATCTCCGCCTCCGCCGTCCGTCAGGCCATCCACGACGGTCGCCTCGACGCGGCAGCCGACATGCTCCCCGAAACGACCCTCTCCTACTTCCGCTCCCCCGAAGCCGCCCCCGTCGTCGCGGCCATCCGGCGTGCGCAAGATGTGGTCCACTATTGAACAATGAAAGAACAAGAAATCACACTGTCTGAAATATTGATCGCCCGCGAGGAGCGGGTGGCCATCCAGAATGCCCTGCTGGGGAAATACCAGGCTCCGGTCATCTCCTTTACGATGAACATCGCCGGGCCTGTCAAAGTCACGGCGCTCTCGCACCGGGCCTTTCTCTGGGGCTGTGAGCAGCTCCGGCTGGGCTTTGTGCAGAACAGATTCCCCGTGCTGGCAGAGAAGACCCGCTCCCTGCCCACCGGGGACGAAGCGTATTATGCCATCGACGCCCCCGCCGAGCAGGTCAAGGCCCTTTGCGTGGAGATCGAAGAGGCGGTCATCATGGGCCGTCTCTTCGACATGGATGTGATCGGCCTTGACGGAAAAAAGCTGGAGCGGGACGCAGAGCGCTCCTGTATCGTTTGCGGCAAGCCCGGGCGCGACTGTGCCTCCCGGCGGCTGCATACGGTCCAGGAACTGCAGCAGGCAACCAAAACCAATCTCGAGCTTGCATTCCTCCTGTTGGCTCGGCGCAAGCTTTCCGGCCTTGCCACGAACGCGCTTCTGGAAGAAGTCGCCGTGACGCCGAAGCCTGGTCTGGTGGACCGGGCCAACAACGGCGCGCATCGGGACATGGATCTTTCCACCTTCCAGGCCTCCGCCGCCGCGTTGACAGCATACTGGGAGGCCTGCTTCCGCGAGGGAATGCGGCCCGCTTCTGCCGTAGGGGACGGGTTCCCCGTCCCGGGATCCGCGTCCCCCATTTGTCATTCTGAGCAAGGCGAAGCATCCATGTCCCCGGCACAGACCTTTGCCCAACTCCGCCCCCTCGGCAAGCAGGCCGAGCGGGATATGCTGGCCGCCACGGGCGGCGTCAACACCCACAAGGGAGCGATTTTCACTCTGGGCGTGCTCTGTGGCGCCATTGGACGGCGATGGACCGCTGAGGAGGGCTTTCCGTCGGTTGACACCATTCTTAATGAAGCCGCCGACATGACCCGGCAGACGCTGGAAGCGGAGCTGCCCGACGCCAATTGGCACACCGCAGGCGAAGCGTTATTCCGGCAGTACGGCACCCGGGGTATCCGGGGCGAGGTGGCCGACGGCCTGCCCGCTGTGCGGGAGATCTCCCTGCCCGTGTTCAAGCGCCTGTTGACACAGGGCTTAGACCGCAACCACGCCGCCGCCGTGACCCTACTGCACCTGATTGCCAATGTGGAGGATACAAATCTGCTCCACCGGGGTGGAAAGGAAGGCGCCGCCTGGGCAAAATGCCAGGCCTCCGGCCTGATTACGGACGGAAGCGTGCCGTCCCTACGGGAGATTGCGGCATTGGATCGGCAGTTCATCGAGCGGAACCTCTCCCCCGGCGGCTGTGCGGACCTGCTGGCTGTCACGCTGTTTTTGGAGCGGCTGGAGAATACAAACTCTATAACCATACAGAATTAATGAATCTGCCCAAATTCAGCCGTCAAAAATTGGTCATTTTTGGCAGTTGAAACTTGGCGACAAACTTGTTATACTTGGCTCGAATGCGGGCCTCTGCCCATGGGGCAATTACAAAAAATGATCTGGCCCGACCAAGGAGTATTTGAGATGGAAAAGATCAAAATGCAGAACCCCATCGTCGAGATGGACGGCGACGAAATGACCAGAATCCTCTGGGCCATGATCAAGGACCAGCTGATCACCCCCTTTGTGGAGCTGAACACGGAGTACTATGACCTCGGCCTGGTAAACCGTGACGCCACCGACGACAAGGTCACTGTGGAAGCCGGCAACGCCATCAAGAAGTACCATGTTGGCGTCAAGTGCGCTACCATCACCCCCAACGCCCAGCGTATGACGGAGTACAATCTGAAGAAGATGTACAAGAGCCCCAACGGCACCATCCGTGGCATCCTGGACGGCACCGTGTTCCGTACCCCCATTGTCACCCCCGGCATCAAGACCTTCATCCCCGGCTGGACCCAGCCCATCACTGTTGCCCGTCACAGCTACGGCGACATCTACAAGGACACCGAGTTCCGTGTTCCCGGCCCCGGCAAGGCTGAACTGCTCTTCACCGGCAACGACGGCTCCGTCCAGCGCGAGACCATCTATGATTTCGAGTGCGCCGGCGTTCTGCAGGGTGCATACAACAAGGATACCTCCATTGAGAGCTTCGCTCGTTCCTGCTTCGAGTATGCTCTGTCCGAGAAGAAGGACCTCTGGTTCTCCACCAAGGACACCATCATGAAGAAGTACGACGGCCAGTTCAAGGAGACCTTCCAGCGCCTGTACGACAACGAGTATAAGGCTCGCTTCGAGGCTGCCGGTCTGGAATACTTCTACACCCTGATCGACGATGCTGTTGCCCGTGTGGTCCGCTCCCACGGCGGCATGATCTGGGCTCTGAAGAACTACGACGGCGATGTCATGTCCGACATGATCTCCACCGCCTTCGGTTCTCTGGCGATGATGACCTCCGTCCTCGTTTCTGCTGATGGCAACTACGAGTTCGAGGCTGCCCACGGCACCGTTACCCGTCACTACTACAAGCACCTGAAGGGTGAGAAGACCTCCACCAACCCCGTGGCTACCATCTTTGCCTGGTCCGGCGCTCTGAAGAAGCGCGGCGAACTGGACGGCAACAAGGAGCTGGAGCATTTCGGCACCGCTCTGGAAGAAGCCACCATGCAGACCATCGCCGACGGCGTTATGACCGGCGACCTGGCTGCTCTGATGGAGCCCAAGCCCGCTGCCGTGACCTCCGAGGAGTTCATCGGCGCCATCCGCGAGCGTCTGGCCAAGAAGCTGTAAGAATTTCGATAAAAAATCGTCCGTGTCAAGGCACGGACGATTTTTTTCTTATCCTCCAAACGGACAAACGGGGTATCTGCATTCGTCACAGCCCAGGCAGAGGCCGCCCTCTCCCAGGGCCACGAAGTCGGCCTTGGTCAACGCTACCCCGGCGGCGAGGCGGGGCAGAATTCTGTCAAACACGGTCGCCTTGGCGTACATGACGCAACCGGGCAGGCCCAGGATGGGGGTGCCGTCGTCGTAATAGCCCAGCAGCAGCATGGCCCCGGGCAGAACGGGCGCGCCGTAGGTGACGATCCGCGCCCCGCTGGCCTTGATGGCACCGGGGGTGTTGTCGTCCGGGTCCACGCTCATGCCGCCGGTGCAGAGAATCAAGTCGGGCTGCACGGCCCGGGCGGCATGAATGGCCGCCAGAACAGCGGCAGGCTCGTCTCCGGGCAGGCTTTGGTGGATCACTTCGATCCCGTATGCCTTGAGCTTTTCAAGCAGGATCGGGGTGAATTTGTCCTGGATCAAGCCGCCAGACAGCTCCGCGCCGGTGGTGACCACGGCGGCGGTTTTCAGCTTGTAGGGCAGCAGCTCGAGCAGAGGCTTCTCCCCTGCCGCGGTCTCGGCGGCTCGAAGCTTCTCCTCCCGGATCACCAGGGGGATCACCCGGGTCCCGCATAGCTTGTCCCCGGCCCGGACGGCGGTGTTGCCGCGCCGGGTGGCGATCATCAGCTCGTCGATGGCATTGACGGCGTTGAGGCGGGCGGTATCCACGCAGAAGAGGCCGTCATGTTCCGCCCGGAGCTCGATCTTGCCCTCCCGGACCTCGCTTTCCGCCATCCCCGGCCCCTTGCAGAGGCGTACCAAGCGGGCCGCCGCGTCATTTTCATGGAGCATCCCCGGTTCCAGCTCCCAGACATAGAGGTGTTCCTTGCCCATGGAGAGCAGGACGGGAATATCTTCTTCGGTGACGATATGCCCCTTGCGGAAGCGCGCGCCCTTGAATTCGCCGGGAATGATCTGGGTCAAGTCGTGGCAGAGCACATGGCCGACGGCCTGAACGGTGGGGATCATTTTCATTGGGAAGCCCTCCTTGCAGGAATTGACAGGTGACAATTGAAAATTGACAATTGATTGAAGGAATCGTTCAAATTGCCATTTGAACGATATAAAAATCCAGAAGGGATACCTCTAATTGTCAACTGTCACCTGTCAATTGTCAATTGTAATTGTGTCGCTGGCGCGCACCACGCCATCTTGCAGGACGACGGCAAAGATGCCGTCCGTGGGCATGACACAGCGCCCGGTCTTCTGTTTGATGGTGCAGTCGTTGTGGCATTCCTTGCCGATCTGGGTCACGGCCAGCAGGGCCGTGCCGATGCGCAACACGGTACCGACCGGCAGCGTCTTCAGAACGAGGCCCCGGGTCAAAATATTCTCCGCAAAGGCCCCGGGCGGCAAGTCAAAACCCAGGCCCCGCATGCTGTCCACGGATTCCTCCGCCAGCAGGCTGACCTGCCGATGCCAGTTTCCGGCATGGGCGTCGCCCAGGATGCCGTGGCCGACGCGGAGCTCCAGCAGCTCCACCGGGTGCTTTTGGACGCCCTTCTGCTCCGATACGCAGACGGCAAGGACGGTTCCTGCCGTTGCGAAAGCCTCTTCGTTTTGCGGGCGGCCAATGACCGCCCCTACGGAGCGGTATGTTCCGCTCTTGCCGCCGGTCTTTTCCAGCAGACGAATGCCGGTGATCTCCATATCCTTTTGCAGGGCCTTGCACATGTCGTAGACGGTCAACGCGGCGGCGGATACGGCGCTCAGAGCCTCCATCTCGACCCCCGTGGGGCCGGTGCAGCGTACTGTGGCCGTGATGCGCACGGCAGCTTCCAGCAGTTCAAAATCCAGATCCACGCCGGTCAAGGCCAGCGGGTGGCAGAGGGGGATCAGCTCCCAGCACCGCTTGGCGGCCTGGATGCCCGCGATCTGGGCGACGGCCAAAACATCGCCTTTTTTCACGCCGCCGCCTCGGATCGCGGCGATCGTCTCCGGCGTGCAGCGCACAAAGCCCTCCGCAACGGCGCGACGATGGGTGGGCAGCTTCTCCGTCACATCCACCATGACGGCCCGCCCCGCGGGATTCAAGTGGGTAAAATCCATGGGAACCTCCGACTGCGTAAAGAAATGAAGTATCGCCGTAAGGCGATAGGAAGTATGCGCTCCGCGCATACTTGAATGTGAGAGGAAGCGTCTTGAGAAACGCTGCAGGCAATCAAAATATGGCGAAGCCATACTTTCTATGCGAAGCACACTTCAGCCGCCGATTTCATTCATGGGGCGAATGCTTTGGCTGGGTTGGAACTCCGCAAGTTGGTGCCGGGCGGGCTTGCGCTGAACGGCGGCCTGTATGGCCTGCTGCAAGGCCGCTCCGTGCAGGCCGCGCAACGGGATCTCCTCGGCGGCGTGCAGGCAGAGCTTGAGCCTGCCGTCGGCGGTGATGCGAATGCGACTGCATTGACCGCAAAAATCACAGCTCATTGGGCTGATCAGGCCCACCGCCCCCACCCAGCCCGGCGCGGTATAGAGCCGGGCGACGCCCGCGTGCGCATCCTGCATGAGCTGCAGCTCCGGAACCAGCTCCAGGACCCGCGTTGCAGGCAAATAGGCCTCCCGCATCGCGGCGGCGGGGCCAATGGGCATCAGCTCGATGAAGCGCACGGTCCACGGTTTTCCGTGCGCCAGCATGGCAAGCTCCGGGATCTCATCGTCGTTGAAGCCCTTCATCAGCACCGTGTTGAGGCTGAGCCGCGCAAAGCCCGCCGCTTCGGCGGCGGCGATCCCATCCAGCACGCGGGACAGGACTCCCCCCTGGTTCAAGCTTCGAAAGCGGTCTTCGCGGAGCGTATCCAGGCTGATATTCAGCCGGTCGAGGCCCGCGGCCTGCAGCGGGGCGGCATACTCCGCCAGCAGCTTGCCGTTCGTGGTCATACACAGCTCCTCCAGGCCATCTTTGTGAAGGGTGCTCAGCCGCTCCACCAGGGCAAGAATGTCTCCCCGGAGCAGGGGTTCTCCGCCGGTGAGGCGGATCTTTTTTACCCCCAGCGCCACACAGGCGGCAGCCAACTCCACCAGCTCCTCCAGCGTGCACACCGCCCGGGTGGAGCTGCAGCCGCCCGCCGACGGCATGCAGTAGACGCAATGCAGGTTGCAGCGCTCCGTTAAGGACAGGCGAAGGTAGTCGATCGTTCTTCCAAAGGCGTCTTTCATGGATCATTCATTCCTTCGTTGTTAGAAGCAGGATCTCTTCCGCCGGGACATGCACGCTGAGCGCCGCGCCAGCGGGCGGGACGGGCTGCGCCTTGTCAAACTCCATGCGAAGTTGGCCCTGGCCCGGCGTCTGCAGCATCAAAATATAGGAAAACACATTGTCGATGATGCGATCCACCGTGCACGGCAGCTGGATCGGGCCGGGGCCCAGGCGGAGGCTGTGCGCCCGGATGCCCACATGGGTCAAGCCATCCGGAACAGGACAGGCCGGAAGCGTCCATGCCCAATGCTCACAATGCAGCTTGCCGTCCGCCTGGACAGTAACGGGAGAGAGATTTTTGCAGCCGGAGATCAAAGCTGCCCCAAGGGTCCCGGGGGCAGTCATCAGCTCTGGCACGGTTTGAAGCGGCTCGGAGCGTCCACAGCTCAGCACACAGACTTCCTTGGCCAGGCGGCAGACCTCATCCCGGCTGTGAGAGACCAGAACAGCGTCCCCGCCGTAGTCCTCGAGCGTGTGGGCCAGCTCCAGCTCCAGCTCCCATTTCAGATAGTCGTCCAGGGCGGAGAAGGGCTCGTCCAGCAGCAGAGCCTCGGGTGCGGCGGCCAGGGTGCGGGCCAGGGCCACCCGCTGGCGCTCGCCGCCGGAGAGGGTGGCCGGGCGGGCGTCGGCCCGCGCTTGCAGATGGAAGCGGCTCAGCTGGGCCAGGGCCAATTGCTTCCGCTCTGTCTTGGGTTTTCCGTGATAGCCCAGCATGACATTCTCCAGAACGCTCATGTGGGGGATCAGGGCGCAATTCTGGAAGAGGTAGCCCACCCGCCGCTGCTGGGGCGGCAGGTCGATCCCGGCAGCGCTGTCAAAGAGCACGCGGCCGTTCAGCACGATCCGGCCACGGTCCGGCCTCAGCAGGCCCGCGATGCAGCGAAGCGTCAGGCTCTTCCCGCTTCCGGAAGCGCCAAGCAACGCAAGCAGACCGCTTTCGGTTTCAAACTGCACACTCAGGAAAAACTGCCCAAGCTGCTTTTCCAGGTCTACGGACAGCGCCATAGCGGCCTCCTTTCGCATCGTTTCTATCTTTCCACTTTCCGCCGTTCTCCGCGTTCCAGAAGATTCACTGTCACCAATACGGCGGCGGAGATCGCCACATTGATGCCGATCCAGAACAGCAGGGCCCGCTTGCCCGCCTCGGTGTTGCCCTGGTTTTGCCAGAGAAAGGCCACCTGGGTCGCCACAGTGGCCGTCTTGCCGGGGATGAAGCCAACGATCATGGAAGTGGCTCCGTACTCGCCCAGGGCTCGGGCGAAGCTTAAAACCACCCCCGCCAGGATGCCCTGGCGGCAGGCGGGCAGGCGGATGCGCCAGAAGACATAAAAATCGGACAGGCCCAGGGTACGCCCTGCAGCGGCCAAGTCCTCATCAAAGCCCTCAAAGGCGCCCCGGGCCGTGCGGTACATCAGCGGAAAGATCACCACAGACACCGCAAAGATGGCGGACCACCAGCGCATAAGCAGCTTGGTCGCAAACAGGCGCAACACCAGTGCGCCAAGGGCGTGGTTCGGCCCCAAGAGCAGGATCAGCAGATAGCCCACCACCGTGGGCGGCAGGACCAGCGGCAGCGTCAACACCACATCCAGGATCCCTTTCAGCAGGCGCGGTGCGCGGGCGGCATAGTAGGCCGCCGCGACGCCCAGAAAGAATACCAAAAGCGCGGACAGCGCGGCGATCCGCAGGGAGTTCCAGAGGGGAAACAGATCCATCTCAGTGGCCGCACAGCGGCGTGAAGCCAACCGTCTCGAAGACCGCGCCAGCCTCGGCCGTCTGCAAATAATCCAGGAAAACCCTGGCCGCTTCGGCGTTCTTGGCATGCTTGAGCACGGCGGCGGGATAGACCACCCGGCCGCACATGGCCTCGGTGGCAGTGTCCACCACGCTCAGCTTGGCGGAGCAGGCGTCGGTCTGATAGATGATGCCGCAATCCACCAGCTTCTCGGAGACCTGGGTGGTGACCGCCTTGACATCCTCGCCGTAGGTCAAGACGCCCGCCGAGGCCAGGGCCGCTTCATCCAGCCCGAAATGCGCGAAGATCTTCTGGGTATACTGGCCCACGGGCACGCCTTCGCCGCCCATAGCCAGCAGGATCGTTCCCGCCTGCAGGCCCTGGACCAGATCTTCATAGGATTCGATGCCCTTGGGGTTCCCGTCGGGGACGGCCAGGGCGACCTTGTTTTCCAGCAGATCGAGGCGGGTGGCAGAGTCGATGAAGTCGTTTTTGTCGGGGTTCTTCTCCGCGTCCTGGGAGGCGTCGAGGGTATTCATCTGCTTGGGTGCGGCGGAGATAAACAGATCGCAATCAGCTCCGGCCAGGATCTGGTCCATCAGCTTGCCGGAAGAGGCGAAGTTGAAGCTCACTTTGACACCGGGATGGTCCGCCTCGAAGCGGGCGCCCAGCTCGGTCAGGGTTTCGGTCATGGAGGCGGCGGCGAAGACCATGATCTCACCGGAGATGCTCTTTTGCGTTGCCTCGGGGGCGGAACCGGTCGCTTGCGCCTCCTCTTTGGCACAGCCCGCAAAGCAGGCACAGAGCAGGGCCACAGTTAGGAGTACCGCAAAGAAACGCTTCATGATTTTTCCTCTTTTCCATTGTTTTTGAATAGGATGATTATTATTATACTGTCTTGCCAGCTCAGTTGCAAGCGCTTTGTTTGAATAATTTCATCGCTGTGCAAACAAAACCCGCCTTTCGGCGGGTTTTGGATTGCTTAGAATTCCGGCGTGAAGTTGACCACCACGCCCTTTTCGACCAGCGCGCCGCCGCTGTGGACATTGGTATGGTAAACATTCACCTGGACCAGAGCGGGGCAGTCCACCAGGACGGAAATATCTCCAATGTTGTTGTAATCCGCGTTGACCATGGTGAGGCTCTGCAGACCGGCCAGGCCGCTCAGATCCTCCAGATAATTGTGGGCGGCGCTGAAGGAAACCAGCGGGCAGTCCTTCTGGAAAGCCGGGACCTTGATCACATCGTTGTTGTCGATATTGACCTCTCGGATCCCGGCGCATTCGGAGAGGAAATCGATATTCTGAAGCTGATTGTCCGTCATCAGGAAGCTCTCCAGCTTGGTGCAGGGCGACATCATAGAGACATCGCTCACTTCGTTGTTGGACCCATCGAACCAGATCAGCTCGGTGAGCGCGCTCAGGGCCGTCACAGAGCTCATGCGGTTGTGGGAGAGATCCAGCCGCTCCAGGCTGGTGCAGGCCGAGATGCCGCCGGTATAGGTCAAGGCGTTATAGGACAGATCCAGCGTTTTCAGTGCCGGGAAGCCGCGAAGCACCGGAAGACCTGTCAAGGCATTGTGGCCCAGATAGAATTCCTCCAAATGCTCCAGGCCGCCGCCCGTCAAAGCATCCAGCGCATTGATGGAGTTATTCGCCAGATCCAGCACGCGGAGGTTCTGCATGTCCGCCAGCGCGGAAACATTGGTCAAATTGCAGTTGGTCAGGATCAGGGTATCCAGAGAAGAACAGGCGGCGATCTGCTGCAGCGTCTGTTGGGTCATGATGCAACCGTCCAGCTCCAGATCGTTCAGCTTCGGCATGGAAGACAGGAAACTGTAGTCCAGTTCGCCAAGGTCCTTGCCCACCAGCTTCTCAACGCCGGTGAAGTAGACAAGGTCCGTCGTATTCTGGATCCCCTCCGGCAGCTGCAGTTCGGGAATGCCCCAGAGATCGTCGGTCCGGATGGTGCGGTTGCCCCGGTGCAGCAGCTCCTGGGTGTAGGCAAGCAGAGCTTCGTCGTGAAACTCCACATCCTCCACCACACCGGCGATGGTGTAGTCTCCCCGCGTCAAGGAGCTAACCAGGCCCGCCTCGTTCACCGCCACGGCAAGGACCTGGGTCTGGCCGCCGTTGAGCGCCACAGGGCCGGCATAGGCGTCCGCCTCCTTGGAGGGATAGCCGCCATCCAGGCTCAAGTAGCAGGTAGCGTCTGCATCCGGCTGCTGCAGCTCGATGGAGATATACTCGCTGTAATAATCTGCAGCCGGGCTCAGGACCGGCGCGGCAGGCCGCTTTTCTGCAAGTGCTTCCCTGGCCTGCTCATTGGGGATGCCGTCCAGCAGTTGCTGGGCGTCCAGGAGCTTGTCCTGCTCCACATAGATTCTGGACAGGGCCTCGTAGAGCCTCTGGTCCTCCGGATGGTCATAGCTCGCATGCATCAGAACATATTCGGTCTTGGTATAGTTGCCGCTCTTGTGGTAGGCCTCTGCCAGCTTCATCGCCGTATCGGCATTCCCGGTCGCCAGACTGTCGGCCCAATTGTAGCAGCGGATCGCCATGCTGTAATGGCCGGAATTGGATCGTGAATCCGCAAACTCCCGGAGAAGGTCTGCAGTGAGGTCCTTCCGGTACCGGAAGAAGAACCAGTATCCGGTCACCAGCAGGGCAAGGATCACCAAGATGGGGATCACAAGCTTCAGAATTTTTTTCATCGTTTTGCTCCGTTCTGTTTTTGCTTTTTTGATTCTCGTTATTATACACTTTTTCAGAAATTCTGTCAAGTACGCGAAAAACATGGAAAATTCCAGCTTTTTGATAGCTTTTCCCGGGAAGATGTGGTATAATACAGTGCAATTTGAAAAGGAGGCGGTTTCATGCTTTTGGACGCCGGAACGATTTCCTTCCCGGGGCTTGGGATCGACGGGCTCAACCCGCCCCGCACCCTTCCCTTTTCCGTCTTTGGCAAGGAGATCTATTTTTACGGCTTGATCATTGCAATCGGCTTTTTGCTGGCTATTTTCTATGCGCGCCTGCGCGTCAAGGAATTCGGCACCAGCTTCGACCTGGTGACGGACGCGATTCTCTTCGCCGTACCTATGGCGATCGTTTGCGCCAGGATCTATTATGTGGCCTTCCGCTGGGAGTATTACAAGGATAACCCCATCTCCGCCCTCTACATCTGGCAGGGCGGCATCGCCATCTACGGCGGCGTCATCGGCGCGATTTTGGGGCTGGTGCTGTTCTCCAAGCTAAAAAAGCAAAAGCTCAGCCCCTATCTGGACATCATGGCTCTGGGTCTGCTGATCGGCCAGTCCATCGGCCGCTGGGGCAACTTCTTCAACCGCGAGGCCCACGGCGCGGAGATCTTCAACGACTTCTTCCTCCGCATGGGGATCGAAGAAACGGGCGGTGTCGTGCGCTATTGGCACCCCACCTTCCTCTATGAGTCCGTCTGGAATCTGATCGGGCTGGTGCTGCTGCACTTCCTGTCCAAGAAGCGGAAGTACGACGGGCAGACCTTCCTGCAGTACGCCGCCTGGTATGGGCTGGGCCGCGTCTGGATCGAGGGGCTGCGCACCGATTCCCTTTACATCGGCAGTACCGATATCCGGGTGAGCCAGCTCCTGGCGGGCCTCAGCTTCGTGGTCGCCGTGGGCGTGATGCTCTACATCCGGCTCTATAAGAACCCGGATGGAAGCAACATGATGGTCAACCAAAATAAGGAATAACACACGGGCAAATTGCATCTCCGGCGTTTTTTGCGAAAATTTGCAAAAATCGCCGGAGTTTTTGTCCGGATTTCTGCCGCGCCGGCGTTTTAGTGAGTAGAACAACCTGAAAGGAGGTTGGAGATGAGTATCATATACAGCAGCCTTGCCGAGCAAGGCGCGCCCATCAAGCTGACCGCACATTCCGACCGCAGGACGCAATTTGAGGAAACCTACACGGCCTACCGGGCATTGATGTTCCGGCTGGCAAGAAACATTCTCCAAGACGACGACCTTGCGGAGGACGCAGCGGCCGACGCAGCCATGAAGCTCTGGAAGCATTACGACTGCCTGGAATCGCCTACCGGCCCGCAGGCCAAGCGCTTCGTGGCCGTGCTCACCGAGCACAGGGCGCTCGATCTGCTCCGCAAACGAAAGCGTGAGCGCATCGTCTCGTTGGAGGAGGCCGAGGAGCTGCACGCTCCCGTCGGCGACCCGGACGGACAGATGGATGTCAACGCGGCGCTGAACAAGCTGCCCAACGAGCAGCGCACCGCAGTACAATTAGCGCTGGTCTGCGGCCTCACGGCCAAGCAGATCGCGGAAACCATGGGCTGCACCGTCAGCAAGGCGGAAAAGCTCGTCAGCCGGGGCAAAGCTGCCCTGCGCAAGGAATTAGAGGAGGGATACCATGACCGATAAAGAATTAGCGATGCGTCTGACCGGTGCGCTGGACGACCGCATTGCGCGTGCTTCGTCCGCCCCCGTGGCGCGGGAGGTGCTCAATCATCTGCCCTGCGCCGATACCATTACTGCTCCCCAGGTGAAAGCCATTCCCGTCAGGCAGATGCGCTGGAAGGGCGTGATCGCGGCCGTGCTCGTGCTCGGCATGCTGGGCGGGATCGGCCTGGCCGCCTCCAAGCTGATAGATCGGAAATCACCTTCCCTGCCCGCAGACTCCGGTCAGGTGGAGGAAACGCAGACAGCCCCCGAAAAGACCGCCCAGGTCACGGAGCCGATCGACCCCGCCGAGCTGCCCCAGGTCTCCTATGACGCGGACAGCCGCACCATTCGGATCAGCGGCACCACGGGCTATGACCGTCTGGATCTGAGCCCCTACCTGGACGACGCTCTGAACCTGGAGGTAGAGGACGACCGCTTCCAGCTCAGCGCCTACGTTCCCGTCCTCGGGAACCTGATCGGCGACGAGCTCGCCGATTATCTGCCGGGCTACCTGAATCGGGTGGATCGGAGTATTGACATGATCGGAAACTATATCGCCGACGTCGCACCCAATGAGGAGATCGCCGCGCAGACCCGCAAGCCGGTGATTATATGGCTGAAGACCTCGAGATACAACGGCTACAGCAATAACGCCGAGGACATCACCCTGACTCTGGGAAACGCGTACAAGCGCCATGGCCAATTCTACATGAACGCTCTGTTGAACCCGAAGTGCGTCAGCTGGTATCAGCTGGGCTACGTCTACTGGGTCTCCTTCCGCCTGGATCCCTATAACTCCCTGTATTGGGGCATTACCTTTGAAGAAGAAAGAACATGCGACTACTTCTATTTCAAAGACTACTTCCGGCTGGGCGGCACCGAGGATCCCACGGATCTGAACAATCAAGCTCTGCTGCTTGACGTCAACGCCTGGTACAATCTGATCAACGGCAAGGATTGGGCAGGCACAACTGCCGAGCGCTGCCCGATCAAAGAGTGGTCCGACTTCGACGGTGACCCCGATCTGGAGGGCAACGACCTGTGCCTCGTCGAGGCAGAGTCTCTGCTCAACTATCTGGCCGAGCAATACGGCCACGATAAAGTCGCCGCCTTCTGCTTCGAGACCTGCAGCTTTGAGGAAGCCTTCGGCATGGACTACGCCACCGCCCGCGCCGCCTGGGAGCAATCCCTGATGGAGCGCTTCGGCGACGGCAGCGAGGAGCCGCTCCCGGACGCCGATCTCCCCGTCGTGAGCTTTGAAGAGGATACCAAGACCCTGCGCGTCGTCGGCACCGGCAACTACGACCACATCGACCTCTCCCGCCTGCCGGAGGCCGCGGATATGATCGTGGAGGACGACGACTTCGAGTTCCGGATCCTGCCCACCATTCTTTGGAGCAGTGACAGCCCCATTGAGGATCCCGTCTCCTATCTGCCCGGCTATCTGGACGAGGTGGACAAGAGCCTGGCCACGATCCGGCAGTATGTGGCTGACAACGCCCCCAACGAGGATGTGCTTGCCCAAACGCAAAAGCGTGTCAAGCTGACTCTGACTTCCTTTGGGAGCATCAACATCTACAGCTCTTATACGATCAGTCTCAATCTGAACGGCGCGTTCCATTGGGTCGGCAACCTTTACGCCATTGGCCTGAACCCGGATTGGAATACCAAAGAATGGCGCGTTGACGCCTTTGGAGCCTGGGCGGACTACTGCAGAAATCCCTACTGCCCCACATTTTTGGATTATCCGGAATTGAATCCGGACGGTGTGGACATCTTTTACTACCCGTACTATCAGCGGGCCGGCGGCACCGGATATCTGCGGAGCGTGAATGACCGAATCCTGCTGAATGACGTCATCTCCTGGTGCAATTTGGTCTTCGGCAGAGATTGGGGCGGCAACACCGATGAAACCGGCAGGATGTTCGAATCGAACCCCGTCTTGGATGCCTCCAAGGAAGAAAACCAACTGAGCCTGATGGAGTCTATGTCCCTGCTGAACTATCTCGCCGGGCAGTATGGCGATGCCAAGTTGGTGGCCTACTGCTTCGGAGCCTGCAGCTTTGAGGAAGCCTTCGGCATGGACTTCGCCACCGCCCGGGCCGCCTGGGAGCAATCCCTGATGGAGCGCTTCGGCGACGGCAGCGAGGAGCCGTAAAGACAAGCAAAACGCCTGCGGATCGCTCCGCAGGCGTTTTCGTTTGCTTCGATTATTCTTTGGGCTCCTCGGGCTTGCTCTCGCAGCCCTCGCAGGCCTCGGGGGTCTGGCAGGCATTGCAGGGATTGTCGTCCACGACCTCAAAGACCGTGTCCACAGCCTTCTCTACATCTTCCAGCTTCTCTTCGGCCTCGGCCTCTACGCCCTCGAGCTTGGACAGGTTCTCGCCCAGCTCATCGAGCTCTTTGTGCAGGTTCTCCAGCTCTTCTTCGAAGTTCATGGGCTCTTCGGCTGTTGCCTCGGCGTCCTCCTTGGCGGGCTTGGCAAAGGAAGCCTTGGCGTCCTCCAGCTCACTCCGCAGAGCTTCGATGTTCTTGGTGGCCTCTGTAATGGCCTCGCAGAGCGGCAAATACTCGGCGTCATCCGGGTCCTCTCCGGTGATGTAGTCCCGGTAGTAGAGCTTGCCCAGCTCCATGTAGGCCTTCTTCTGCTTATCCTGCTCGGTGAGGATACTGATGTTGGACTTGGTGACTGCGGCCGCGCTCTTGGTCACGCGGGCGGCAGCCTGTGCCGCCTCGGCGACAAAACCCTTCAGGGCTTCCAAACTCTCGTTCAGTGCCATTCGTTTGTTCTCCTTTCAATCGTTCGGTGGGTTTGCTACTGTTTGCATTATATCAGACAATTCGCAAAATGGAAGAGCTTCGGAGCAGAATTTACAGAAAGTTTGAATGTTGTTCCTCGTCGAAAGCGTCCTCCGGCTCCTCCGGGGCCGGGTCCTTGGCCCGTAAGGCCAGCGCGGCCCCCACGGCAAGCAGGAGAATGATCGTGGTGCAAATGCTGTTGGAGATTCCGTACAGGCCGCCGCTGAGCGCGGTGCGGAAGGGGTCGGCGTCCACCTCCAGCAGACGGATCCCGCCGTGCTCCCCGGCCGGGGCAATGTCAAACAGGAAGTTCTCCGCAAACAGCCAGGCGGAGTGAATGGCGCAAGCGCCCCAGAGATTGCCCCGCTTTATCACCCAGATGCCCAAGAAGGCGCCCAAAAGCAGGTGGTTTGCCATGGGCAGGGAGAACAGGGTGCCGCCTGCTTGCATCATCGCGGAGACGAAGGTGGAAACGACCAGAGCCAGGGCTACCGGGGTATAGGCGCCGATGGTGGGGGCAAAGTAGCCCCGGGTAAGCAGCTCCAGCGAGGCTCCGTAGAGCAGACAGCCCAGGAACGCCAGCAACAAAAGGCCCAACTTTTCGGGAGACCCTGCCGGGAACACCAAACGAAATCCTCCCACGGTGACCCCCAGGGCCACCACCGCCGCCACCAGGGCAGTCCCCAGGACCAAGCCCAGCAGACTATCCGCCACCAAGCCCTGTTTGCCCAGGCCCATGGAGGACAGCGTCCGCTTCTGGAATTTCAGACAATAGAAGATTGCGGCAATGCCCATGCCCGCGCCGCCCAGCAGCGACACCACGCTCACCCAATCCGGCATTTCCTCCATCGCGCTGAGGATCACCCCCTGGACCGACTGTCCGTCATTCAGCGCTTCCAGCATCGCATCGCTCTGGGTCTCCATCATCCATCCGGTCACCGGAATGGAAATGACCAGCGCCTGGAACACATAGGCCAGGAAGATCAGCAGAAAATAAGTCAACAGTTCTCTCAGCGGGCCGCGGCGTCTTATATTCTGCTTGGCGGCCTCGGTCCAAAACCGCGGCCTTGGCAACATCTTGTTCATCGTATTTCTCCAGTTTTGATTTCTGAATTTTTCTCTATTATGCCACAGCCCGCCTGTCCTGTCAAGGATTATCCGGCACAGTGGGTGTTTCGGTCGCCGTCGCCGATGGCCTGGTGGTAGAGCCCGGTCAACAGCTGCCAGAGGCGTTTGTCCAGAATGCCGGATTCCGTCATGCCACAGCAGTGCTGCAGGCTCTTGATGGCGCAGACGGTCTGCTCGTCGCAGCTCCCGGTCAAGGCGCAGGCATCTATGTTCGCATAAACCTCATGCAAGGTTTGCAGCATGGCCTGGATCAGCAGTACATGCAGGTTATTGCTGCCCTCGAGAATCACCTGGTTGGGGTTCATTACCACATCCAGCGGCGCAGCGGGCTCGATCTCCACAATGGCGGACTGGTATGCCGCGCAAATGGCCTGCCAGGTCGCGTAGTCCGTGATCCCCGTCTGGGGCAGCCCTGCCCGCTTCTGCTGCACAGCCACAGCCTTGGCCGTCTGCTCCCCGTAGATCCCATCCGGGTTCACCATGGGGCAGCTCTCGTCCTGCAGGGCGATCACCCGGAGCATAGTCTGCAGGCTGGTCACAGAGCGCCCAAGAAAGCGGGCGTCGTTGTTTGGGTCCATCGCGTAACACTCCTTTCTGCATGACACAAAGTATGCCTAACGGCATATGAAGTATTGCCTACGGCAATATGGCGAAGCCATACTTCATACGCAAAGCGTACTTCATATGCGAAGCATACTTCATCCTTCCTTCTACCTGCTGTCCCGGCTGCCGACGGAGAGCTCTGTGCCGGGGTACTGGGTCATGCGGGTGGAAGTGCTGTAGCCCCGGGCCTGGTACTGGCGGGTGATGGCGCTGGCGGTGGCGTCGTTCAGGCGGCCGGTGACAGCCAGGCCGTTGGCCCGCTGGAAGGCCCGCAGGGCCTCCTGGAGGTTGGAGCCCGTATAGCCCAGCGTCGCCAGGCGCTGCCGGGCGTTGACCACGGTGGTGTCCGAGGTATCGAACTGGGGAAAGGCCGCACGATTTTCCAGCACCCGGTTGTCGATGCCGGAATAGAGCTCATACAGGGCGTCCCAGGTGCGGTCGTCGGCCTCTCCGGTGACGGGGAAGCCCTCGTAGCGCTGGAAGGCAAGCACCGCGTCCCGGGTCAAGGGTCCGAAGACCCCGTCCACCGAGATAACGGGGACCTCCTGGACGAATTGTCCGACTACAGCCAGCATATATTGAAGCTGGCCCACCTTGTCGCCACGGTCTCCCACCCGCAGAGGCTCCGGGAACTCCCAGCCCAGGTCCTCGTAGCGCAGCCCCTGGGAGCGCAGCTCCGACAGACGCAGGACCCCGGTATAGACCCGCTCCACCGCGTACCAGGTCTGGCGGCCCACGATGCCGTCGTCCACCAGACCAAAGGCCTGCTGGAAAACCCGCACCGACCGCTCGGTGGCGGAGCCGTAGATGCCGTCTACGCTCAGCTTGGGAATGGCCGGGAAATTCTGGGAAATGCGGTTCAGGGCCGTCTGGACCAGGGCCACGCTCCTGCCCCGGCTCCCCACGCGCAGGGCCGTGCCGGGGTAGGACTCAGAATAATCCGCCTTTTGGGCGTCTGTGACAATTTCAATATCGCGGCCGTAGTAGTTGCGCAGGATTTGCAGCCATCCGTAGCCCTGGGCCGCCAGATTTTGGGAGCCCCACTGGGACATGCCTTCGCAAATGGCTGTGGTTCCGTTGCAGAATTTTGCCGCGAGCGGCTCGATGAAGCCCACGCGCCGAATGTAATCGTCAAAAAGACTGTCCACGAGCCGGGATATGTTGGCAAAGTAGTTTCGGCCCTGGTAGAACTGCTGGTCATAGGCGGTGGAGGAGGTAATGTCAAAGGGGTAGCCCCGGACCCGGTAGAATTCTGTGTAGACCCGGTTCAGGGCAAAGGAGGTGATCGCCAGAATGTTGGCCCGCAGGGCGTTTTCATTCCAGGTTGGATAAACCTCGCTGGAGGCCACATTTTTCACATAGTCTCGAAACGATACCGTGACATTTTCCGCGTTGGAATTGGGCGGACCCAGGTGGACCGTGATAAAGGACGGAATATAGGGCAAAAGCGGCGCCATCTTGTTCCCTCCTCAAAGGTCCTGGGGCGGCACGGTAATGTCCTCAGTCTCCCCCAGGTCCGTTGGCATGCCGCCCCGGGGAACAAGGATCAACTCCTGCAGGGTGGTGACCCCGGGGAAGATCTGCACATCCCGGACAACGACGCCGTCATAATTTGGGTGGGACGCCCCGACCCGCACATCGGTCCAGCCCTGGGGCTGGTTCGGCGTCAAAGAGTTCGCCAGATCCGGGGTCGGCACCGCCACCAGGGCTGTCATGCCGCTCTCATCTGTCCGCTGTACGCTCAACAGCACCTGTCCCTGCCCGGGCCGGAGCGTCGAGACCGTGACCGTGGCCCCGGCAACCGGGATCTCCGCCCGGGAGGTGACAGTCTGCACCTTGATAAAACCGTTCATAGAACATCCCTCCTGTTCGCATTATCCTATGCGAGCAGGAGGGATTTGTGATTCGCGCCAGGCAATCGGAAATAGGCAATAGGAGACGGGGGGAGTAAACTGTACCCATGAAAATGGACACGCAGACTTTAGGTATGTCCCCGGATAGAGACGGGGAAAAAGTACCAAAAGATGGAAGACCCTGTTG
>JAFOKO010000008.1 GCA_017419715.1 Oscillospiraceae bacterium | reverse complement strand
GAGCCTAAGTCCATACGATAATTAACGAGCGTACTGAACAAGAAAGGGCATCCGAAGAGATCAGTAGAGATACAGATCCCAGAGGGTGCCTTTTGGTATGTCGAAATGTGGATAAGTGGTATGCCGGACATACCCGAGAGGGAGCCTTCCCTTGCCCTGCTTGCCAAGAGTGCGTTCCCTCATAATGGTACAAATAAGCATTGACCGTTTCGGTTATTTGCGCTATACTGTTCGTTGATGACCGAAACGGTTATTTAGAAAGGGGTGCTACCATGGAAAAATTTCTTGCTCTATCAAATGAAAAGCAGGATACCATACGCAACGCGGCTCTGGCCTGTTTCGCAAAACATGGATATGAAAAAGCGTCGATCAATGATATTGCGGTAGCGGCAGGTATCTCAAAGGCGTCTATATTCCAGTATTTTGGAAATAAGCAGACACTTTACCAGTATTTATTTGATTACTGCGCTGCCCAAATGAAGCAAGCCTATAACACGAGTGCATTGGAGGAAACTACGGATTTCTTTGACCGTGTATGGGAAGCCAGCGTTATGAAAGTGGAAAACTTAAAAAAGCACCCGCATATTGCGTCGTTTATTGCAAGTGTGGCAGCGGAACCAACGCCTGAATTGAAAAGTGCCATATTTTCAGAAGCAAATGAAAAATATATCGCATCGCTTGTTCTGCATGAGCGGGATTATAAAAAATTCAGACACCCGGAGGATGCAGAATTAGTGTTTCAGATGCTTATGCTGCTTGCAAAGGGTATGTCCGTTCAGTTGGAAAACGGAGTGGATTATGACGGCATGATGAAAGAGTTTCGAGAAATCCTAAATATGTTGAAGCACAACTTTTACAAGGAGGAATATCTGCTATGAGTGAACCTGTGATTGCCCTAAACAAGCTCACCAAAAGCTATGGAAAGCACCGTGGAATTGAGGAAATCAGCTTTACGGTCGAGCGCGGTGAGATTTTCGGCTTTATCGGCCCTAACGGGGCGGGAAAGTCCACCACCATCCGTACCTTGATGGGACTGTTGAAGCCCACCGGAGGAACCGCTTCTGTCTTTGGACTGGATTGTGGGCGGCAGGCATCTGAGATCGCAAAGGATGTGGGGTATCTCCCCAGCGAAAACTGTTACTACAACAGCATGAAAGTCAAAGAGATGCTTCTTTATACGGCGGAACTCTATGGAGTGGCCGGTCATAACAGGATGGAAGCATTGGCGGAACGGCTGAATTTGGATTTGTCCAGGAGGATCGGCGACCTGTCTTTGGGCAACAAAAAGAAAGTCGGCATCGTTTCGGCTTTGCTACCCTCCCCAAAGTTACTTATCATGGACGAGCCCACCAGCGGCCTTGACCCGCTGATCCAGCAGACCTTTTATGACCTGTTAAAAGAAGAAAATGAACGCGGTACGACGATTTTCCTGTCCTCCCATGTTCTGAGCGAGGTACAGAGGCTTTGTGACCGTGTAGCCATTCTGCGGGAGGGAAAGCTGGTCGGCGTTCAATCCATGAAGGAACTGCGGGGAAACGGCTACAAGAAAATCTCGTTGACAGCAAAAAACGCCATTCCAGAGGATTTATTTTCTATTCCCGGTACGGCTAATTTGGAGTGGGATAAGAGCAAAACTTCTGTATCCTTCATGTTTAGTGGAACCGTTATGACAATTATGAACCAGCTCCATCGGTTGGAGCTGGAGGACATTTTAATCGAGGAACCATCATTGGAAGAAATATTCCTCCACTACTACGAATAGGAGGCTCGTCATGCAGATTTTTCGATTTGAATGGAAACGGTCACAAAAATATATTCTGATTTGGGCCGTTGCTCTTGCGCTATGTATTTTTTCCATGACGCCGGTTTACTATGGCATGGTGGAAACAGCGGGGACGCTGCCGACAGGATTTGCACAGGGAGGATTTTTTGAAACCGTTGGCATTTCCCTGGAGCTTCTTACAAAGCCTATGGGGATGTATTCCTTTCTCACAGGGTTCTTCATGATCGCCGGCGGCATCTTCGGGATGCACCTGGGCCTGTCCTTACATACCAAGGAGTGTACGGAAAACACAGCAGAATATTTGTATACCAAACCTTGTGGACGGCAGGCGATATACAAAGGGAAACTATTGTGCGCCCTTGCCGGGGTATGTGTAACAGGAATTTTTTATGTGATGGCCTCCTTTTTTACGATGACGCTGTTTCGCCCTGGATTTCCTCCAGGAGAATTTTTTCTGGTGGCAGGCTCCTTTGTCCTTCTTACCCTCTTTTTTGCGCTGATGGGAATCATGGCAGGCGTATTCCGGCCCAATAACCGCTCTCCGCTTCTGACATCTGGGCTGGTCGTGTTTGTGGAATACTGCATTGCCTCTTTTTCAAGGACTGTCGGTATCCGGGCCATTGGCTTTTTATCGCCGTTTTCCTTTTTCAGCCCGGCGGAGATTCACAATTCCGGGTCTTATTCGTGGGACTATATGATCTGGTATCTGTTTCTGCTGTTTGTGTTTGCGCTGGTGGCCTACTGGAAAATCTTAAAGCGGGATATTGCGATGGCTGTGTAAAGGAGGAAGTAAATGAAAGCGTTAGTGAAAAACGAGCTGCGTTTAACAAGAAAGATACTGCTGATCTGGATGGGGATCGTCTTGATTTTATGCGGCTTCGCTTACTTTGAGTATTTGTCACTAAAGGACAGCCTCAATGAGCTGACAGGGCTCATATCGGATTTTCCCAAAATTCTGAAAGCTATGTTTGGCGTGAGCGGTGATCTGACCTCTGCTTTGGGCTGGTATGGCTGTATGTACTATTGGGCCACGATGCTGACCAACAGCTATGCGGTCTATCTCGGTGTTTCGTGTATAGCGAAAGAACAGGCGCAGGGAACGGCAGAATATCTATTTACAAAACCAGTGAGCCGCAGCAAAGTTGTCTGTGCCAAAGCCGTTGCCTGTATATGTAATTTGCTTGCACTTGCGGTATTCAGCGGGTTATGTAATTATTTCACCGCCATTTTGCCGCTGGGCGGTTTAGAGCAAAGAGAAGCTGTTTTTACCACCACATTGGGCCTGTTTTTGACAGGGTTGACTTTGTTTGCAATCACGCTTTTGGCCTCCAGCCTGACGAGAACCTATAAAGGGGCCGTTCGGATAGGCGCGGGAATATTATTGCTTTTTTATGGTATCAGTATCACCGCTGAATATCTTGAAGTTCCAATGCTGTACTGTTTAACGCCATTAAAATACTTTGATGTTTACACAGTGGCAATGAGTGGAATACAGTTTTCGTTCTTACT
>JAFOKO010000076.1 GCA_017419715.1 Oscillospiraceae bacterium | reverse complement strand
GGTCTTGTTGGGGACGCCGGAGCCCTTCTCGATGCCCAGGGTCTTCAGAATGAGGGTGGGCGTCGGGGGGGTCTTGGTCACGAAGGTGAAGCTGCGGTCGGCGTAGACGGTGATGACCACGGGGATCTTAAAGCCGGCCTGGTCCTTGGTGCGCTCGTTGAATTCCTTGATGAACTGGGAAATGTTGACACCGTGCTGGCCCAGAGCGGGACCAACCGGAGGGGAAGCGGTTGCCTTTGCAGCCGGAATCTGCAGTTTGATATAGCCTGTAACTTTCTGTGCCATGATAAGCACCTCCTGAAATAAAGTGGTAATTTGGCGGGGACAGTGCCCCTCCCACGTTCTGACCGCCGCGTTGGCGCTTGGGTCAATCGGAGATGGTCTCCACCTGATCGAGCTCCAGCTCGATCGGGGTTTCGCGCCCGAACATGGAAACAATGACGCGAACACTGTTTTTGTCGATATCCAGCGCCTCGACGATGCCAGTAAAGGAGGTCAACGGGCCGTCTGCAATGCGAACTGTGTCGCCGACTTTGTAGTTGACCACCACCTCGTGGCGCTCCACGCCCCACTGGATGGTTTCTTTTTCTGTCAAGGGAAGCGGGTTGGTGCTGCTCGCACCGACGAAGCCCGTAACACCACGGACATTGCGGACGATGTACCAGGTCTCGCTGTTCATCACCATTTTGACGAGCACATAACCGGGAAATGTCTTCCGCTCGTAGGTCTTGGGTCCGTTTTCCGTCACCTCGGTGACTGTCTCCATGGGGATTGCGACCTCACAGATAACATCCTGGAGCTGGCGGTTTTCGATCGTCTTCTCGATGGTAGCCTTGACCGTATTCTCATAGCCGGAATAGGTCTGGACAACATACCACTGTGCGTTCTCTGCCATAGCGGTTATGCGATCAGACCAAGCAACTGCTTGATGCCTTCGTAGGCTGCCCAGTCGATCAAACCGATGATGACCGCAAAGATCAGAGAGACCACGATTACGACCATCGTGTTGTTCAGAACCTGGGCGCGTGTGGGCCACACGACCTTGTTGAGTTCGCTCTTCATGCCGCGAAGCCACTTACCCATCCGTTTGAACCAGTTTTCCTTTTTGACTTCAGCCATGGTGTTCTCCCTTCGCTTACTTCGTCTCGGTGTGGAGCGTGTGCTTTCTGCAGAATCTGCAGTACTTCTTCATTTCGAGCCGATCGGGGTCGTTCTTCTTGTTCTTCATGGAGTTGTAGTTTCTCTGCTTGCATTCGGAACATCTGAGAGTGATTTTTACGCGCATTACGGCACCTCCTTATATTGCCTCCCTGTATCACTGCAGCTATCAAAAATTTAGCGGGGCAAGTCCCTATCTGCAGCTGAAAAAGGCGCACAAAAAAAGTACCCTTTTTCACAGGTAGCGCAAGTATATCATAAAAAAGCCGAGCTGTCAACGGGAAATTTCATTTTTTCAAAAGGCTTGACACAGGAGAGGGAATGGGGTATGCTTTACTTATGAAGAACGCTGCGCGTATGAAGTATGGCTTCTCCGTATTTTGCGCGAGTTGAAGCCTTGCAGATATGCGCGGCGGCGCATATCTCATATCTCTGGAAGAGATACTTCATATTCCAAAGGAATCTTTCCTATCGCTGCCAAGCGATACTTCATCCAAACAAGGGAGCAGCTGCGCTATGAAAACATTTGCCATTGACTACGGCGACGCCCGGACCGGGGTCGCGGTTTCCGATTTGACCGGCTCCATTGTGGGTTACACCACGGTGATCCATTCCTGGAACCGAGATAAAACGCTGGCTGAGCTGGTCCGGCTGGTGAAGGAACAGGGCGCTCAGCGCGTCGTGATGGGCTTTCCCCGGAACATGGACGGCTCCGAAGGTCCCCGTGCCGAGCTCTACCGGGCCTTTGCCGCCGATTTAGAGGCCGCTCTGGGCATGCCCGTCCGCCTCTGGGACGAGCGACGCACCACCGTGGAAGCCCACGGCATTCTCTCCGAGACCGGCTACCACGGCAAAAAGCGGAAAAACACCGTGGACGCAGTCGCCGCCAGCCTCATTTTAGAGGGGTATCTTTCGTATTTGCGGCTGCACCCGGAGGAAAAGCCAGCAGAAGGATAAATACATTTTGGGAGGGAACCGTATAAAAACTAAACCCATAGGGCGCAAATTCCGCCTTGCATCTCTTGGGATCGCGGCTATGATTCTTGCGGCCGCTTTCTCCGCTTGTGGCTCTGAAAAGGAACTTGAGCGCGAGGCCGAAGACTTCGACAATATCAAGCAGGCTTATATCGAAATCATCACACGCTATCTGGACGATGGGGACGCTTCCCTTGTAATTGAGGTCCAGTCCCAGCAGGAAACTGCAGGCTGGCAGGGCGAAGCGCCGATCCTGTACTATGCGGGCGGCGGGCCCGGTCTCCCCATTCCCGCCTGCACCGGCGCTGGGCAGAGCTACATCGTTGCGCTTATCCTCGACGACAACGATGTTGTCATGCCAAGTATCACGGTGCACTGATATAAGAATAAAGGGCGGTTCGTCTTGTTCAGCAAGACGAACCGCCCCCTATCTTTGCGTTACCTGTCTCCTGCCGCTTCCGCCTCGAGCAGCGCCATTGTAAGCCAGGAGAAGGGCATGATGATAATGGAGCTTGGGCAGAAAAGCATCGCACAGAGGAAGCAGACCAGGCCGCCGCCCAGAAGGCGGACCGCACGCTTGGCGCGGGCTTTGTACCAGTGGAAGAGGCACAGCCCCACCAGGCTCAGCCAGCTCAGCAGGGCCGGAAGACCCTGGCAGTAGAGGATATGCAGCGGATAGCAGTGGGCATCGGTGATGGTAGCGCGGGCCACCTCGACGCCGTTTTCATGGCGGACAAAGGGCGCAAGCTCCGAAAAGCGCGCCGCATCCGGCCCCACGCCCAGGAGCAGGCGGGACGGGATACGCTCCAGCATTTGCCGCCAGATGTAGAAGCGGCCCGTGCCGAAGCTGTCTTTCGGGCGGCCGTGGAGCAGCTCGTGGAGCTCATGGAGGAAGTTGACGGGCAGGTCCAGGGCCCAGAGCAGCAGCAGACCGCACAGCCCGAGGGTGCACAGGCCGAACAGCACCCGTTTTCGATACCGGTCCGGGCAGAGCACCGGCAGGCAGAGCACGCCGCCCATGGCCAGGCCCACCAGACCGCAAAGCACGCGAATCCAAACGGCAAGCCCCAGGCAGACTGCAGCCAGCACCCAGCAGGGCCACGCCTCCCGGGGTCGCTGCCCTTGCGTGTGGAGCAGGAGCATGGGCGCGACCAGCGCCAGAAAGGCCGAGACGAAGTCCACATTGCCGATGGTGCCCGCGTAGCCGCCCGGATATTTGACCCCATAGCCGTCATAATAGTTGGAATGCTCGGGATACAGGAGAAAGGGGTTTTCTCCCGCGGCCTGGAGCAGGCAGAGCAGGCAGAACAACGCAAGCGTCCAGAGCAGGACCCGAAACAGCCGCTCCGTCGGCCTGCCCCAGCGGGAGACCACCCAAAACAACAGCACATAAAGGCTCAGCGTCAGGGCGGCTTCATGGGCCGAGGCATTATACCAGGCCTTTCCCCCATAGGGAGAGGCGGCTGCTGAGACCAGGGTGCAGACCAGAAACGCCAGCGCGGCGATTTGCGTTGCCGTCACCGGGCGGCGCTGCCCGCGCCGCAGATCCCGGACCGCATTCCAGACCCCCAGCCCCAGAAGCAGGGCCATCCAGGCATAGAAGCTCCAAGTCTTCGCCGTAGAGATGCCGTGATAGCCCTTCACGCCGGGAAACAGCAAATAGCACGCCACAAACAGGCCGGTCCACAGCTCCATCAAGGCAGCGCTCCAGTCTGTTTTCTGCTTTTGTATTGGTTTTTGCTTGCTCATGGGCGCCTCCTGTTGTTTTCATCCCTGCAAAAGAACACCCCCGGCGAGCGCCGGGGGATGTGGTTTACTCCTCCGGAGAGAAGTCGTCCTTGCCCACGCCGCAGAGCTCGCAGGCAAAGTCCTCGGGAAGCTCTTCCCACTTCACGCCAGTCTCTTCCTCGTCGTAGACCCAGCCGCAGACATTGCAGACATATTTCATGTGATACGCCTCCTTGTTGTTTTTTCGGGATGCCTGCTCTTATTATAGCAGTTGGAGCAGGCTTTGGCAAGAAAATTCACGATTTCCACCCAAAAAAGAAAGTTCATCTTTCTTTTTTTCGGAAAATCATGTACAATAGAATGGTAGTGCCGATGATCGAATGGGCTAAGGTCGGCAGATCGCCGACGCTACGGAGCAGACGGACGGCAGGGTGCCGTTCCTACGAAGCAGGTGGTACGATATGGAGCTATGCAATGTACATCAGATGAAGGCCCTGTTGGAGGCGAACGGTTTCCACTTCTCCAAGGCGAAGGGGCAGAATTTTCTCACCGCTGCCTGGGTCCCGCAAAGGATCGCCGAGGAAGCCGGGGTGGATCCCTCCGCCGGGGTTTTGGAGGTTGGGCCCGGCATTGGGCCGTTGACGGAACAGCTCTGTCTCCGGGCGGGCAAGGTCCTGGCCGTGGAGCTGGACCGACGGCTGGAGCCCATTTTGGCTCAAACCGTCGGGCATTTTGACAACTTGACGCTACGCTTCGACGATGTGATGCAGCTGGATCTGGCCGCGGTGGTGCGGGAAAGCTTTTCCGGGCTTCGGCCCATGGCCTGTGCCAATCTGCCTTATTATATCACCTCGCCCATTTTGACCCGACTGCTGGAGGCCCGGTGTTTTGAGTCCGTGACGGTGATGATCCAGAAGGAGGTCGCCCAGCGGATCTGCTCTGTTCCGGGCTCCGGCGACGGCAGCGCGTTTTCCGTTTTCTGCCACTGGTACGCCGAGCCGCGCATGCTCTTCGATGTGCCGCCCTCCTGCTTCCTGCCTCAGCCTAAGGTGACCTCCACGGTCATCACGCTGAAAACCAGGTCCGCGCCCCCCTGCCAAGTGCAAGACGAGGCGACCTTCTTCCGGGTGGTGCGAGCAGCTTTCGGACAGCGGCGCAAGACCCTTGCCAACGCGCTGAGCGCCGGATTCCCGCAACTGGGCAAGGCAGGTGTGCAGGGCGTGCTGGAAGCTTGCGGTCTGCCTGCCACCGTGCGCGGTGAGGCGCTGAACATCGATCAGTTTGCGGCCATTGCAAACGAGATGGGAAAGAACAAATGATGAACTACGAATGCTTGCGCTGCCCGGTGTGCGGACAGGCGTTGACAGAGGGCGCTCGCGCCTTGCGTTGCGGCGCTGGACACTGCTTTGATTTGGCGAAGGAAGGTTATGTTAACCTCTTGATTGGTTCGAAGCCCGCGGACGCTATGGGCGACAACAAGCAGGCTGCCCGCTACCGGCGGGATTTCTTGAACAAGGGCTACTACGCGCCGCTACGGGACGCCTTGACCGCACGCTTTGCGGGGCGCTCCGGTACGCTTCTGGATCTCTGCTGTGGGGAGGGCTATTACACTGCCGCCCTGGGGCAGAACCCGGCGCTTACGGTCTACGGCTTCGATCTGGCCCGGGAGATGGTGCGGCTGGCCGCCAAGCGGAACGCCGGGCTGCAGCTGTTTGTGGCGAACCTGGCCCGAATCCCGGTGCGGGACGGGGTCTTTGACTGGGCGACCCTGCTCTTTGCCCCCTTCGGGGAGGCGGAGCTCTGCCGCGTCTTGCGTCCGGGCGGGCGCTTGACCCTGGTGGTTCCGGGGCGGCGGCACCTGTTCGGGCTCAAGCAGGCAGTCTACGAAAGCCCCTATGAAAACGACGAAGCCCTGCCCGCTGCAGCGCGGCTGCAGCTGCTGGGAACCGAAAAAGTCATCGGGCGGATCATCCTGCAGGGGCAGGATGACATTCAGGCCGTTTTTCGCATGACGCCCTACTATTACCGGACCAGCCCAAGTGATCGGGCAAAGCTGGAACGCCTTGACGCGCTGGAAACCGAGATCGAATTTGTGCTCGCAGAATTTGAAAACCCGTAATTTTTTCTTGCTTCCGGGCAAACTATATGCTATACTAAATAAAACAAATAAAATGACAGGAGGAACTACCATGAACAAAACCATCAAAACCGTTTTGGCTGTAATCGGCGCGATCACCGCGATCTGTGCGGTGCTGCTGATCCTCAAGAAGAAGTTCGGCTGCAAATGCTGCTGCCAGGACGACGGGGACTGCTGCTGCAACAAGCCCAACACCGTGGAGGACTTTGTGGAAGAAGCCACCGAAACACTGGAAGAAAAGGCGGAGGAAGTCAAGGAAGCTGCCGAGGAGAAGGCCGAAGCCATTGCCGAGGAGTTCAAGGACTACGCAGATGTCGAGCTGCCCCAGGAATAAGCGAATGAAAAAAACGCTTCCCGAATCAAATCGGGAAGCGTTTTTTATGTTCGGTTGGAATTACTTGCCCAGAACCATGTTCATGCCTTCCATGTCCACGGTGATTTCGCCGTTCTTGAAGGTAGCAGTCTGGTCGTCGCCGTCGATGGTCATGGTGAGCTTCTCGCCGTCGAGGGTCCAGGTGCCGGTCTCCTCTTCGCCGATCGCGGAAGCCTTGAGGGTGCCGTCGCTTGCGAAGGTGATGGTGACGAACTCGTCGACATTCTCGATGCCCATCATCTTCAGGAAGCTCTCAACATCGGCGTCGGTGATCTCGGTGTCTTCTTCGCCCGACTCAGCAATCTGCTCGCGGAAGAAGCTCATCACATCTTTGCCGTTGATGGACTTGATCTTGTAGGTGCCCTCCAGGCTGGAGGAACCGCAGCCAACGAACATGGCAGCGATCATGAGGACCACGAGGGTGAGGGAAATGATACGCTTCATCATTACAAATACTCCTTTTCTTCTACATAGTTTTTGATTCGATCCGGCGTTAAACGCCTCTGGACATTTATACCACATCTGAGTGGAAAAAGCAAACATTATTTTATAAATTTTTGAATTTTTTGAAAATGCCGGGCTTGCCGGACGGTTTTCCTCAGTATTGCAGCTGCTCCACGGTGTAACCGGCGGCGCGGAGCAAGTCCACCAGACCGCCCTCATCCACCAGGTGGGCGGCACCGACGGCAAAGAAGACCTTATCTCCCGCCTGCAGCCATTCCACAGCCTTGTCCCGCATGCCCAGGTTGCGCTGGGTCAACATCTTGTCGTTATAGTCATCCACCAGGGCCTGTTCCGCTTCGGTCAAGTCTTCCGTCAGCTCATCCTCCCTGTTCAGCACCGCCACGATCTCGTCGTAGTTGCCCCCGGCCCAGGCGGAATAGAGCTCGTCGATCTCCGCCCCGTAGCGATCCAGCCGCTTCAAGGTGGTTTCAATGAGCAGCAGGCTCAGCTCGTCGGAGAAGCCTGCCATCAAACCGTATTGCAGCTCAGCGCTCTCCACATCCCGAACCGGGATCTGCTTGTCATAGCAGAAGTCGATCAGACGGCGGTCCATCCCTGCTTCCATGTCCAGGCTGCTCTTCGTCATCAGCGCGGCCTGCTCCACCAGCTGGCTCCACATGGGAAGGTTGTAATACTTCATCAAATTCGGGTAAAGATTCGCCTTTTGCAGCAACGCGGAAGCCTGCTCATAGGTCTCTGCCGGCATGTGATCCTCCACGGTGCTGCCGTCCGTTAGGGTGAATTGTGTCATGGCCTTTACCTGGGCCGCCGTATCGCCTTCAAACGCGACAATGTCAAATTCCACTGCCAGCGCGTCGCAATCCTCCAGATAGGGCGCCAGCTTTTGCAGAGCGATATCGGTCCGCGCATCGCCCACATGGATGGTGCCAAAGAGATACATCTCCTGGCCGTTCTCCCCCGTCACATGGAAGAGCATGGGGTGGACATCTTCCTCCGTCCAACTGTCCTGCTCTGTGGCAGGCGCTGTGGTCGCGGCGTCGGTCTTTGCAGCGGTGTTTTCCGGTGCAGATGTAGAGGCCGGCGTGTTGCTGCAGCCCGCTAGCAGGCTCAACAACAACAGCATAGCAAGAAAAATAGATAGTTTTTTCATAATTGTAGTACCTCGTTCTGATTATTGGGATCGGCGTTCGTCTGTAGGAGGGCAACCGTGTGCGCTCACCGGCACAGCTCAATCCAATCGGCGCGCACCTCATCCGGCCCTTCGGCCCCCTCGGGGGAGTATTGTGGATTATATCGCCAGTGCGGCAGCTATGCTGGAGCAACTGGCATCCTTCTGTGTTGGTGTTGCTGGGGTCCGGTGACGGATGAGGGGCGTTGCGGTTTTGCACCACTCGCGTCTCCTGTTGCCTATTCAACGGCCCAATCACCTATTCTATCCTCTCGCCTGGCCGCAACACGCGCAAACCGGTCGGTCGATTCGGTTTTGGGTGCCGCAAACGGGGCAGAGCCAGGTGCGACCCTTGGCGTTTCTCGGTTTGCCGCAATTGCTGCAAACGCTTCGGCTGTCACGGTTTTGCCGGCCGCAATAGCTGCAGGTCCAGGCGTCCGTCTTCCGTTTGACATCGCAAAGGCGGCAGACATCGGCGCCTGCATCGTTGGCGCTGCCACAGACGGGACAGATCCAGCTTGCCGCGGTTGAGAAGCGCCGTCGCTGGCAAGCAGTGCAGCGAAGCTCCGACTCGGAGTTCTCATGGCCGCATCCCTCGCAAAACCAGGTCAACAGAGGACGGTCTTTGGGGGAGGCGCAAATCTGGCACTGGACAGCCGTCTCCGGATTCTCCGCGCCGCAAAAGCTGCAGCGCCAGCTGGGGACCCTGCCCCGGTTCCGAGGAGTACCACAGACCGGGCAGCGCATCTCCGTCTCGTCGCTCACCTCTCCACAGGCCGGACAGATCCAGTTCCGAACCAGCGGCGCGGGGGCCTCGTTCTCCGGCAGTCTCTGGGCAGGCCGGAAACTCAGCAGGAGGCAAAGCAGGCCGAAGGCGCTCAGAAGCAGCGCCGCCCAAAATGCGGATTCCACCAGCTCGGCAAAATCCGACATGCCTCGGGACACTTCAGCCGCAAACCAGTCGGATTGACGGAGCAGATACAGAAACAGGCTCAAGAGGAAACCGCTGAGCAGCGCTGAAAAGCCAATTTTACGCATGAAATCCCCCCTTTCGATATGAAGTATCATCTGGCAGCGATAGGAAGTATTCCTTCGGAATAGGAAGTATCCGCTGGCGTGGATATACGGAACCTCAATGCGGCGAAAGTCTTCCTCCTTATGATAATATGGCGAAGCCATACTTCAAATTCGAAGCATACTTCATGTGCAAAACATACTTCACAGCTCGAAGCAGCCGAAGCCGCCGGGATGGACGAGGAAGCCGCTGCCGTCCCGGTCGGTATTTTGAGACATCAGGCTGTGGCGGGCCTCCACCCGAAGGGGTGCGCCGTCCCGATTGACACAGCACAGAAGCGTTTGGGTCCTCGTCTGCCGCTGGAAGGCAATGATGCCCGCCCCGGCCATGGTAACACGGACCGTGCCAACGCGCAAGGCTGAACTGTTATTTTTGAGCTGGCCCAAATCGCGGAAAAAAGCCACAAAGCGCGGGTCCTCCCGTCCCCAGGGGAAGCACCCCCGGTTGAAGGGGTCCTTGCAGCCCTCCATGCCGACCTCGTCACCGTAGTAAATGCTGGGCGAGCCGGGCAGGGTATACTGTAGGAAGGCCGCCAGCTGCAGCCGCGCAAAGGACTGCTCCCGCTGCTCCCAACTCAGCCGGACGCTCGCCTGGTATTCCCGGTCCCCCGGGAAGTCGCCGATCAGGGCCGTGAGAATGCGGTGGGTGTCATGGGTGCTCAGCGGGTTCATCAACGCATGAAGTACCTGGGGCGGATAGTTCTCCGCGATGGTCATAACGGATTCTCCCAGGGCCGTACCGTCGTCCTGGGCCCGTAGAAAGTTCAAAATGGCAGTACGCCAGGGGTAGTTCATGACGCTGTCCAGCTCGCCGTCAGTGAAATAGCGGCGGCGGACAGAATAGGCGATCTTGTTGGAAGCGTCCTCCCAAACCTCTCCCATCAGCAGGGCGTCCGGCTTTAACTGCCGCAAGCGGGTCTTGAAGCGGCGGATAAATTCATCCGGCAACTCGTCGGCCACATCCAAGCGGAAGCCGTCGGCTCCCAGGCGGAGCCAGTGGGCCAGGACGGAGTCCTCGTCCCGGACGATATAGTCCAGATAGCTCTCGTCCAGTTCGTTGACATTGGGCAGTGTGGGAAAACCCCACCAGCAATCATACTTGTCCGGAAAGCGCTGGAACTTGTACCAGCTGAAATAGGGCGAAGCCTGCCCTCGGGAGACCGCTCCGTTGCCAAAATGGCCCCAGCGGTCAAAATACACTGAATTTGCCCCGGTGTGGGAATAGACCCCATCCAAAAGCACCTTCATGTCCAGCTTGTGCGCGGCGGCACAGAGGGCGCGAAAATCCTCCTCCGTGCCCAGCATGGGATCCGGGCGCTTATAATCCGCCGTGTCATAGCGGTGGTTGGAGAAGGCCATGGAGATAGGGTTGAGGTAGAGCACCCCCACGCCCAGGCTGTGCAGGTATTCCAGCTTGCTTTCGATGCCCCGGAAATTGCCGCCAAAAAAGTCGTTGCAGAGGACCTCTCCCGTGGTAGGGTCCGGGCGGAAGGCGGGAACTCCGCCCCAGTCCTCCCGCAATGTGAAGGGTTGGAGCTTCTGGGTAAGATCACAGCTGCCCGCCCGGGCAAAGCGATCTGGGAAGATCTGATACAGGACCCGACCCTGGAAGTCGGCAGGCACGGCGAAGTCCGCCGGAAGCACGCTGAGCTGCCAGCGCTCGCCCGCCTCCATGTTGGTCCCGCTCCCCTGCTTGAACAGGCGGAAGACCCCGCTCTTGGCCGTGACACGGAACCAGTAGAAGTAAAGACCGTTGGTGTCCACGGCGCATTCACAGCGGAAGATATCGTAGTTTCCTTCGTCTCCCGCCCAAACAAAGGGAAATTCCAGGCTAAGCTCCCCGCCGTCCCGTTCCAGCACCAGCTGGACAAAATGGGTCTCGATCTCCTTTGGGGTCTTGATATGCAGCACACAGGGCTGATTGACCGTCAAGCAGCCGAAGGGCTGCTTATATTGCGCCTCACGGCTGTCAAATAAAATACGCATAGGCACTCCTTACAAGACAGGGACGAACCGCCGTTCGTCCCTGTCGAGAAATTACAGACCCCAGATATTCTTGGCGTATTCCGTCACGGAGCGGTCTGCGGAGAAGATGCCGGACTCGGCGATATTCACCAGACTCATGCGGTTGAAGCGGTCCCGCACGCCGTAGGCGGCGTCCACATCCCGCTGGGCGCGGGCATAATCCTGGAAGTCTGCCAAGGTCATATAGGCGTCGGCCACGCCGAAGCGGGTGGTGGTGAGACTGTCCACGATGTCGTCAAAGCGCTGGCCCAGAATGCCGGAGCTGAGCATATTCAGCACCCGCTGCAATTCCGGCGTGATATAGGCTCTGGGATCGTAGCCTCTACGCCACTGTTCCTCCACTTCATTGGTCCGCATACCAAAGAGGAACATGTTTTCGTCGCCCACCTGGTCGTGAATCTCCACATTGGCGCCATCCAGGGTGCCGATGGTGACGGCGCCGTTGATCATGAACTTCATGTTGCCGGTGCCGGAAGCCTCCTTGCCAGCGATGGAGATTTGCTCAGAAATTTCAGCGGCAGGCATGATGAGCTCTGCCAGAGAGACGCGGTAGTCCTCCACAAAGACCACCTTCAGTTTATCCCGCACATCGGGGTCGCTGTTGACCAGGTTGGACACCGCCACGATCAGGCTGATGATCTGTTTGGCCCGGATATAGCCCGCGCTGGCCTTGGCCCCAAAGATATAGGTCTTGGGCTGCCAGGGTGCGGAGGGGTTCTCCTTGATCTGGTTGTAGCGGTAGAGAATGTGCAGCACATTGAGCATCTGCCGCTTGTACTCATGCAGGCGCTTGACCTGCACATCAAAGAGGGAATCCGGGTCCACATTGACGCCGTTTGCCCGGGCAATATACCGCGCCAGGCGAAGCTTGTTGTCCCGCTTGATGGCGGCCAGACGGTCCAGGACCGTCTTGTCGTCGGCAAAGCGCATCAGCTCCTCCAACTGGTTGGCGTCCTTGGTAAAGCCGTCGCCGATCAGCTCCTTCAGGAAGGCAGACAGCTCCGGGTTGGCCTGGCAGAGCCAGCGGCGGTAGGCGATGCCATTGGTGACATTCAAGAAGCGCTCGGGGGTGTACTGATAGTAATCGTGGAAAATCGTTTCCTTGAGGATCGCGGTGTGCAGGGCGCTCACGCCGTTGATTTTATGGCAGGTAGCCAGACAGAGATTGTGCATCCGGACCTCATTGTTGGCAATGACGGCCATCCAGTTGAGCTTGCCCTCATCGTTGCCATAGAAGGCACGGAGCTTTTCCATCAAGCGGCGGTTGATCTCCGCGGTAATGGCGTAGATGCGGGGCAACTGCTCCTTGTAGAGCTCCACGCTCCAGCGCTCGAGGGCCTCGCTCATGACCGTGTGATTGGTGTAGCTGAGGGTGCGGGTCGCAATATCCCAGGCATCGTCCCATTCAAAATCATATTCATCCATGAGCAACCGCATGAGTTCAGGGACGCAAAGGGCCGGATGGGTATCGTTGATGTGGATGGCCACCTCGTCGGGCAGGGTGCGCAAGCTGCCGAAGTGCTTGATATGGCTTCGTAAAATGGTTTGCAGGGAGGCAGAGCAGAGCAGATACTGCTGCCGCAAACGCAAACGCTTGCCCTGGATGTGGTTGTCGGCAGGATAGAGCACCTTGGAAAGAGTCTCGGCCATCGTATTCTGCTCCAGCGCGCGCACATAGTCGCCCCGGGAGAAGGCCGCCATATCGAAGCTCTGGGGCAACTTGGCAGACCAGAGCACCAGCTTATTGACTGCATCGCTGTGATAACCGGAGATATAGAGGTTATAGGGTACGGCCATGACGCTGGAATAACCGTGCTGAGCGACCTTGAACTTGCCGTTGTCATACCACTCGTTGACCTCGCCGCCGAAGCGGACTTCCACGGCGTCGTCCTCCTTGGGCACCAGCCACACATCGCCCATCTGGAGCCAGTTGTCTGGCAGCTCCATCTGCCAGCCGTCCACGATCTGCTGCTTAAAAATGCCAAATTCGTAACGGATGGAATAGCCGGTGGCGGGATAGCCCAGGCCGGTCAAAGAATCCAGATAGCAGGAGGCCAGGCGGCCCAAGCCGCCGTTGCCCAGGCCCGCATCGGGGTCCAGAGCGTAGAGGGATTCGATGTCGATGCCAAGGTCCTTGAGCGCCTCAGTAAAGACCGCCTCCTGGTCCAGATTGAACAAATTGTTCCGCAAGCTGGTCCCCACCAGGAACTCCATGGACATATAATAGACTCGCTTGCGGCGCTCCGCCTGGTAGCGCTTCTTGAACGCACGGCGGCGGTCATACATGGTGTTGCGGACCACGGTGCACAAAGCCTTATAGGCCTGCTTATCCGTTGCTTCATCCATGTTACAGCCAAACAGCCGCATGCATGCATCGTTCAGTGCCTGGATCGCTTCGTTTTTCGTCATAGAGACCATCCTCCAATCAAGGATTTACGCGGGGAAAACAGGGTTAGTTCTTTTCGTAGGCCACCACGACACGGCGGTTGGGCTCGGTGCCGGTGGAGTAGGTGGTGACATTGGGAACATCCTGGAGCGTGGCGTGGATGACATGGCGCTCATAGGCATTCATGGGCTCCAGCGTCATATTCCGGCGGTACTTGACCACCTTGGAGGCCATCTTGTGGGCCAGATGGCGCAAGGATTCCTCCCGCTTGCCGCGGTAGTCTTCCGCGTCCACCGTCACGCGGGTACGCTTGCTTGCGTCGTGATTCAGCGCATAGTTGGCAAGATGCTGAATGGCGTCCAGCGTCTCGCCCCGGCGGCCGATCAGCGCGCCGAGGTTCTCGCCCGTCAACTCCACGCCGATGGTCTCGGCGTCCTTGCGGAAGGCATGGGGAACCGCCTGGGATTCCATCCGTTCCAGAAGGCCCTTCAGGAAGGTCTCCACCCGCTCCTCCTGGGAACCTGCCTCCACGGGCGCGTAGGTTTTGGGCTCTGTTTTGGGGGGCTCCTTGCGGGGAGCCTGCTTCTTGGGCTGCTCCGCCCGTGCAGGCTGCTTCTCCGCTTTTTCCGCTTTGTCCGCCTGGGCTGCCTGTCTGGGCTGCTCCGCCTTGGGCGGCGTAGGCAGAACGGGAGGCTTCGGCATTTCCAGCGGCTTTTCCAGCTTGGGGGCTTGCTTTTTGGGCTTGCGAGAGGCCGCAGACAGCGCGCCGGTCGGCGCGGTAGGGGCAGCAGGGGCAGCCGATGCGGCAGATACAGCCGGAGCGGCGGATACGGCCGAGGCAACGTGAGCGGCGGGGGCCGGTTTCTTGGCGGAAGCGGGCTTCGGGTCTGCAACATAGTAGGTCACTTTGACCTTGGCGGGGCTGGCGCCAATTCCTAAAAAGCCGGTTTTGGCATTTTCCAGGACTTCCACAGAAACGGCGTCCCGGTCAAGCTTCAACGCAGTAAGAGCCGACTGGATCGCCTGGTCGATGCTCTTGCCGGTGGTAATCATAGTTTTCTCCATAATCTATCATCTTACTCCTTATTGTTCTTATAACGATCGGGATCATAGTTTCTGCCGCGGCGATAGGGACGGTTTTCATCCAGCTTGGCGTTCTGGCCGGGCTGTTCTGTTTCCGTCTCGGAAGACCGGCGGGACAGATAGGCGGCTTCCTTGGCAGCCTGTTCGTTCTTTTCGCGCTGCTGCATTTTTTTCTTGCTGGCGCTACCCACCATGCCGTCGGGATTCTCAGCCCGGCGCTGGGCGCGGACGCGTTCACGCTCTGCTTCCAAGGCGGCCTCTTTGGCTGCTTTTTCCTGCTTGACTGCGTCCTCCGCGTCATAGACCTGCTTATAGTGCTTGGTTAGGAACACATCCTGGATCATGCCAATTGCACCCTGCATGAACCAGTACAGGGACAGGCCTGCCGGGACGACGAAGCCGATATAGACGGAAAACAGCGGCATCATCAGCATCATCGTCATATTGTTCTGCTGAGAGCTCTTCGCCATTTCGGCGTCCTGCTCTCCCTTTTCATCCACAATGACCTTGCTGTTCATCTTCTGGCTGATCCACATGCTGAGCATGTTGATCCCGCCGGAAAGCAGCGGCAGCAGGAACAGACCGATGGCGTTCCACACGCCGTTGAGCTCGAAATAGTTCCAGAATTGCAGGTGCGGGATTGCAGACAGTTCCACACCCAGGAAGCGGGTGTTCATGGATACGATGGACGGAGAGATGGCAGACAACTCGCCCTTGAGCTGTGCGATATAGGGAAGCACTTCCATCTGCCAGTAGTAGCCCGTGGCGTTAAGATTGGCCAGGGCGCTGTTGGGGTCCGCCAGGTATGCGCTGTTCCGGGCGCTGATAAAGACATTTTGGATCTCCGCGATGGTCTTCGCATCGACATTGCCGTGGAACATCAGCCATGTGATAGGCTCCCGGACGATATAGTACAGAGGGATCATCAACAGCAGGGGCAAAAATCCCCACAGACAGCCGCCACAGCCACCGGCTCCCTCTTCCTTGTAGAGCTGGCTCACTGCTGCCTGGTATGCCTGCTTATCGTCGCCGTATTTTGCCTCCAGGGCCTTGACCTTGGGGGTAAGACGGGACATCTTCATCATGCTCTTCTTGCTCTTGGCAGAAGTGGGGAACAGGATGATCTTGACGACAATCGCAAAGAGGATCAAAGCCAGACCATAGCTGCCAGTCAAGTTGTACAGGAAACTCAGCAGATAGGAGAAGGGCAGTTTGATATAGTCGGAGAGGCCCAGCTTGACCTCCTCGGCGAGTTCGGCGGTTTCCACCAACTTCAGGGTGCCATCCTCGTTGACGCTCTTAGCGGTCCCGGTCGGCATACAGCCTGCAAAGAGCAGCAGAAACAGGACCAGACAAAGCGCCAGACAGAGATGGCGGGAAAGCTTACGATTTTTCATGTGGGTTCTCCCATACACAAATGTGATTTGCCGGCCTCACCGGCTGGGGCAGGGTTCTCGCTTTTGCGTGTTTGGCCCTTACGGCACAGGATCATAATAGTCCCGTTTGGAAAACGGATGGCAACGACAGAGCCTTCTGGCGGCCAGAGCACCGCCCTTGAGGGCGCCGTATTTGCCGATTGCCTGAGCAGCATATTCGCTGCAGGTCGGCTCAAAGCGGCAACGGCGGGGATAGGCAGGAGAAATGTAGTGCTGATAAAACCGGATCAGAGCAAGCATCAGCTTTTTCATACGCTTTCCCCCTCTTTCAGCAGATGCAGCTTCTTGCACTGATGCAGGAAACTCTGCTGCAGTTCGTTGAAGTCTCCCTCGATGGCGGCGGTGCGAGCCACGATCACGATATCGTAGCCCGGCTTTAGGCGGCATTCGTTCAGGCGATAGGTTTCCCGGATGCGGCGGCGGGCCCGATTACGCTCTACAGCGTGGCCCAGCTTGACCCCCGTGGTGATACCCAGGCGGCTCTGCTGTGTCCCGTTGCGCTTTGCGTACACAACGACAAAGCGGCCAACGGCAGATTCGCCCTTGGCGTAGAGCCTACGGAATATGTGGTTTAGCTTTAACGCAACGGTAAATTGCACCGCGGTCGCCCCCGGTTCAGAGTAGATCAAGGATTCGGCACCAGAGATCAAGGAGCAGAGATCGTTCTCCGATTGCCTAATACCAATTGCCCCACAGATAAAGCTTCGGGGCGAACAGATCTCCATCCGTTCACCCCGAACACTTCAAAGGCAATTCAACGGACTGCCTGGCCGTTTTCCAGTTCTATCAGGCGGAAATAACGGCTCTGCCCTTTGCACGGCGGCGGGCAAGGACCTTCCGACCGTTGGCGGTAGCCATTCTCTTTCTGAAGCCATGGACTTTGGATCTGTGACGCTTTCTGGGCTGATAGGTACGCAGCATGTGGTTACACCTCCTAATGGTAGAATATGCTCAACAGCTGTAAACAGCCGCAGCGAGTCAT
>JAFOKO010000075.1 GCA_017419715.1 Oscillospiraceae bacterium | reverse complement strand
GTGGACATGCCGGTCTTCCACCCGCTGATCGGCATGGACAAGGAGGAGATCGTCATCCTTGCGCGGCGGATCGACACGCTGGACACCTCCATCCTGCCCTATGAAGACTGCTGCACCGTCTTCACGCCCAAGCACCCCAAGACCAAGCCCAAGCTGGCCGAGGCCGAGCGCATCGAGCAGAAGCTGGATGTGGAAGGCTTGATCGCCCGTGCCATTGAAAATACCGAGCTGGTCAAGATTCGATATCAAGGATGAGAACATGGGGATGTATCATGAAGATTATTGAATGGAACCTCAATCATCGGATCGGTTTCTTTAAGCAAGAAATGCCGACTTGGGTCCAAGATGTCATCACAGAAAAGGACGCAGACATTGTCGTATTAACAGAAACATCTTTCCGGGTTCCGAATTGGAGTTATCTCGCAAGGCGGACTTTTGGGTCTGACTATTATGTTTTTCACAGTCAAAACGCTTTGTTGGACCAAAATGATATCACCATAGCAGTTCGGAAAAGCAGATTTTCTGTGTTAAACTCCAGCAGCTTCCCGTCCGGGATTGACGGTGCTCCCGATCATTTGGAGGTACGGTGTATGGAGCGGGAAACCAATACGGATCTTACAATCGTAGGAATGCGAATACACAACTGGATAGAGCCAAAAGAAAGGAAGAAAGAAGCAAAAAAAGTCTTGGATTCCGTGTGCGACCGGGAAAATGTTATTGTCGCCGGTGATTTTAACAACTATAGGAGGGGATTTGCGTTTGAGGCCTGGAATCTAAATGTTCTGACAAGCATATTCCAAAAGCGCGGTTATCGTGTGATTACCCCAAGGGGCGGAAGCATTTTTTACGATAACGACGGAGAGTATTCATTTCCCGAGGACCATGTCATGCTGAAGGGTTTATTCTGCCGTGTAAAGGAATATCCCTACGACAGAGAGTTTGTCTACCGCGATTCAGCCAGCTATCCATGGGGGAAGAATTTCGAGCACTATTGTGGGCAAGATGCAGACGGAAAAAATCAATATGAGCATTTAGCGTTGCCTGTCCCGGATCACGCAATAATCGAGGTCGATTTTGAAATCGGCGATTCGATTGAAACGCTTGTCTCCCAGCTAAAGTCCCAGGAAAAAACTGTCGCCACCGCCGAGTCCTGCACGGGCGGGCTGTTAGGCAAGTCAATCACCGACATTTCCGGCAGCTCCGCCGTCTATCCGGGCGGGGTGATTACCTACTGCAACCGGATTAAGCATGAGCTTTTGGGCGTAGACCAGGCATTGCTGGACAGCCTTGGCCCCGTCTCGGAGCCTGTGGCGCGGCAGATGGCCGAAGGGGTGCGCCGGGTGATTGGCACGGACCTGGGCATTGGCATCACCGGCATTGCAGGGCCAAACTCCGACGACACAGGCAAGCCTGTGGGGCTGGTCTACCTCGCCGCTTCGGACGGTGAAACCACACTCGTCCGGGAATGCCATTTTGACGGCGACCGAAACGCGGTCCGCTCCATGGCCGCAGAAGCCGCCGCCGATTTGGCGCTGGAACTCATTGGGAAGAAAAAAGTACATTCAACGCACCGTGGAGGAACATGAAAAAACGAATCATCCGGCTTCTGGTTGTTCTCTGGCTTGCCGCCCTGCTACGCTTGACCGTGTTCCGGAACGGTTGCTTTTCGCACGGGTTCTTCTCCGGGCGGATCGAATGGGCCGCCTTTGCCTATTACGCCAAGCTGATTCAAATTCAATACTGGCGATATTTCACCTATCTCTTTGTAGGGAATCTGGTGTGGTTTCTTCCGGTGGGCGTGCTGGTGCGCATGCGGAACGCCGCTCCGGTGGGGCGGGAGACCCGCCCCCTACGAAAAGCCTTCCCCCTTGGGGAAAAGTGGCGGTGGGCGTCTCACGCAAGCCTGTTGTCGGATGAGAGGCGTCCCAACGGCAAGCTACCCTCCATTCCGCACTGCTGTGCGCCGTTGCAGAAGGAGGGCCGGCAGATTACCAACACTACAGATGCGCCGCCGCGAAGCTTTCCGCTGCTGCAGACGGCAGTGTGGGGCTTTTTGCTCTCGCTGGGCATTGAAACTCTGCAGTTTGTGCTGGGCTCCGGGATCTCGGAGCTGGACGATCTGATTCTCAACACCATCGGCGCGGTGATGGGCTATGGGCTGGCCTGTCTATGGTATCATCCATCGCGGGGACGGTTTTCCGGTTGATGGCAGGGTTCGATCGCTTTTCCGAAATGCATCTGCATCAGGGAAAACAGGACGGGGCATTCGGTCTGCTGCAAGGCCAACGGCAGCAAAACACGGTACAATATGAGCAAGGTGATTCCATGAAAAAGACCCCCACGGTGGCGTCGGAGGACGCTGCATCAAAACGGCAGGGCGTGCCGGGCTGGATGCTCTCCCTGCTTCTGTTGCTCGGCATGGGCATTGTGCTTCTGGTGCTGTTCTTTCATGCTCAGAAGGGAAACATCTACAACCCGTCCCGGCTGCAGAGTGAATTTGTCACTGTGGAGAAGGCGGAGGTACTGAATGTCTCCTCCGATACCGTGGAGGCCGAGCCCGACTCCCCCGACGGGGTGGAGAAGGGCAATCAGCGGGTCTTGGTTCGTCTGAACTCCGGTGTCTTCGCGGGGCAGACCTGGGAAATCTACTTCATGGTCGGCTATTTTGTGGGGCCGAAGCTTGCGGCAGGCGACGCCATCACCGTGCTGCAGATTCGGGACGAGACCACAGGGGAGCTCCAGGAGCTCAGCTATTTCCAATACGACCGCATCGGCGCGGTGCTGCTGGTGTTGGGGCTCTTCGTGCTGGCCGTGGTGCTGGTGGGTGGAAAGACCGGGCTGAGATCCCTGCTGGGGCTGGCCGTGACCGTGGTAGCTCTGATCTGGGTCTTCTGCCCCATGTGGATGAAGGGCAGTGCGCCGCTTCCGCTGGCGATGGGGCTTTGCGCCCTGGTGACGGTCATGAGCTTCGTGCTCCTGGGCGGGACCTCCAAAAAGGTCCTCTGTGCCGTCCTCACCACCCTGGCAGGTGTGGGACTTGCAGCAGGCTTCGGCGCACTGGCCCAAAAGCTGTGCCGCATCACCAGCTTCCAGCTCTACGATGTGAACGGCGAAATCGCGGATCTGGTCAACCTGCAGGCACGGGGCTATCCTGTGCACATCCACGGCCTGCTGAGTATAATGGTCCCATAAATCTGGACCACGGGATTGAAAAAATGCGTGAACATGGTATAATGCGTCTAAACGAAGGAAGGAGCAAGCATCATGTCATACAAAACATACACATCGGAATTCAAAGCAAAGGTAGTCATCGAG
>JAFOKO010000074.1 GCA_017419715.1 Oscillospiraceae bacterium | reverse complement strand
GGAGACCAGCATGGAATACAACGGCATGAAGATCGCTGTTGTGATCTCCAAGCTGGATCGCAAGTACTTTGTTGCGACCGATGAGCCTGTCACCCTTGCCTCCTTCTTGATCTGCACACCCACCCTCGGTAAGATTGCCGACCTCCAGTCCGACGCTGACTTCCTGCAGGAAGTCAATATCGCTGTGATGGATGGCCAGTCCTCCGTAAGCTACGAAGATAAGCTCTACTCCATCTCTGGCAATTCCTCTGAAGGATTTGTCTTGTCTGGACCCGATGGCTCCGCACTGTTCAACATCCTTCGTGATTACAACTTTGGCAAGATCAGCGTTGAAAAGCAAGACAAGGACGGCAACACCGTCAATGAGGAAGTGGATTTCTCCTCCACCCTTGACGATGTCGATGCGTTCCTGGCCGCTGTCAACGAGGCAGTGGACATGGGTGAATCCTCCTTCTCCTATGGCGAAGCGGATTACAGCATCCAGTACACTGAAACCGAGATCGTGGTCGGGAATGAAAACAATGAGCCCGTGCTGAGCGTGGCGAACAGCTTCGAGCCTGTCGAAACAAAGTACGACACCCTGGGCACGGAACTCAGCTTCCGTTTTGCGATGGAAAGCGCCATTGCCAACAATTCTTCCAGCTTTGAGTATCAGGGCGAGAAGTACACCGTCGTCAACAACGGCGCTGACTACTCCATCCTGAACAAGAACAGCGAAGATATCCTCCTCGTTTCCGACATCGCTGTCGGTGCCGCCTACAATGGCATTGAGCTGACTGTCGACTTCATCAAGAATCTGCAGGCGGCCATGCGTAGCGGCGAGGAATCCTTCACCTTCGTCGATCAGCACGGCGAAGAGACCTCCGCATCTATCACGATCGTCAACGGCAACTACTATGTTTCCACCATGCAGAAGAAGACTCTGATCGATGACCGTCACAAGCCCACCAGCAAGCACCTGCTTGGCACGGATGTCAACGGCATGGATGTCTTCACCCGTATGATGTACGGCGGCCGTATCTCCCTGATCGTCGGCTTTGTCGTTGTCTTCTTCGAAATCCTTCTCGGCGTTCTGGTTGGCGGTATTTCCGGCTTCTTCGGCGGCGTAACAGATACGATTCTGATGCGTTTCGTTGAGCTGTTCAACGCCATTCCCCAGATGCCCCTGCTGATCATTATCGGCTCCGTCATGGACGGTCTGCAGGCTCCGCCAACAACCCGTTTGATGATGACCATGGTCGTCCTTGGTATTTTGGGTTGGACCGGCATTGCCCGTATCGTTCGTGGTCAGATTCTCTCCCTGCGTGAGCAGGACTTCATGGTTGCCTGTGAGGCCACCGGTATCCGTACCTCCCGTCGTATCTTCAAGCACCTGGTTCCCAATGTCATGCCT
Source organism: Oscillospiraceae bacterium (assembly GCA_017419715.1). Taxonomy (GTDB): domain Bacteria; phylum Bacillota; class Clostridia; order Oscillospirales; family Oscillospiraceae; genus JAFRPC01. Next base: position 12,464 of record JAFOKO010000074.1, on the reverse strand, counting down.
CTGCTGATCGTCAACGCGACCTCCTCCCTCGGCGGCATCATCCTGACGGAGGCCACCCTGGGCTTCCTGGGTCTGGGCGTTAAGTACCCCATGGCTTCCTGGGGCTCCATCATCACTCAGGTCAACGACATGCAGGTTATGAAGACCAACTGGTGGATCTGGATTCCCACCGGCATGTGCATCATGATCACGGTTCTTGCCTTCAACTTCGTCGGTGACGGTCTGCGCGACGCCTTCGACCCGAAGATGAAGCGTTAATTGAGGTGACTGAATATGGCTAATAAAAAAGACGCAAGTTATATCTCCCGAAAAGAATCTGCCCGAATCTCCCGCGAGAACCGGAAGATCACCAACGCGATCGAAAAGACCCGTAACCGAAAGCATGTGAACCCCAGCGAATACTTGACCACGATGAAGAACCCTGAGAATGTTGTCGAGTTTGACAATGTCCACACCTTCTTCTTCACCGACATCGGCACGGTTCGCGCTGTGGACGGCGTCACCTTCGAAATTCCGAAGGGCAAGACCGTCGGCGTCGTGGGCGAGTCCGGTTGCGGCAAGTCCGTCACCTCTCTGTCTCTGATGCAGCTGGTTCAGCGGCCTCAGGGCCAGACGGTGGAAGGCTCCATTCGTTTTGACGCGGGCGACAACATGGTCTACGACATCGCCAAAACCCCCACGGAGGTCATGCAGCATCTGCGCGGCGACAAAATGTCCATGATCTTCCAGGAACCCATGACCTCCTTGAACCCTGTTTTCCGGATCGGCATGCAGCTCAATGAGGTTCTGGAGCTCCACTATCCCAACTGGACCCCCGAGCGTGTGAAGGACCGCACCATTGAGATGCTGAAGCTTGTTGGCATTGCCAACGCCGAAGGCGTCTACATGATGTACCCTCACGAGCTCTCCGGCGGTATGCGTCAGCGTGTTATGATCGCTATGGCTCTGGCCTGCGACCCCAAGCTGATCATCGCCGACGAGCCCACCACCGCTTTGGATGTCACCATCCAGGCTCAGATCCTGGACCTGCTGCGGAACTTGAAAGACCGCATCAATTCCAGCATCATGCTGATCACCCATGACCTCGGCGTTATCGCTGAGATGGCCGATTTCGTGGTGGTCATGTACTCCGGCCGTGTTGTGGAACGCGGCACCGCTGCCGAAGTGTTCCACAATCCCTGCCACCCCTACACCATCGGTCTGATGGCTTCCAAGCCTGTTGTGAACCGCAGCGTGGATCGGCTCTACAGCATCCCCGGTTCCGTCCCGAACCCGATCAATATGCCGAACTACTGCTACTTCCGCGATCGTTGCGACAGATGCACGGAAAAGTGCAATGGCCAGTATCCGCGTGAGATCCATGTGAGCCCGACGCATATTGTTTCCTGCTATCTCTACGATGACATGAAGAAGGAGGATTGACATGGATTCTGTTGATACCGTCAAGAATGAAGCTGTGGAAGAAAAGCAGCTGACCAGAGAAGAAATTTTTGCCCAGCTGGAGCAGCGCATTAAGGAAGTCAAAGCCGAACCTCCCATTCAGCATGACCCCGACAATGTCCTCGAGGTCCATCATCTGTTAAAGTATTTCCCCATCAAGACCGGCTTATTTTCCCGTTTGACTGGCTATGTCCGGGCTGTGGATGGCGTCTCCTTCAACATCCGCAGAGGCACCACCATGGGCCTCGTGGGCGAGTCCGGCTGCGGCAAGACCACCGTCGGCAAGACGATCCTCCGTCTCACCGAGAAGACCGCCGGCCAGGTGTACTTTAACGGCATTGAGATCCATGACATCTCCAAGAGCGAAATGCGCAAGCTTCGCCCGAAGATCCAGATGATCTTCCAGGATCCCTACTCCAGCCTGTCTCCCCGTCTTCCTATCGCGGAGATTATCGGTGAGGCTGTCCGTGAGCACCACATTGTTCCCGAGAGCGAACTGGATGCGTACATTGACAAGGTCATGAAGCAGTGCGGCCTGCAGCCCTTCCACAAGGACCGCTATCCCCACGAGTTCTCCGGCGGCCAGCGCCAGCGTATCTGCATCGCCCGTTCCATCGCTTTGAAGCCGGACTTCATCATCTGTGACGAGCCTGTCTCCGCTCTGGATGTTTCGATCCAGGCCCAGGTCATCAACCTGATGATGGACCTGCAGAAGGAACTCGGCTTGACCTATCTCTTCATCTCCCATGACCTGTCCGTCGTGCAGCACATCTCCGATACCATCGGTGTTATGTACCTGGGCAACATGGTCGAATACGGCAACAAGGCTCAGATCTTCGCCAACCCGAAGCACCCCTACACCCAGGCTCTGTTCTCCGCCATCCCTGTGCCGGATCCCGACTACAAGATGGAGCGTATCATCCTGCAGGGCAGCATTCCTTCTCCTGCAAATCCGCCCAGCGGCTGTAAGTTCCACACCCGCTGTGCCAAGTGCATGGGTATCTGCAGCAAGACGGTTCCCGAGACCAAGGAAGTAGAGCCCGGCCACTTTGTCGCTTGCCACCTCTACGACTAAAATGGCCCGGAAAATTCCTAAGCAATATGAAGACGACGACGGCCGCACCATTGCCGATATGAACATCCAGGGCATGCCCTGGTATCATGAGGAAACGACGCCGCGGATGTCCCGCGCCGAGGCTCGGGCCGCGCTCCAGGAAAAGGTTGCCCGCGGCGAAGCCCTCACAAGAAGGGAAAGCTTACGCTATACCTTCTATGCCACCCTGGCCGGCCTGGTCGTGGTTGGCGTGATCGGGGGCGGCGTTACGCTCTTCGTCTTCCTGCTCTGGCTCCTCTGGAGATAGAGCCGCTGCAGCCCTTACCGCAACGAAAGAACCGCCGATGGATCCATCGGCGGTTTTTTCGCGCCCATAGCCCCGCTTCCGGCAGATTTTTCTTGCTATTTCCGGAATATTTCGCTATAATAAAGGTCAATTCAAATTGCAAGGAGGAAATCACTCATGTGCGCATCGTGTAAAGAAAAATTCTTTATCACCACCCCCATCTACTATCCGTCCAGCCGTCTGCATATCGGCCATGCCTACTGCACCGTGGCCACCGATGTTATGGCCCGGTATAAGCGAATGCGGGGCGCCGATGTGATCTTCCTCACCGGCACGGATGAGCACGGCCAGAAGATCGAGAACAAGGCCAAAGAATCCGGCGTTACGCCCAAGGAATTCGTGGACAGCATCGTGGAAGCCCCCAAGGGCGTCAAGGACCTGTGGAAGCTGATGAATGTGTCCTATGACCGTTTCGTCCGCACCACCGATGAGTCCCATGTCAAGACCATTCAGCGCGTTTTCCGTACGATGTATGAAAACGGCGACATCTACAAGGGTAGCTATGAGGGCCTCTATTGCACGCCTTGCGAGTCCTTCTGGACGGAGAGCCAGCTGGTGGACGGCAAGTGCCCCGACTGTGGCCGCGAGGTCCAGCCCGCCCAGGAGGAAGCCTACTTCTTCCGGGCCAGCAAGTACGCCGACCGCGTGCGCAAGCTGCTCACAGAGACGGACTTCCTGGAGCCCAAGAGCCGCGTCAATGAGATGGTCAACAACTTCATCGACTGTGAGGGCGGATTGCAGGACCTCTGTGTCTCCCGCACCAGCTTCACCTGGGGCGTGCCTGTGGACTTCGACAGCAAGCATGTGGTCTATGTCTGGCTGGACGCGCTGTTCAGCTACCTGTCTCCCCTGGGCTATCTGAATGACAACAGCGAGGACTATAAGCGCTACTGTCCTGCCGACGTGCACTTTATCGGCAAGGAGATCGTGCGCTTCCACGCCATTTACTGGCCCGCCTTTCTGATGAGTATGGGCCTGCCCCTGCCCAAGAAGATCTTTGGTCACGGCTGGCTGAACTTCAACGGCGACAAGATGTCCAAGTCCAAGGGCAATGTGGTGGACCCCTATCTGCTGGCAGAGCGCTACGGCGTGGACGCCCTGCGCTTCTTCCTGCTTCGGACCTTCCCCTTCGGCTCCGACGGCAACTTCACCAACGAGCTGCTGATCAACACCATCAACATCGACCTTGCTAACGACCTGGGCAATCTGGTGAGCCGCACCGTCGCCATGGTTGGAAAGTATTTTGACGGCCAGCTTCCGCTGGAGCAGCAGGAGATGGAAGAAAAGGACGATGAGCTCCTTACCATGGCCTGTGACCTGGTTCACATCTATGAGGAGCAGATGGAGAAGTACGCCTTCCAGAACGCCCTGGGTGAGATTTTCAAGGTGATTGGCCGCGCCAACAAGTATATCGACGAGAACGAGCCCTGGAAGCTGGCGAAGGATGAGGCCAACAAGCCCCGTCTGGCCCGCGTACTCTATAACCTGCTCGAGACGGTCCGCATTTGCGGCGGCCTGCTGCAGCCCTTCATGCCGGAGACCTCCGCCGAGATCATGAAGCGCATCGGCGCGACGGAATACGACTGGGATTCTCTGGCCTTTTTCGGCACGCTCTACCGCGACGCCAAGGTGGAGAACGGCCCCGCTCTCTTCCCGCGCATCGACGCGACCAAGGAGCTCGAGGAGCTGGAAAAGCTGCTTGGGCCCGCCGCTTCCGAACCCGTCCATGGGGACGAGCAGGCACAGGCGGGAGCGGACAAGCAATGCTTGCCGCAGCAAAGTGAGAATGCCTCCGTCGAGGACGCCCCTCTGCCCGAGCCCCTGCCCACGATCGCCTTCGACGAGTTCCAGAAGGTCGAGATGACCGTGGTGAAGGTGCTGGCCTGTGAGAATGTAAAGAAGTCCGAAAAGCTGCTGAAATTCCAGCTGGACGACGGCAGCGGCACGCCCCGCCAGATCCTCTCCGGCATTGCCAAATACTACAAGCCCGAGGAGCTGCTCGGCAAGACTCTGGTAGCCGTCACCAACCTGGCCCCCCGGAAGATGATGGGCCAGGAGAGCTGTGGCATGCTGCTCTCCGCCGAGCGCGGCGAGAGACTCCACCTGCTCATGCTGGATGACGCCATCCCCGCCGGCAGCAGACTTTGCTGAGCCCGATGAATACCGTATAAACAACCAAACGGGTCCCCGGCAGGGGACCCGTTTTTGCGCCTCCCAAACAAATTCGAATCGGGAGCCGTATCACCCGTGACAGCTGCTTTCTAACGCCGCTTGCCATGATGTTTTTTCTTCGCGGCGCTGTGGCGATTTGGCAGAGCGCGAGGAAACTGGCTGACAAAGAGTCTCCAGGTTCGGTCTGAATAGCGCTCCGGGTGGCGGCCGACTCGCAGGGAAAACAGCAGGAAAAAAAGGGTCGCCAGCCACATCAGTCCCAGATAGACCAGAGGCCGGATCTGGCTGCCCTTGTAGGCATCCTGCTTTTCCGCGAAGGTGAAGAGCATTCCCTCCGGCCCTTCCATTTGCTCAATCCATCGGGTGGAATGCTCCCGGATCCAGAGGGTGTAGACGGTCCTGCCGTCGCAGAGCGGCTCCGGGTCCACCGTCAGATCTCCGTACAGGGAAAGCGCGTATTCCGTCCCGTCCTCAGCAAGAAAATAGGTGGCGCCCTTCTGCTCCCGCCAAGACTGAAACACCGCCTCACAGCGGACGGTGCTTTCCTCCGATTCGGGTGGACCGAAAACAGCAAAGGCGGCAAAAATCATGATCGCCCCAAGTCCGATGCAGGTAATCAAACTCACAAAAAAGTTTGCTTTGCCGTTCACAGCATTGTTGTAATAGGGGTCCCATTTGACTCTTTTCGGCAGTTCCTGCAGATGATTGCTCTTTCGGTCCACCTGGCGCATGAAGGTGTCCAGGTTTAGACACTCGCTGTCGAAGAAGATCAAGTGCTTTCTGCAGTAGAGCCGGATGTCGCCGAAACCGCTCCGGCGGATGCCGGTCAGGTCCTCATAGGTGAATTCGTGCGTTCGGCCGAAGAAGGTATGGTGGATAAAGCCTTGCTCGTTGAATCGGACCCAGCAGTTGGCGTAGGCCAGTTCCATGGACCAGCCCACCAGACACAGGGCCGTAAACCAAAGCTTGGTCCGGTCCTCTTGCCAGAGCACGAGGGTGGAGGGAAGCACAAAGATATTGGCCAGCAGCCCTACCCAGAGCAGCAGACTGGGCAGATACACGGCGTTTTTCCACTCCGGACCCCTCCGGGCCGCCCGAGCAGAGAAAACTTTGATGAGCAAATACAGGGTGATGAGCGAGGGAACAAAGGCGAGCGTTTTCATAGATACCTCCGTTGCATACAAAAAACACATACAGACCGAACTGTCTGTATGTGAGTCTCGTGATTTCAGAGTGTCCCGGCCGGGCTGCCCCGGCGTGATGACGGAAAACCCCCGCCCACAGGCGGCCCTACTCCCTCAATTGCAGATATTATAGCATATTTTTTGCCCTTGTCAAGAGGGAGCGTGCAGCTTTTTTCCCTCTCTCTTTTTGGCCGCGCAGGTGTGCGGCCACTACGACCCTGCAAAACAGGTCGAATGATTCAAGCAAAACGAGGAAATGCCCGAGAGCATTTCCTCGTTTTGTTTGGAAGAAGGAGAAAATGAAAACATGAAAATATGGAACCGACTTTCGCATGCAATTGAAGTAAAATCCCAAAGGGATACCTCAAATTGTCACCTGTCAATTGTCAATTGTTAAAGCTGCGCGGCGTTGCTCTCGAAATAGGGCAGCAGGGAGATCTCCAGATTGCCGTTGCGGGTGCGGAGTTCGTCGATAAAGGGCTTTTCCTGGGCGGCGTCCTTCAACTGCACCCGGTAGGACAGGCGGAACATGGCGCCCATGCCCGTGGTCTTGACGCCCACGGGCTCGACCTGCCGGAGGAAGCGGGCAAAAGACTCGTCAAAGACGCCGTTGTATTCGAGGCTTTCCGGGATCGTAATGCGGAGCAGTTGATCTGCCCCCATGGACTTGTGGCGGAAGAGGTCGAAGGAGCTGAACACGAACCAGAGCACAGCCAGCCCCAGCAGGGCGACGACACCGTAGCCCAGATAGCCCATGCCAAAGGCGACGCCGGAGGCCATGGCGATCAGGACGGCGATCAGCTCGTCGGCGGTCCCCTGCGCGGAGCGGAAGCGGATCAGGCCGAAGCATCCGCCCCCCAGGGCGACGCCCGCGCCGATGTTCCCTTTGACGAAGGTGATCACAAAGGCCACCACGAAGGGGATCAGGGCGGAAACCAGAAAGAACCGGCTCTGTGCGCGGATGCGGAAGGAGAGGATCCAGGCGAAAAGCAGTCCGGAGCCCAGCGCCACACCAGCCATGAGAAAGAATTTCGAAGCCGTTACGCTCGTTGTATAGATTGAATCAAACATGATGATTACCTCCTCTCATCAGGACGCTGAGCGCATGGAATGTGCTTGCAGCTCCCGGCGGTATGCTTCTCCGTATTTGGAGAAGCTGGTCTGATAGAGTTTCGCCTCGCTCAAAGCTTTGGTAAGCCAGAGGGGGACCGCGCTTTGCACCTTCAGCTCCAGGATCGAACAGCCCGGCGGCAGCAGGGAAGTTCCCTCCATCGAATGGGTCATCCCCAGATGCTCACTGCGATAGCGGGGGTTGCCGTCGATGGTGAGCCGGAGGTCGCCGTCCGCCTCAATATAGGCGGTGCGGTCATAGATGATCATGCAGGCCGGGACCAGCGTCTCGTAGTAGTCCCGGAAGGCGGTGAGCTCCCGGCCAATCTGGCATGCAAGGCCCAAGCTGGATTTCCCGGCGAGGAATTCGACGGCCTGGCGTGCCGTGGTTTGGACCCGCCGCTTGTAGACAACGCCCTCGACCTTCCGCTTCAGCTCCAGATAGACCGGAGAAAACTCTGTGGCAAGCCCGTAGGAGCGCAAGCGAAGCTTCTCCTTGAACTTGGGCTTTTCCAGGCTGGCGCGGATCAAACGAGCGTCCGGCGTGTCGTAGTAGAGCGAGGCAATGGAGGTCAAACCGAATTGATCCGGCGTCATGTGACCCTCCATGGCCCGCTTGAGCTGGGCTTCCTGGGCAGGGGTCATAATATACTTCAATTCAAAGCGCTGCATCACGGCAATGGGATCATCCAGGCTCGTGGCGGTCGGCGCGGCTGGATTGTGCAACATGATGATGACCTCCTTTGCTTTGTTCTGATGCCATCATACCCGGAGAACCTTAAAGGAGACTTAATTAGAACTTGTCATGTTCAAGAATCTTTGCTATAATGAGAAAAAATCTCAAAATTGGAGGAAACTATTATGCTGCACGACGGGAAGCTTCTCATTGGCGCGGGCGGGAATCCTGCTTTCCTGCTGCCCAAAATGGCAAATCGCCACGGTCTGATCTGCGGTGCCACCGGCACCGGAAAGACAATCACCTTAAAAGTCATGGCCGAATCCTTCTCAGAGCTCGGCGTTCCGGTCTTCCTGGCCGACATCAAAGGCGACCTGGCGGGTTGCGTCCGCTCGGGCGAACGGAGCGAGGCCATCGACAAGCGCCTGAACAAGCTCGGGCTTGACCCGGAAGCCTTTGCCTATCACGCCTTCCCGGTGCGCTTCTGGGATGTGTTCGGCAAGATGGGCCACCCGGTGCGCACCACCGTAAGCGAGATGGGTGCGACTTTGCTGGCCCGGCTGCTCGACTTGAGCGAGGTACAGGCGGGCGTGCTTGCCATCGTCTTCCGCGTGGCGGACGATAAGGGCTGGCTGTTGATCGACCTCAAGGACCTTCGAGCCATGGTGGCCTATGTGGCCGACCACGCGGCGGAGCTGGTGGGCGAGTACGGCAATGTCTCCAAGCAGTCCGCCGGGGCCATCCAGCGCGCCCTGCTGCAGCTGGAGGACGCGGGCGGCGATCTCTTCTTCGGAGAGCCGGACATCCAGCTTGCGGACTGGTTCCAGTGCGACGAGAAGGGGAGAGGCTATCTCAATATTCTACACTGTGAGAAGCTCTATCAGTCGCCGCTGCTCTATTCCACCTTCCTGCTCTGGCTGCTGGCGGAGCTGTTTGAACAGCTGCCCGAGGTGGGCGACCCCGAGAAGCCCAAGCTGATCTTCTTCTTCGACGAGGCCCATCTGCTCTTCAAGGGCGCGCCCCGCGCCCTGGTGGACAAGGTCGAGCAGGTGGTCAAGCTGATCCGCTCCAAGGGCGTGGGCGTCTACTTCATCACCCAGCAGCCCTCCGATGTGCCGGACGCCGTCCTGGCCCAGCTGGGCAACAAGGTCCAGCACGCCCTTCGGGCCTACACCCCCAACGAGCAGAAGGCCGTCCGCGCCGCCGCCCAGGGCTTTCGGGCCAACCCCGAATTCGATACCCAGCAGGCCATTCTGGACCTGGGCACCGGCGAGGCCCTGGTGAGCTTCCTGGATGAAAAAGGCCGCCCCAATATGGTGGAGCGGGCCACGATCCTGCCGCCCCAGTCCCAGATGGGCCCGATCGACGACAGCCGCCGCGCCGCCGAGATCCATGCCGACGATCTATTTGGCAAGTACGAGATCACCGTGGACAACGAATCCGCCTATGAGATCATCAACGCCGACCGCCAGAAGGAGGCCGAGGCCGCAGCCGAAGCGGAAGAGCAGGCCCGGAAAGAAAAGGAAAAGGCGGAAAAGGAAAAGGCCAAGGCCAAGGCGGAGAAGGCCAAGCAAAGCAAGAAAAAGAACTCTGCCGGCTCCAAGATCGCCAACTCCGCGCTCAACGCCGTCGGCCGCGAGATCGGCCGCTCCGTGGGCCGGGGCATCCTCGGCACCATCAAGAAGTGGTTCTGAGAAAAGCCTTCCCCCTCGGGGGAAGGTGGCGCGGAGCGCCGGATGAGGGGTCTTCCCATCGTGAGAATCAGAAGAAAACAGATTTATGATGAAACAGGATTATAAGACAATCTATAAAGTGATTTGCGTCCTTTGCTGCCTGTTGGTTTTTTTCAGAGGGTTTTTATCCGAACACATTGGCTTTTATCGCGTTAATCTATCGCCGCATATCACGAATTTTTCGTTTACGGTCGTGATCTGCCTGCTGGCGGGGAAATACATGGTCGCGCAAAAAAAGAAGCTCGTGCTGCTCTGCTGCATCATGGCGGCCTTGAATCTGCTTTGCGAGACGGTCATATCCGGTGCGCTTAATACACCGGACCTTATGGACGGCGTATTTGGAATTGCAGGGGCCGCGGTTGCCCTGTTGATTTTGCTGTGCACAAATCGCTTCGGATTGGCCGCAGAGCCGACGGAGCTTCCGGCAGTACAGAGAAAAGAAGAAGGAGATTGAACAAAATGTCCCCCGCAAAAGGTGATTTTTCCCAGGGCAAGGTATCGGCGCTGATCGTTCGCCTGGGCCTGCCGATCATGCTGGCCGAGCTGGTCCATGTGCTCTATAATATCGTGGACCGCATGTACATCGGCCACATGGAAAACGGCGGCACCGAGGCCTTGACGGGCCTGGGCGTCTGCTTTCCGCTGATCACGCTGATCGGCGCCTTTGCCAACCTGTGCAGCACCGGCGGGGCTACGCTCTCCACCATCGCCCGGGGCCAGGGGGATCACGAGCGGGCGGAGCGCATTCTGAGCACGGCCTTCAGCTTTCTGCTGCTGGTGGGCGCGGGCCTGTCCGTCCTGCTGTTCGTCACCGCGCCCTACACCCTTCGCCTGCTGGGCGGCGACGAGACCAGCCTGCCCTACGCCCTGCCTTACTTCCGGATCTATGTGCTCGGGACGATCCCGGTTTTGATCAGCCTCGGCATGAATCCCTTTATCAACGCCCAGGGATTTCCCCGGATGGGCATGGTGACGGTCATCCTCGGCGCAGCTTTGAATATCGGCCTGGACCCGCTGTTTATCTATGTTCTGGATATGGGCGTGCAGGGTGCGGCCCTGGCGACGGTGCTCTCCCAGCTTGCCAGCGCGGTTTGGGTGCTGGCCTTTTTGACGGGACAGAAGCCCGTCACCCGCCTGCATCGTCTGGGGATCGACGGAAGCGCGCTGAAAAACATCGTGAAGCTGGGCGTCACCGGCTTCACCTTCAAGGTCACGAACTCCGTCACCCAGGCCATTGTAAATGTCATGCTCAAGGCCTGGGGCGGGCCGCTGAGCCAGCTCTACATTGGCGCGATGAGCCTGCTCAACTCCATGCGCGAGATCATGAGCCTGCCGCTGAACGGCGTGACCAGCGCGGGCCAGAATGTCATGAGCTTCAACTACGGGGCCAGACGCTATGGCCGGGTTTCCGAGAGCATTCGCTTCATCCTGCTGGGCGGCATGGTCATCAATACATGCATGTGGCTCATGGTGATGTTCGTCCCCCGGCCCATGATCCAGCTCTTCACCGACGATGAGGATCTGATCGCTTTGACCATCCACTGCGCACGCATCTTTTTCGGGGCCTTCCCGTTTATGGCCTTCCAGGTCACGGGCCAGAATACCTTCGTCGGCCTGAACTATCCCAAGCACGCCCTGTGCTTCTCCCTGCTGCGCAAGATCGTCCTGGTGGCCCCCTTGACCATCCTGCTCCCCGGCCTGGGCCTGGGCGTGGACGGCGTCTTCTGGGGCGAGTTCATCAGCCAGATCTGCGGCTCTCTGGCCTGCTTTACGACGATGTATTTCGTGATCTGGCGGAGGATGAAATCGAATGATCCTTGACAAGCCACAAAGAATCTGCTATAATGTCCCCAACATTGGGGAGTAGCCAGCGTCCTTTGGACGCTCCCGCCGCCGTCAATACGGTCCTCCGGACCCGGCGTCGGGACGAAGAGGCGAGACCTTTGCCGCGTGCGGCCTTGCTGTGCGCTGCGGCAGAGGTCTCGCTTTTTTTGCGGCTTTCCCAAAGCACTTGAGAAATAGGAGGATCTATTATGCTTGTTCCTGTATTGCTCTTTGTCGTCGGCCTGGTCTGTCTGATCAAGGGCGGCGACTGGTTCGTGGACGGGGCCAGCGCCCTGGCCCGCAAATTCCATCTACCCGAGTTGCTGATCGGCGCGACGGTGGTCTCCATCGGCACGACCTTACCGGAGGTCATGGTCTCCACGATCTCCGCGGTGGGCGGTCACGGCGAGATCGCCTATGGCAACGCCATCGGCTCCGTCATCTGCAACGCCGCGCTGATCGCCGCCATCACCCTGGCCGTGCGGCCCGGCAAGGCGGACCCGAAGTCGTTGAAGCTGCCCGTGCTGTTCTTCTTCCTGGCCGCGGCCATCTACTGTGTGGCGGCCTACCTGCTGGGGGAGTTTACCCGCGTCGTGGGCTTGGTCATGTTGACTGTCTTTGTGGCCTATATGCTGCTTACGGTTCTGCAGATGAAGAAGAACCCCCAGCCCGCCGAAAAAGAAGTGGAGGACATGCCCACCTGGAAGATGCTCCTCTTTCTGGTCGTCGGCGCGGCGCTGATCGCTGTCGGCGCGAAGCTGCTGGTGGACAACGGCACGAAGATCGCCCAGGCGCTTGGTGTACCCGAGTCCGTCATTGCCTTGACCTTCGTGGCCCTCGGTACCAGCTTGCCGGAGCTTGTCACGGCCATCACCTCTCTGGTCAAGGGCCACAGCGACCTGTCTCTGGGCAATGTGATCGGCGC
>JAFOKO010000073.1 GCA_017419715.1 Oscillospiraceae bacterium | reverse complement strand
TTCCCCCTCGGGGGACACAACAGTCCGGGGGACTGTTGTGGGTTTTATCGCCAGTGCGACAGCTATGCTGGCGCAACTGGCATCCTTCCGCGCTGGTGGCGCCGGGCGTCTCACGGAAGCCCGGTGACGGATGAGGGGCGTTGCGGTTTCGGAGAGCCTTCCCCCTCGGGGGAAGGTGGCGCCGGGCGTCTCACGGAAGCCCGGTGACGGATGAGGGGCGTCCCGGTTTCGCACTGCTTCCCGTGGCGCACGATGTGCGCCGCTACCGGAAGTGCAGTGCGGGGTGCGGGCGGCCAATGGCCGCCCCTACGAGGTGCGTGCGATACGGGAAACGGGTTCGTTCCAATTTTTTCTACGGCATCGATACGCGCGGGGCGTCGAGGACGCCGCCCCCTACAGTGGACGGGGAAGGCTTTGCGGGTTGCGGCGGCTCGTTCGGGAGGGCGGCTTATCCGACGACATCCATCGGGATCAGCTGCAAGTTCCCGCTGCCGATTTGGGATTTGTCCACATAATAGTTCTCCAGCTTCGTTATGTTATTCGTTTCAAAATAGAGGCGATCGCTTGCCGCTGCTGCAAAGAAGCATCTCTCTTTCAACACAATCTGATCCAACAGTTTATAATCTCTGGACAGAATGTACAAAATGTGTTCGCCATCGAACTCATCTGACTGATTGGCGTAAATATAGTCTTCATCGTAAGTCGCCCAGGCAATGCCCTCTACCGGCAGGCCACAGTATTTTGCGGTTTCGTTTTCCAAGTCGTACTCCCAAAAGCCCGCTTCAAGTTTCTTGCCGTCGACTTCACTTTCCTCCGGCAGATAATAGTACAGGGTGGAATCTGTTGCATAAAGGCCAGTGATCTCTCCCACATCGCGCTTATTGACTTTTCCGGTCGCCAAGTCAAGCTCTGTCAAGCTCGGATCGTTGTTTACGCCACATCCATACACCTTGTCTTTATAATAACTGAAGAATAGAACTGGAAGTTTTTCTGTTTGTAGGTATTCGGCCAGCGGTTCTGTCTGAGAATCATCCGCCAGATCCATGGTGATCAGATAATCCGGCATTTCTTCAATCTGAAAGTTGAAGTTATTGGACCGCAGCAAGAACTTCCCGTGGTGAAACGCCCATTCATATCCGCCTCGTTGTTTGAGTTTCACATTGGCAACAACCTGGTGATCTGTCCCATCCAGATTCATTTTGAGCACGCTGATACTGCCAATGCTGTCTTCCGTTGTATAAAGTGCTCCGTCATAGTAGCCGAAGCTACCGTCTCCGATGCAGGCGTTGCAGTCTTTATTCTTATGCTGGCAGTTGGGCTTGCTGCACAGAGGATACCAAGTGGCTTCTCCCCTGGGGCAAAAATAGATAAAGTTCCCCCCGCCGTTCTTATCATTTGTGATTCTGTTCCAGCCGTAATAACAGCCTTCGCTTGTCTCCACAAATCCAACGCAATTCACAGATTGACTACGGTCTGCAGGATCAGTCTGCAGCACATAGGGGGCAGCGGTCGTGTCCTCGGAAGTGTGTGCAATGTCTTCGGGGTCTTTTTCACAGCCTGCCAAAAGCAGCACGAAAATGGAAAGCAACAAAAAGGTCGCTTTTTTCATACGATTCTCTCCTTGCTTCAAAAAGCTGTTGGCCCGGTTACAGGCCGAACCAACAGCGATTCATTCAGATGATACTCTGCATTTTAAGAAAAGGCGCGGAGCGTACCAGAAAGGCCCTTGTAAATATAAAGCATGCTGGCATTTTTGATATAAATGGAAGAATTGCTACGATCACCCCATACTACATATCCATTGCTCCAAAAAGAAGTGGTTACGCTCTTTCCACTATTATAATAAGCATAATTGATGGTAATTTTTGTATCAAGATCGTACTTTGATATACCGTCCATACTGAAGGTGCCAACAAGCTGAGTCCGGCTATAGATATCCAGATTTGCTTTCCAGGATTTGCCATTGTAGAAGCCGTCTCTGTGGGCAGCAAACGCCGTGACGCTAAGTACAGTTGCAGCAATGACTACAACCAAAAGTAACGCAATAATTCGTTTCATGATAAATAACCGCATTTCTTTTTTATGTTCTTAAACGAAACGCGGAATCTTTGTTTCCTGTGTGCCGATCATCTCTTTTCTCAGATCGTTTTCGGATTGAATCATAATTGTTGGCCAACTAATTCTTCCTCATGCGTTGCAACGCGTTTATGAATATACCATATAGGCGAATATAAGTCAAGAATAATTACTCAAAAGGTATGTATTCATTCGCTCCGTAGGGCGGCCTGTCCTCGGGCCGCCCTGCCCGCCGATTTGATAGGATTCCGGCGGCCAGAGGTCCTATTTTCAGTACAAAATCGGAGTTCTGATTTTTCCGATTGAGGTGCTGATGAAGCTGGCGGATTTCTACCATGTTGGCGTGGACTATCTGCTCGGAAGAACCTCCGTGATGGAGCCGTATCCGCCCAAATAGTCGGCATTTTTTTCCGCAAGGGCAAAGCAAAGCACCTGTCGCGCCAGAAACAGGAGCTTCTAAATGAATCATAGATAAGCGTCTAATTCTTGCAAAGCGCCGCTTGGCTTGGGGAGCAGAAATCATATCTATGCGATTTTTTCTATGAATAATTGCATATTATTTGCAATTTCTGCCAGCATCTGTTATAATCTTCCCAGCAATTCCAAAATTTGGGAGGATAGTATATGATTCGAAAGTTTTTTCAGAAATCCTGCACGCTTGCGATTGCGGCTACGCTGGCGCTGAGCCTGTCTGTGACCGCCTTCGCCCACGATCCTGTTGCGCAAAACCCGACCGCACAGCAGCTCGTCACCGCTGCCGACTGGCGCGGCGCACCCGTGGACCTTGTCCGAACCGGGGACGGACAGGCCGTCGAAGTCTATCGGGGCAGTCTGGATTCCCCGCTCCAGCCGGGACAGGCTTCTGTGAATTCCGCCAGCTCCAGCGGCGGAAGCACTTACTATTACAACACCGGCCTCTCCTGCCCTTCCCAGGTCAGCTATGACAAGTATGATCTGCTGGATGTGGTAGAGAAGGGCGATGTCATTTTCGAGAAAAACGGTGGCTACGGCATCACCGGACATACCGCCATTGTAGAGGGCATCTATCCCCGCAACGACGGAACCGGCCGGTATTACATCCGTCTGATTGAAGCGCTCTCCAACAAAGAGGGCGGCGTGACCAGAAGCATTCTGGACGATACGCGAGTGGACGACAAGGCTGTGACGATCTTGCGCGTCTCCGGCGCCACAAGCACGAAGGTCAACAATGCCGTTTCCTTCTGCCAGGGCGAACTGGGCTCCCGCTATTTCCTGGATTTTGCCAAGGACCACAGCGCCAGCGAAACGGATTGGTATTGCTCCGAGCTGGTTTGGGCCGCCTACTACAACCAGGGCATCAACATCGAGGTCGGCGGCCTCCACGGGGAACCCGGCGTGACCCCGCGGGATATTCTCCGCTGCAGTTTGACCTACACTGTCCCGTATTCCAGAAAGTGATCCCCGGCGTTCCGCGCAAGCGGACAGGCAATCCCCGGGCTCAGATGCTCGTCCCTACCACGGTGTAACATTCAAAAGTGGATGTAGGGACGAGCATTGCTCGTCCCTACAGTTCTTGGTGACTGGTGACTGGGGTGCGGATTCTTCGCTTCGCTCAGAATGACAGCCCGGGCGGGCAGATTGCCCGTCCGGCGATTCACCTTTTCGGTTGCTTCTCCCTCTGCCAGCTTTTCTGCCGGATTGTCCGTTTGCACGGGGAAATCCA
>JAFOKO010000072.1 GCA_017419715.1 Oscillospiraceae bacterium | reverse complement strand
TCCGGGTAGCATTGGACTTTCCCTTGTCTGGCAGAGTCGTCCGCCCATGTACGGCCTTATATGTGGTTTCTGTTCGTCGGCCCGAAACTTTGCCCATTGGAGGACCTTTCAAGCTCCGCAATCCGGCTTCCTTCAGATTCCGCCTCGCGACGGACACCCTTGCCTTTGGCTAACGCTTCCCACTGCCGGGCGCGTTCGGGACTTTCACCCTATAGAACGTGCGCTCGCCGGGCGCAAATATTTAATCGCAATAGATCGTATTAGCCGCCTTCCTTCAGGCCGCACTGGTAGAGCGCATAAAACTCCCCTCGTTTTTCCATCAATTCATCGTAGGTTCCCTGTTCCACGAGGCAGCCGTCCTTTAATACGTAGATGCAGTCCGCGTCTACCACGGTGGACAGGCGGTGCGCAATCACGATCAGGGTCTTTTTCAGCTTGTTCAGTTCCTCAAAAATCGTGTGCTCTGTCACGGAATCCAGGGCGCTTGTCGCCTCGTCGAGCAGGAGAATCTTGGGGTCGGCCATCAGGATCCTGGCTAAGATGATTCGCTGCTTTTGTCCGCCGGAGATGTCTGATCCGCTCTCTGATACGAGGGTTTCCGCCTTCATGGGCAATTTTACAATGTCGTCATAAATCTGCGCTTTCTTGCAGGCGTCGGCGAAGTCCTCCGGCGTAAATTTGTTCGCGAGCAGGGCAACATTCTTGAAAATGGATGCGTTGACCAGCTTTCCGCCCTGGGAGACGCTGCCAATCACGCGGCGAAGGGCCTTGTTGTCCAGCTCCTCCGCCGGAGTCCCGTCATATTGAATGGCCCCCTCGGTGGGCTCATACATTTTGATCAGCAGCTTTGCGATGGTCGATTTTCCGCTGCCCGATCCGCCGACAATCGCGATTTTTTGGCCCTTTTCTATGGACAGGGAAATGTCCTTTAGAACCAGCGGGGAGTGCTTATCGTACCGGAAGGACACATGGTCGAGCTGGATCCGGGAAATATCGTCAATCTTTTTGGGCCCGCTTTTTTCCGTCGGCTGGGAGATCAGGTCCTTGATCCGATCCGTCAGGTTCTCCATGGTGCGAACCGAATTGATGGATGAGAAAAAGTTCATGGCAAAGGACGTGATAATCGTGGACAGAGAATAGAGCGAGACGGCGGTTCCCATCGTCATCAGATTGGAGGACACCATGTAAAAGGCGGCAAGCAGAATGACAAGGGGCAGCACAAGGGAGAACACGGCGTTCAAGGAGGAATAGAGCGCTTCGCTGTTGTTCTTTTGCAGATTTTTCTTGACGGAGTGGTAAAACGCCGTTTCCCATTCCGAATAGAACATGTCTTCCACGCCGGAGGCCTTCAGTTCGCAAACGGAGTTGAGAAACTCGATCTGCTTGCCTTTTAATCTAGATTTGCTGCTGATCACCGATTGATTGCAGCGAATCACGCGGTTGTTCGACAGCTTCAGCACAAAAAAGGTCGTCGTCAGCAGGAACAAAAACACAAGGAAGAGCGGGAAGGACCGGATGGCAAAATAGACGGAGAGAATGACTATGGCTCCCGCGGAAATCAGCGAGTTTACCATCATCACGCTGTAGCTGTCGTTCAGGGTGTCGATGCAGTCCAGGTTATAACAGATGCCGCCCAAGGGCCTGAGCAGGAAGTATTGAAACTCAGAATTCGCCAGCTTCTTCATGCAGTGGGCAAAAAAGGTCCGGTAGATTCTGGATTTGATCAGCACATTCAGGAAAGAACTGATCGCGTAGGTGACGCCGTATCCGAACAGCGCCGCCAGCCCCACGGCAAGGAGCAGGCTGCTGCCGGAGCTTGGCTCGTCAATAATCACCTGCACCATCATCGGAACCACCGTCGAGATGACATAGGACAGGAGGCTGAGCAGCAGGGTCAGGAGAATCAGATACTTGTTTTTGAGGAAGAGGAAGGTATAATCCCACCACACCGACCGTCCCGGCTTCTTCGTCGTGAAGTGCTCGCCGGGCTTGGGGCAGAACATCAGGCCGGAAAAAAGCTGCTCGAATTCTTCAAGGGATACGATCTCTCTTCCGGAGCCGGAATCGACCACATACACCCGGTCCTTTTTCAGCCTTTCGATCACCACGTAGTGCGAATTTTCCCAGAACGCGATTGCGGGCAGCGGGATGGCGGAAAGATGCTCGGGCTTGCAGCGGTAGATCTTACAGTCGAATCCCAGCCATTGCAGCAGCGCGTGAAGCTGCTTGCCGGAAATGCCGTCCCGGCCCACCTGCTGGTATTCGCGAAGCTCCTCCAAAGAGACATAGCGTCCGTAGTAGCGGGAGATCATCGCGGCGCAGCACAAGCCGCACTCTGTCTTCAAAAACTGCGAAACAATCGGAACTCTTTTCATTGTCATCTCTCTTTATCTTCTGATCGGGCGAGGGGCCGAATTCTGTTAAAACACTTCCAGCGCCAGCACGGCAGGCAGCCCGTCGCGGAGCTGCTGCAGCAGGAAATATCCCAATCCGGTTGTACCAACCATAAATGTGATGTCTAATGCCTTCGCGCAGTTGCAGTACAGGATCCCTTTCTCCTCGAGGATGTGAAGCAGGCGGGAAATGCCCTCCTCCACGCTTGTCCGCACAGTCGGATCCCCGGCGTGCCGCGCATACCATTGCAGAATAGAAAGATTGCCCGGGAGGCCGTGGCATAAGACGGGGCGGCTCTCTCCGCCGCGCACCGCTTCCAGGGTATGCCCCAAGGCGCGGGACAGATCCAGCTCCAACAGGGGCAGGTCTTCCTCGCACACGCAGGGACGCGCAAGCTCTCTGGCCACCAGGATCCCGGGAGAACCGTAACACCACCCGTTCATGCCGTCCCTGGGGGGATCCGCCGTTCTCCAGCCGGCAATGGAGGGGTCGTACTTCGCGCTTTCCCTGCGCATCAGGTCCATGCCCGCGGAATAATAGTCCGCATTCTCGCTCACGGCCCCAAGCATTACCAAGGCCGTGCTGATCCCGGCATAGCCGTAGGCGAATCCGGTCTGGAACGGAAGCCTGTCCGTCTTGTATGCCTCATAGAGCTTTTTCCCGCAGACCTCCGCCAGTTCCCTCAGCTTGCACAAATCAGGCCGTTTCTTCCAGGCGTTCAGCGCAAGAATCACCACGCCGGCATGACCGGGGGTCACGCCCCAGTAGCTCTCATAATCAGGCGCGAGGGCGATCAATTCGTCGCAAACCCGCTCCGCCAGGGCGACATAGCGCGCATCTCCCGTAAAACGGTAGAGATACAAATACAGGTAGAGATAGGAACCGTATCCCTCGAAGACACCGACCCACCGGTTCTTTTGGTTGTGGTATCGGGTAACCAGGGGGGATTGTGGGTCCGTCAGGGCGCGGAGCATTCCCTCCGCCAGTTCGGAGCGGCGGTGGAAGATTCTTGCGTACTGATCGTAAAACAGGAACGATCCGATCCCCGTGGTTAAGGTCGCAGGCTCCGGGCGAAGGATAAATTTCGTTTGGCCCGGGAGCCTCGCGTGATAGAGGGGGAAATCCCCTTCGGGGAGAACGCGGGAAAAGCGTTCTCTGTGCCCAAGGATCCAGTCGGCGAGGGCGGCGAACCGGGCCGCGCCGCCTTCCTCCGAAAACACCTTGCCGTCGATGGGATAGAAGCAATTCCGGCTTTTATCGTACTCGGTGCTTTCCAAGGCGGTTCGGATAAAAAAGAGCTGGCGGTAGAAATCGCCCTCGTCCAGGCGATCAACCGTCTCTTGCAGCAGCTCCTCGACGGTCTTTCTGTAGAACTCCTCGATAACGCAGCCATCCTCCGCCAGCAGGGCACGGGAAGCTGCCGTCGTATAAAAATATGGAATATCGTCGCGCAGGAGCTGGGCGATCTCCTCCTGGACAAGCTGTGTCTGCGCCGGGCAGATCGCCTCCCGCTTCCCATGAAGCTTCTCAAAAACCGTCAGTCGCGCCGCTCTGCTGTGGACATAGTAGGGATGATAGCTGGCGAGCAGGAATTTTTGATATAAGGCGGTGTCGCGGAGGATCTGCCGGAATTTTCCCCTTGCCAGCGCACCCTTTGCCAGGTCGGCCATGAGCTGGGCTTTGTTCCGCATCACGGCCTCGTAAGCGCTCCGGAACCCTTCGGCCACCGATTCGATATAGTCTCCCGGGTGGAGCGGACGTCCGGCCAAATAGGCGAGATTGGGCCACGGTCCCTGTCGGGGTTTTCCGGCTTCTTCCGAGAAGCACATCTCATCGGTTCCGGCGTGGGCGATGGTTTGTATCTGAGCCTGCGGCTGCGTCCCCAGGCCGGTCAGCAAGCCGCTGTCTCTGCTGCGTTCAAAGACCTTTCCGGGAAGGATATTGACCGGAAGCAGGCCGGAGGAGAACACGGAGCAGAGCAGGGACTGATTCCAGTTGTCCGCGGAAAGCACCGGTTGTCCGTCTAAATGCTGGTTGTTTCGAAAGATCGTCTCCGTATCGATGAGGATCGGAGTGTCCCCGTGGGCGATCAGATTTTCCTGATGCAAATCGCTGAAGCTCGTCAGATAGGCGAGAAACAGCAGCGCGCCTACCCGGTACATATAGGCCTCCGCCTCTTCCGGGCTGCCGCATTCCCGATGGGCAATATACTCCTGCCAGCCGTGATCCCCGCAGTTGAGATACCGCAGATGCTTCAACGGGAAGCGAAGGCCCCCCTTCGCGTTCATCCACTGCATCAGCTCCCAAAGAATCGCGTCGGTTTCCAGGGAACGGGGCTTATAGACAAGCCGTTCTCCGCCGTTTACCGTGAGAATCATGACGAAGCGGCCGCCGTTGTGCGTATCCCCCGCGCGAAAGCTCACCCCGTCGAGGGCACGCACGGAGATCCCAAGGGCTTCCTGAATCGCGGGCAGATCAGCCGCAAGCCGCGTCAGAAGCTCCTGAAAGGAGGCAAGCGTACAGGCGGCGCGATTGGCTGCCAGCTTCCCCAGCTCGGACTCCGGGGGAAGGCTCCGCTCCGTCGGCAGCAGCATGTGCTCCACAAAATATTGGTATCGTTCCTCCGGCGTCTCGCCGAGGAGCCGAGCTTTCACCTGCACCAGCGCTCCGATCAAGCTCCGGGAACAGAGCTCGAAGAGGGCCTGGGTCAACGCGTCGCCCAGGGAATACAGGATTGCCTCGGGATCGCAGGCAATCTCCGGATGCCCCTGGCAAAAGGCGGAGAGCTCTGCCTCCGCGGAGGAAAGGGTCTGCTGAAGAAAGGGGTAAAATACGGGGCCAAACAGGCGATCGTACCGATGGATCAGCCTGCCGCAAACAGCGTCTACGCAATTCTCTGACATAATTACCACCCTAAATAATACAAAACGGTTCCGTAGTTGGATCGGATTAGTTAGGTTTCACTTAGCGAATAGGTTAGTACTGGCTTGAAAAAGAGGATTAATTACCACAGTTCTACAGTGCAAGAGGGGCCCATAATGTTAAGAGAAAAGCCCGCTGCAGCGATTTCTGTTACCTCATCAGCCAGCACTTCGATCTCTTCAAGATTGACCGCGCCGGTCAGTTTTTCGTAAGTCAAGGTGTACCTCCAAATCATGTTGTAAATGGTTTCTCTTCGGCTTTCCAACTACGGAGTATTGATAGGAAACGCTTCCATAGTTGGATGGGTTTCGTTTGTTACACGGAATGAGCGGGTATTGCTTATTCAGAAAACTTGAGCCAGATGTTTAATACTGCCCATCGCAAGCCCTGCACAGGATAGTAAAAACAGCGGACACGGGGCTGGCCGCGGAGACTTCGCTCACTTCGTCAGCCCGGACTTCGAGCTCTTCAAGATTGACCGCGCCGGTCAGTTTTTCGTAAGTCATGGTATTCCTCCCACTAATTGTTTATCTGCCTGCAAAACCGCCTTTTCAAACCACCAAAAACGGCAGGAACCGAAAGGCCCCACTTGAACATTTTCATATCAAAAGGGGATGGAATTAACAAGCACCAACAATTGGACTGTAAGGAAAATGGATAAGATGTGAGGAATATTATAGAAAACGGTTCCGTAGTTGGAAGAAGAATTTCTTACAGTTTACAAACGTGTATGTGCCGAATCATAGGTTACCTTGCAAGTCAAGGAAGGGATCAAAAAATAATCTTGCTAAAAAAAGGGTGAACGGAGACTCAATACATCCCGTCACATATCCGACATAATATTACATATACTGCGGACATGGGGCTGGCTGCGGAAACTTCGGATACTTCGTCAGCCTGGACTTCGAGCTCTTCAAGATCGATGGCGCCAGTCAGTTTTTCGTAAGTCATGGTATACCTCCCAATAATCGTTTCTTCAACTACGGAACCGCTTTTAACAGTAAAGAAAACAGGAGCAGGAAATAACCAGTTCTCAGAAAAACAATACCAAAAGAGCGCGGATTTGTCAAGAAATAAAATGGACCCTGGAAAATGGAGTATGTGTCAAGTATTTATTGGCAAGGTATCTTTTAACGAAAAACGAGTGTTCAAAATGCAGTTGTCAGGATTATGTCCCGCGTATGTGTACAGCAAAGCGCACCGCCCTACAGCGGCGCTTGCATGACGGTCATTCAGATCAGAAATTGTTGCTGGAACCCCGAAGCATGTTACGACACAGCTCACTCAAATAGGTCTCCGGGATCTCAATACCGCGCTTGTATGGATCCAACAGGGCGTCTTTGTTTTCAGAAAAGTATCTGTACAGGTCTGTCAATTTCTCGATTTCCTTCTGATTTTCCTCCGGCAGCAGAGAATTGATTTGCGCCTCAATGACGGTCAACAGCATATCGGTATCGCCTGCAAAAAGCAGCTTTCGCAGATTGTCGGCAAGGTCTTTGTCCGCGACGCATTCCGTTATCTTCTTGTTTCTGTGGTACTTAATTTAGGCTTGATTTTTAGAAGTAGATTTAGTACAGTTGAGACCTACGCAGATCATAGATGGGACGGATTGGCTGATCGCATAGGCGAAGATTTGCAAAAATAAGAAAACTCGAAGCGAAATCTACACTTTCTAACAAGGAGGGCGCTCAGCACGACTGATGAAAAGTTAGGTGAGCTCTTGGAAGCCTTTGGGCATCACTACTGGTCTCTGCCCGCAGCTTACGCAATAAATAAAATATCTGAATGGCACGCGGAAATCAC
This sequence comes from Oscillospiraceae bacterium, assembly GCA_017419715.1. Classification (GTDB taxonomy): domain Bacteria; phylum Bacillota; class Clostridia; order Oscillospirales; family Oscillospiraceae; genus JAFRPC01. Next base: position 53,936 of record JAFOKO010000072.1, on the reverse strand, counting down.
CCGGGAGCAGGTTCAGCGCGTCGTTCAGCATTGCGCAAACAATGATTTTTAGCACCATTGCACCATAGTAGACATGGGGCCGGAAGAGCCGGAGCTTGTGACAGAGCACATCATTGCGATTGGCGAAGATGACTTTAGACGGTTTCTTGCCGCCAGAATCAACGCTCCGATCTGCGAATGTGATGAAGAAGCGATACTCAAGCAAGATGGGTATTACCTTGAGATTCCAGAGGCGAAGGCTGTCTTTGATTTCGGAAAGCAGGAACTGGGGCTTGACGAAGAATGGGCAGATCAACTGGTAAACGACTGTTTCCTCTGTCAGTCCACGGCCTTATGCAAAAGAGTATCCTGGGTGCAGATGGTTCTTACTTCTGAGGCGTTCGGAAAAATCCGCTTTCAAACGATTGCCCAAATCGAACGCTTTCGCGATCTGGGAAACAAGCTGTACCAAGTCACGCCGAATCCCGTATTGCGGGGATGGAAGCCGACTGAGGTAGACAATCCTCCTGTGCTGATGGACGATATTCCGGAGCGTGCCGAGGACATTCCAAACTACTGAGACGATCTGCTTGCCCAATACGGGAGCCTGGAAGAGGTTCTTCAGCAATTAAAGGGTCGCTTTTCAGATAACGCTATCCCCAAAAGAAAGATTGGGAGAAATGATCCCTGTCCCTGCGGCAGCGGCAAGAAATACAAGAAATGCTGCGGAAGAAATCCGGGTTTGATTGATACGGAGCAATCCAAGACGACTTCTGCCCCTTAGAAAGGCGTCATCGGTGCTTCTTCCGATTATTCGTAAAGTCTGATCGTCAAAACGCAACCGGAGTGGCCAACAGACCGCCAAACTTTGGTAAAGTGTTCCTGCACATAGGGAATTTCGAAGATTTCCTGATGATCAAACAACTGTGTGATTGCCTCTTGCAATTCGCTTTGGGATCCAAATTCTATTTGTACGCTGTCGTCGGCGGACTTATTGACAATCAAATCCTCCACGCCAGCCATTGAGTAGCTTTCCAGGAACAGCCCATGATAGCGGAAGTATTCATAGGCAAGCGCTGTGCAGTTTGGAACATAGAAGGCATTGTCGGTGATGCTGTGGTCAAGCAGGAGCGAATCCGTTGTAATGCAGAAATACTCATGCGAGACAATATTGTTTTCGACGGCAGAGCCATCCACGGCAACAGGATCGTCCCATGTCACATCAACATAATAGTAATCCCCATCCAGCGCGATGTAATTCCATGCGTGGCTTTCGCCATCCGCAATGCCGAAGACGCGACCGGCTTCGATGCCCAAGCGATTCATCAGAAGATGAAAGGCCTTTGCATACCCGTCACAGACGGCCAGATGATTCACTATGCATCCATATGCTGTATCCGCATCGTCCAGAAAACTCTGGTCCGGGGAGGCCTGTATCCTTGCGTATGCGGCCGAATCATATTCTGTATTCAGGACGAGATAGTCATGGACATACAGCGCTTTCTCATAGTCCGTCGCCGCGGCAGGAATATCCGCGAGGATGGCGTCCACCGCCGCATCCAACTGCTGCCGTTTATCGGCGATGGTGTCCATGGATTCGGCAAGTTTCGGCTTCAATTCGATTATCGTCCGGCCGACTCCTGATGTGACCGTCCAGGAATATCCATGATCTGCCCAGAAAAACTCCGGGTGCTCATAGACAAGCTGCTCATAAGCCTTCGTAACCTCAGCTTCTGGGACATCATATAAGGATATGGCCGCACTGTTGTTATCAAGCGCCTCGAAAATCAGATCATATAGGCTCTTCCGCTCTGCCCCCTCTGCTGCTTGTGTGTCGGCAAGCGGCGAAAATTGTTCATGCCCGTTTTGTATCGGTGAAAAATCATCTGAGACGCTGATATTTGGGGCTTCCGGCTCCTTGATTCTGCCCCACTGGTTTGGGCCCTCTACGATCCCGCATCCAGTTAGCAAAGAAAAAAGAAGGAGTCCAGTCAAAGCGAAAACCATTGTCTTTCTCATTTTCATGCCCTCTTCGTACAAAATGTCTTGAATCTCTCTACGGATCGCAGCAGCTCCTCAGGCAGCAAATTCTTTTTATTACAACTGAAGAAACTGTAGCGGTATATTTGTAACCGATATCTTCGGATCATCTCTGCATCATTTTCCACTTCATTGTACCATATTGGGGGGCTTTTTCAAGGCCCATCCGGTTGTTTTTACAGAAAGAAATTCTCCAGCGGCAGCTGGCCACATAGACGGCGTTTGCAGTACCGAGCTCGGCATTCATTCGAAGGTAACAAGGGACCACACGCCGGTCTATGAAAATCAGAATGATTCTGCAAGCATCGGGGTGGACAAATAGCGCTCGCCGGTATCCGGCAGCAGAGCTACGATGATTTTGCCTGCATGCTCGGGCCGCTTGGCAAGCTGTGCTGCAGCCCAGACCGCCGCGCCGGAGGAAATGCCGACCAGCAGGCCTTCTTTTCTGGCGAGGGCTCTGCCGACGGCAAAGGCGTCCTCGTCCTCAACCGGGATGATCTCGTCATAGACCTTCGTATTCAGCGTATACGGCACAAAACCCGCGCCGATGCCCTGGATCTTGTGGGGGCCGCCCTTGCCCTGAGACAGCACCGGAGAAGCTGCAGGCTCCACCGCGACGACCTTGACATTGGGGTTCTGGGACTTCAGATATTCGCCCACGCCGGTGATGGTGCCGCCTGTGCCGACGCCCGCGACAAAGATATCGACCTTGCCGTCGGTGTCTGCCCAGATCTCCGGGCCGGTGGTGGCCTGATGCGCGGCGGGATTGGCCGGGTTCGTGAACTGTCCAGGCATGAAGCTGTTGGGGATCTCAGCGGCCAGCGCCTCGGCCTTGGCGATCGCACCGCGCATTCCTTCGGAGCCGTCGGTCAACACCAGCTCCGCGCCGTAGGCTTGGAGGAGCTTGCGGCGCTCGACACTCATGGTCTCGGGCATGGTGAGGAGGATGCGGTAGCCCCGTGCGGCCGAAACTGCCGCCAGGCCGATGCCGGTGTTGCCGCTGGTCGGCTCGATGATGACGGAGCCGGGCTTTAAAACGCCCTTTGCTTCCGCGTCATCCAGCATGGCCCGAGCGATGCGGTCCTTGACGCTTCCCGCGGGGTTGAAGAATTCCAGCTTGGCGTAAATGTCCGCGCCGAGTTCGTTTTCTTTCGCAAAGCGGCTCAGCTTTAACAGCGGAGTGCCGCCGATCAGATCCGGGATGGCGTTCGCAAACTTCATGGTGCGTACCTCCTTTTCGGGTTAGTGGGAAGTATACAAAAAAGCATTTGCGGTTTTCAAGCGTTTTTCGGAGGCGCACAGCGGTACGGTTTGGAACACTTTTTTCGAAATGGACGATTTTTTCCAGAAAACGCTTGATTTCCTGAACATACAGTTGTATAATACCATCGAATAAAAACAGGGGAGCCCGTGCCAGCGGACTGAGAGGAAGTCATCCAACTTCGACCCTAGTACCTGATGCGGATCATGCCGCCGTAGGAAGTCATACCAAGGATTTTTTACAGGAGGCGTCCGGGCAGGGCGGTTTCCTGTTTTTTGATGCCTTTGCGAAAGGAGGAAATGCCGTCCACAAGTGTGGCGGGCTGAGGGGGAGCGCCCTGAGCCTTGTAGATCAGCGATGGGAAGCCGTGTTCCGGCGTGAGAGGATGCCAGCAAGCATCGACCGAACCTTCCAAAAGTGCGCCGCAAGCGCACAGTACCATTCTGGAAGCGTCGCTGAGCAATGGCGTTTCCTGCAATCAAAAAGGAGAACAAAATAATGAAAAAAACGAATTATCTGAAATTGGCAATCGCCGGTGTCTTTTGTGCGGTTGCGGTCGTTGGCAGCATGCTTTCGTTCCCGGTGCTGGGCAGCAAATGCTCCCCGGTGCAGCATATGGTGAATATCCTGTGCGCGGTGCTGCTGGGGCCCTGGTATGGCGTTGGCGCGGCCTTTGCGGCCTCTCTCATCCGGAATTTGACCGGCCTTGGCAGCCTGCTGGCCTTCCCGGGCAGCATGATCGGCGCCCTGCTCTGCGGCCTGGTCTATGCGAAAACCAAGAATATCCTTGCCACGCTGGCGGGAGAGGTGTTCGGAACGGCTGTGCTCGGCGGTCTGTGCGCTTATCCCATCGCCATTCTCTTTATGGGCAAGAAGGCTGGAGAAATTGCGTTTTACGCCTACATTGTCCCGTTTCTGATCTCCACTGCCGTCGGCGCGGCCATCTCGGCAGTCCTGATTTACAGCTTGAAAAAAGCAGGCGTTTTGAACACGATGCAGAAAACCCTTGACCGATAAAGGAGACGCAAGATGTTTGGGAAAATGCTTGAAATGGTCCGGGCAAGCTGCCCGCTGATCCACAATATCACCAACTATGTGACGGTGAACGACTGCGCGAATATTCTGCTGGCCTGCGGCGCGTCCCCCATCATGGCGGACGACCGGGAAGAAGTGGCGGAGATCACTTCCATTTGCGGCGGGCTGAATCTCAACATTGGCACGCTGAACAGCCGCACCATCGCGTCTATGCTGATTGCGGGCAGGCACGCAAACGATCTGGGACACCCTGTTGTGCTGGACCCCGTCGGCGTCGGCGCGTCCAAATTGCGGACGGAGACCGCGCTGCGGCTGATGGAGCAAGTGCGCTTCACGGTGATCCGCGGCAATATCTCAGAAATCAAAACCCTTGCTTCCGGCAGCGGCAACACAAAAGGCGTGGACGCGAATGTGGCGGACAAGGTGACGGAAGAGAACCTGAACGAGGCGCTGGGCTTTGCAAAGAACTTTGCCCGAAAAAGCGGCGCGGTTCTTGCCATCACCGGCGCGATCGACCTTGTGACAGACGGAACAACGGCCTACTGTATCCGCAACGGTCATCCCATGATGTCTTCTGTGACCGGAACGGGATGCCAGCTGTCCGCTATGACGGCGGCCTTCGTGACCGCGAATCCCGGCCATCCGCTGGAGGCCGCTGCCGCGGCCGTCTCCATGATGGGCCTGGCGGGGGAGCTCGCTCACGATCGGCTGGGCGAGCTGGACGGGAACGCAAGCTACAGAAATTATATGATCGACGCGATCTACAATATGAGCCCGGATGGGCTGGAGAAAGGCGCAAACTATGAAGTGCGATAAATCAATGATGCGGCTCTACGCCGTGACAGACCGGGCGTGGGTTGGAAAACAAAGCCTGTATGAGCAGGTCGAAGCTGCCCTGAAGGGCGGGGCGACCTGTGTGCAGCTCCGGGAGAAGGAGCTGCACGAGGAAGCCTTCCTGCAGGAGGCCATCGAGATCGCCGCCCTCTGCAAGCGGTATCGGGTCCCCTTCTTCATCAACGACAATGTGGACATCGCCATCCGCTGTCACGCCGACGGCGTTCATGTCGGCCAGGAGGATATGCAGGCCGCCCAGGTGCGGCAGAAGGTCGGCCCCAACATGATGATCGGCGTCTCGGTCCATTCCGTGGCCGAAGCCCTGGAGGCGGTTCGCAATGGGGCGGACTGCCTCGGCGCGGGCGCGGTGTTTGCCACCTCCACCAAAACGGATGTGCAGACTATGCCCCGGGAGACCCTGCGCGCCATATGCGAGGCCGTGGAGATCCCTGTGGTGGCGATCGGCGGGATCAACAAGGACAACATCTCCCAGCTGGCCGGGTCTGGCGTGGACGGAGTTGCCCTGGTGAGTGCGATCTTCGGCGCGGAGGACATCGAAGGCGCTTGCAGGCAGCTGCGCGAGCTGTCCGAGGAAATGATAAGCGCATGAGGCTCCGGTGCGCGATCTTCGACTTTGACGGCACGCTGTTTGATTCGATGTTCGTGTGGGACAGCGCAGGGGAGCGCTATCTTCGATCCCTCGGCAGAGCGCCGAAGCCGTCCCTGCCAGAAGCGCTCAAGCCTCTAAGCCTTCGGCAGGCCGCCTGCTATTTGCAGAAGGAATACGGCCTGCCCCTTTCTGCGGAACAGATCCAGGCCGGAATCAACCGGACCGTGGAGCAGTGCTACAGGGAAACAGTGCTGCCGAAGCCCGGCGTCGAGGCGTTTTTGGAGCGCTTGCACAAGGCTGGGATCGGGATGTGCATTGCAACGGCCACAGACCGCCCCATGATCCAGGCCGCCCTGGACAGATGCGACATGAGCGGCTGGTTTGACAGGATCTTCACCTGCAGTGAACTGGGACACGGCAAGGACGAGCCGCACATCTTTCGCCAGGCTCTGGCGTATTTTGGCGCGGAGCGCAGCGCCGCCATCGTGTTTGAGGATGCGCTCCACGCGGCCCGGACGGCCAAGGCCGACGGCTTTGCCGTCGCCGCAGTCTATGACAGCAGTGAAAACCGCCAGGCGGAGTTGCGTGCCCTGGCGGATTGCTATCTGCCCGACTACGGGCACACGGAAGACTTTTGGAAGCTTGCTCTGGCCGAATAGCCGGAGCTTCCGGCGGCATATCGGGGGCACCACCTTATGCCGCTGCATAAAACAATGCTGAAACAAAAAGGAGACGAGAACATGCAATTAAAGACAGCATTGACCATTGCAGGCAGTGACTGCAGTGGAGGCGCCGGGATCCAGGCCGATCTGAAAACGATGACCATGAACGGCGTTTACGCCATGAGCGCGATCACGGCGCTTACCGCGCAAAACACGACCGGCGTCACAGGCATTATGGAGGTCACGCCCGACTTCCTGCAGCAGCAGATCGACATGGTATTCGAAGACATTCGTCCCGATGCCGTAAAGATCGGTATGGTATCGTCCAGCGCGCTCATTCGCGTGATTGCGGAGCGTCTGAGATGCTATCATGCAGTCAATGTGGTGGTCGACCCGGTGATGGTGGCGACCTCCGGTTCTTCGCTGATGAAGACGGATGCGGTGCAGACGCTTATCGACGAGCTTCTGCCCCTGGCAGTCCTTGCCACGCCGAATATTCCGGAGGCAGAAGTGCTTTCCGGCCTGCAGATCCGAAGCAAAGAGGATATGGAGATCGCGGCAAAGCGGATCGGAGATAGCTGCCACTGCGCGGTACTGGTGAAGGGCGGCCACAGCGTCAACGACGCCAATGACCTGCTCTACGCCAACGGCGAAGCCGTCTGGTTCTCCGGCAAGCGGATTGACAATCCCAACACCCACGGAACCGGCTGCACGCTGTCCAGCGCCATTGCCGCCAATCTGGCCAAAGGCTTCTCCCTGGCGGAAGCCGTGCAGCGCGCCAAGAACTATATTTCCGGCGCTCTGGCCGCGATGCTCGACCTGGGCAAGGGCTCCGGCCCGATGCACCACGCCTTCGATCTGCGCGGGGAATACGCGAAGGAGGCAGAATAAGATGCCGACTTCTGTATCAGCCCGGCTCCGGGATGCGGCGGCGCCCATCTGGGCGGACTGCCTGCAGCACCCCTTCGTCACCGGCATTGGGGACGGCAGTCTTCCGGTGGAAAAGTTCCGCTATTTTATGCTGCAGGACTATCTCTATCTCTTCGACTACGCCCGCGTGTTTGCGCTGGGGGTGGTCAAGGCCCGCGACCCGGAATTGATGCGCCGCTTTGCGGCAAATGTAGACGCCATTCTGGGCGGGGAAATGAAGATCCACAGGGCGTACATGCAGCGCCTTGGGATTTCTGAGGAGCAGGTATTTGCCGTGAAGCCTGCCCTCGACAACCTCTCTTATACCAGTTACATGTTATCCGTCGCCAACAGTGGAACGCCGATGGAGATCGTCGCCGCCATTCTGGCCTGCTCCTGGAGCTATGCGGAGATCGGGCAGGCGCTGGCGGCGCTTCCCGGCGCGGCGGAGCATCCGTTTTACGGAGAATGGGTCCGGGGCTATGCCTCGGAAGAATATGCCGTCACCAACCAGGCGCTGATCGACTTGATGGATGCGCTGGCGGCCCACGCAACGGAACCGCAAATTGCCTATTTAACAGAAATCTTTGTCAACTGCAGCCGCTATGAGCTGGGGTTCTGGGATATGGCCTGGGGAATGCGGGCATGAGCATACTGCGCTTTGACCATGTTTCCTATCAGTATCCGGGGGAAGCGTTCAACACTGTGGACGACCTGTCCTTCCAGGTCGAACCAGGCTCGTTCCACTGCATCATCGGCGTGAGCGGCTGCGGAAAAAGCACGATCTTCCGGATGATCAACGGGCTGCTGCAGCCCAAGTCCGGCGTCATCGAAGTCAACAGCGCTCCCATTGGGGAGCAGACACACTACTGCGGCTATATGCCCCAGAAGGACCTGCTGTTTCCCTGGAGAACTGTCGGAGAGAACCTGGCGCTCCCGCTGGAGATTCAGCGCAAATGCTCCAAAGCGGAACAGTCGGAGCGGATCGATGCGGCGCTGGAAGAGGTGGGTCTGCAGGGCTGCCGGAACAAACGGCCGGACGAGCTTTCCGGCGGTATGCGCCAGCGGGCGGCTTTTGCGCGCACCATGCTCACCGGCAGTGATCTGCTTCTTCTGGACGAGCCGTTTTCTGCCCTGGACTATTTTACGCGCATCTCCATGTGCGAGTGGCTGTTGGGGCAGTGGCAGAAGCACAAAAAAACCATCCTGTTCATTACCCACGATGTGGAGGAGGCCATATTCCTCTCCTCCAGCGTGCTGGTAGTAGAGCGCACGCCGATCCGCGCTCTGCGGGAAATCAAGGTGCCGCTGGAGTATCCGCGCACCCGGCAGGATTTGACCCGGCCGCAAATCGTGGAATTGCGGGAGCGACTGGTGGAACTGCTGAGAAAGCAGGTGTCGGTATGAAAAAAGCCTGCAAACACGATCTCCCCGCCCTCGTGTTCCTGTTTGCGCTGCTGATGCTGTGGCAGCTGGGGGCCATGCGGATGGATGCTGCTTATATCCTGCCCACGCCGCTGCAGATCCTGCAAAAGCTGTGGGAACTGCGGGAGCCGCTGTTCACCGTCCATCTGCCGGCAACCATGCTGGTGACGCTGGTGGGGCTTGCCATTTCCCTGGCGCTCGGCTTGGGGCTGGCCGTGCTGATGGACGCCCGCCCGTTTTTTCAGAAGGCGATCTATCCGGTGGTGGTGGCGTCCCAGACGATCCCAACCACGGCCATCGCGCCGCTGTTTGTGCTCTGGTTCGGCTACGAGATCTGGAGCAAGGTGCTGGTCACCGTGCTCATCACCTTTTTCCCCATTACCATCACGGTATATGACGGATTGCAGTCGGCAAAGCTGGAAATGGCAGAGCTTCTGTTGACCTACGGCGCTTCCAAACGCGATATTTTCTTGAAAATCAAAGTGCCCTGCACACTGCCATACTTTTTCTCGGCCATCAAGATGGCGATCCCCATGAGCATCATCGGCGCGGCCATCGGCGAATGGCTGGGCGCACAGAGCGGGCTGGGCTATTTCTCCCGCCGCATGATGACGCAGCTGGACGGCGCTGGCGTATTTGCGCCCATCGTACTGCTGTCTGCGGTCGCCATGCTGGCTGTGGCGCTGGTAGCAACGCTCGAAAAGAAGCTTGTGCGCTGGCGGGGCGAATTCTAAGAGAGGTTTAAATAATGAAACGAATTTTATCTATCGTGTTGATCTGTGCAATGCTTCTGTGTGCCTGCAGTGCAGCGCCAGACGACAAAAGCAGCAAGGAATTAAAGGAATTGGATGTGGTGCTGGACTGGTACCCGAATGCTTTACATGCGTTTTTGTATGTTGCCATAGAAAAAGGCTACTATGAAGCGGAAGGCTTAAAGGTCAATATCCGCTTTCCGTCCAACGCCAACGATGCCATCTCTATGGTCGCGGCAGGCCAGGCGGATATCGGCCTTTACTACCAGCAGGATGTGATCCAGGCCCGCGCCAATCAAAACATCCCTGTGAAGTCCATCGGCGCAGTGGTGCAGGGCCCGCTGAATATCGTCCTGTCCTTGGAGGAAAAGAACATCAAGAGCGCGGAGGATCTGGTCGGCAAGACGATCGGCTACGCCGGAACAGAGTTGTCCGAGGCATTGGTCCGCAGCATGATGCAGTTTGTCGGCGCGGACGACCACGATGTGACGATGATCGATGTGGGCTTTGACCTGATGAGCTCCATGACCACCGGCAATGTGGACGCGACCATCGGCTGCCTTGTCAACCACGAGGTCCCCCAGATGGAGGAAGAAGGCTTCCGCGTCAACTGGTTCGATCTGGATGATTATGGCGTTCCCAGCTATTATGAGGGCATCTTCCTGGCCAATGACGAGATGATCGCGCAAGACAGCGAAACCCTGTGCGCATTCCTCAGAGCCTCCGCCAAGGGCTTCGCCGATATGAAGGCCGACCCGGAGGCCGCGCTGGCGACCCTGCTGGCAAACCAGAACGCGGAAAACTTCCCCCTGTCGGAAACGGTGGAGCGCAAGAGTATACAAATTCTGCTTCCCATGATGGAGACGGCGGACGCCGCCTTCCTGTCCCAGTCCGATGCGTGCTGGCAGGAGAACATCGACTGGATGCTGGAACAGGGCCTGATCTCCAAAACGGTCGCCCTGGATGATGTTCGCGTCAATCTGCCGATTTCGTAACTGAAAACGGAGGATGCAAACAGCTATGGTAAGCAAGGACTATCATATGCACTGCCGATTTTCGACGGATTCCAAGGCGGAGCCGGAGGCAATGTGCGAGGCGGCGCTCGCAAAGGGACTTACGGAGATCTGTTTCACCGATCACCAGGACCTGGGCTTCGACGATCCGACCTGGTTCCGCTTTGACCCGGATGCATATTTTCATACGCTGGAGAGCGTGAAAAAAGCCTACGAGGGTCGCCTGGGGGTTCATATCGGTGTGGAAATTGGGCTGATCCCGGACGATCCCAGGCTGGCCCGGGAGGCGGAGAATCTGGCAAAGGATTACCCCTGGGACTTCATCATCGGCTCCACGCACCAGATCCCGGTGGAGACGGACGGACAGATCAACTATATCGACCCGGCAAATCCGGCGGAAATAGAACGCATCTGGGCGCATTTTGCGACAACGGAAGCTCTGCTGTCCGTTTATTATGAAACCGTTCTGAAAAACCTGGAGCAGTTCGACTGCTTTGATGCCCTTGGCCACATCGACTATATCAGCCGCTATGTGCCACGGATGATCCGAAGCGCACCAAGGCCCCTTTCTCCCTATCGCTACGAGGACTATGCCGCAAAGATCGACGACATTCTGAAAACTGCCATCCGAAAAGGGATCGCCATCGAAGTCAACACCGGCGGGCTGTACAAGGAAACAAAACAGACCAACCCGGAGGACCGGATCGTCCGGCGGTATCTGGCCCTGGGCGGCAGAAAGCTGAGCTATGGTTCCGACGCCCACCGGCCGGAGCATGTGGGCTTTGGCTTTGAAACCCTGCCGGATTACGAAGCAATGCGCCTCTAATGCCTGTCAAGTCATTCGATCTGCAGCTCCGACAATTTGTTCCCCGTCCTGCACCGCAACTCTGTACGGAGCAGGACGGGGAATTCGTCCCTTACGGCCTCTGATCCCCGTTCCCCGGTACAAACAACACATTCAGCGATTTTTTCAGCCATGTCCTCAAATTGCAATGAACACGAATTGATTTTCCGCCGTTTTTGTGCTATGATATGGTATCATCATCCGTTATTCGGCAAAAAACGGTTAAAGGAGGAATATGGCATGGAAAAAATCCTGGTATTGGATTTTGGCGGACAGTATAATCAGCTCATTGCCCGGCGTGTCCGGGATCAGCGGGTCTATGCGGAGATCAAGCCCTGCTGGAAGATTTCCCCGGAGGAGATTCGGGCGGCAGGCTACAAGGGTATCATCTTCACAGGCGGCCCCAACAGCGTCTACGATCCCGCATCCCCTCACTACGATCCCGCCGTGATGGAGCTCGGCATCCCCATTCTGGGCATCTGCTACGGCGATCAGCTCTTGACCTGGATGGGCGGCGGCGAGGTCAGCCCTGCGGCCCAGGCAGGAGAATACGGAAAGACGGAACTGACCGTGGAGGATCACCCGCTGTTTAAGGGCGTGCCCCGTACCAGCGTATGCTGGATGAGCCACCGCGACTACATCAGCAAGCCGCCCGTCGGTTTCCGCACGCTGGCAGCGACCGCACACTGCCCCTGTGCCGCCATGGGCGACGACAGCCGCAAACTCTACGGCGTGCAGTTCCACCCCGAGGTCACGCACAGTGAATACGGCAGCGCAATGCTGCACAATTTTCTCTTTGAAATATGCGGCTGCAGCGGCGAGTGGAGCATGGAAAACTACGCCGAGCGGGCCGTGGAAGCGCTGCGTGAGAAGTTAGCGGGCAAGACTGTCCTGCTGGCCCTCTCCGGCGGCGTAGATTCCTCCGTGGCGGCCCTGCTGCTGCATCGCGCCGTGGGCGAGCGCCTTACTTGCGTGTTCGTGGACCACGGCCTGCTCCGCAAGGGCGAGGCCAAGTTGGTGGAGGACACCTTCCACCCCCTGTTTGGGGACAAGCTGATCTGCGTGGACGCCAGCGAGCGTTTCCTGAGCGCCCTGGCCGGGGTCACTGAGCCGGAGCGTAAGCGCAAGATCATCGGCGAGGCCTTCATTCGCGTCTTTGAAGCCGAGGCCAAGAAGCTGGGCCATGTCAATGCCCTGGCCCAGGGCACGATCTATCCCGACGTGATCGAGAGCGGCAAGGGCGATTCCGCCGTCATCAAGAGCCACCACAATGTGGGCGGCCTGCCGGATGTCATCGACTTTGACGAGCTGGTGGAGCCCCTGCGTGAGCTGTTTAAGGACGAGGTGCGCCGCCTGGGCGAGACCCTCGGCCTGCCGCATGAGCTGGTCTGGCGCCAGCCCTTCCCCGGCCCCGGCCTGGCCGTCCGCATCCTGGGCGAGATCACCGCCGACAAGCTGAGCCGCCTGCGCGAGGCGGACGCCATCTTCCGCGAGGAGATCGCCGCCGGCCATCCCAATCCCATGCCGGATCAGTACTTCGCCGTCCTCACCGACGCGCGCAGCGTGGGCGTGATCGGCGACGGCCGCGCCTATGGCGACACCGTAGCCCTGCGCGCCGTGTCCACCGACGACTTCATGACCGCCGCCTGGACGCGCCTGCCCTATGAGGTTCTGGAGCGCGCCAGCTCCCGCATCACCAACGAGGTCCCGGGCGTCACCCGCGTGGTCTACGACATCTCCTCCAAGCCGCCCGCAACGGTGGAGTGGGAGTAAGCCGCGCGGAGCGCGGCAGTTAGGATCGCCTGCGGCGCGTTATGAGTGATGATTGGCTTCGCCAAGTTATGAGTTGCCTGCGGCAGCACAGACGCTTATTCTGAAAGGAGTACCCATGAAAATCCTTATCACGGGCGGAACAACCTTTGTCAGTCAATATGCTGCGGTGTTTTTTATTTCCAAGGGTAACGCTGTGACGGTGCTCAACCGCGGCAACAGGCCGCAGGTGGAAGGCGCAGCGCATATCAACTGCGACAGGACACAGTTGGGGGATTGCTTGCGCGGCAAGCACTTTGATTTGATTCTCGACATTACCGCCTATACGGAGGAACATGTCAAAACGCTGCTGGATTCCGGCATTGACTTTGACGATTACATTTTCATCAGTTCCAGCGCGGTTTATCCCGAAACGAATCCGCAGCCCTTTACAGAAGAGCAGCCATGCGGCTATAATTCCGTATGGGGAGATTACGGCATGAATAAGCTGAAAGCAGAGCAATATCTGCAAGCGCAGGTTCCGCATGCGTATATCCTCCGGCCTCCCTACTTTTACGGCATTTACGAAAACCTCTACCGGGAAGCATTTCCGTTTGATTGCGCGATGCAGGACAGGACGTTCTATCTTCCGCAAGACGGCAGTATGAAGCTCCAATTCTTCAACGTTTCCGATCTTTGCCGCTTTGTTGAAATTCTGATTGCCAAGCACCCGGAGCACCACGTTTTCAACGTCGGCAACAGGGAGGCTGTCAGCATTCGGGAATGGGTTGCGCTGTGCTACAAGGCGGCGGGCAAACCCGTTGAATTTGTCAGCGTCGGCAAAGAGATTCCGCAGAGGGAGTATTTCTGCTTCTACGATTATGAATATGTGCTTGACGTAGGCAGACAGAACGAACTGATGCCGGACACGGTTCCGCTGGAGCAGGGTCTGAGAGAGGAATTCGCGTGGTATAGAAATAACCTCAATAGCGTTTACCGCCGCAAGCCCTATCTGGAATATATTGAAAACAATTTGGAGCTACCCAATGATAAAACGAATTAGCTGCTCGGTACAGTTCCATCACTGACAACGATCTGTATCGAGTAAAATCGTTCTGTGCAGGAGTTTGTCAGGAACTGTACCGTTCAAAGGAAAATACAACATCAAATATCTTTTGAAGGAGCAGTTTAAATGAACACAGAACAGCTAAAAGAAATCTGGAAGCAGGAAGAGGCCGTTGCCCATATCCACGGGTGGGACTTTTCCCATATTCACGGCAGATACGAGGAAGAAGAACCGTGGGACTTTCGGGAGATCATTCAAAAATACCGAACTGACCGCATGAAGCTGCTGGATATGGAAACCGGCGGCGGCGAGTTTCTGCTTTCCCTCCGTCACCCCAACAAAAATACGGCGGCAATCGAGGCCTACCCGCCCAGCGTGAAGCTGTGCAGGGAAGTGCTGCTGCCGCTGGAGATCGATTTCAAGGAGGCGGAGGGAGCCGGGCGTTTTCCCTTTGCGGACGAAAGCTTTGATATGGTCACAAACCGGCACGGCGATTGTAACGCCGCTGACAGTTTTCTGTGTTATGAAGTTGACCTTCCAACAAATCTGGAGGATGAAACAATGCTCAAGCTGATTGAAGTAAACGAGGAAAACTGGCTGGCGTTCAGAAACCTGTCGATCCGGGAAGAGCAAAAGGGGTTTCTGGACAGTCCCTTGGGCATCCTGGCCAGAGGCTATGTGTATCGGAACGACCGGGCCAGGGTCATCGGAATCGCGGAAGACGACACCGTGATCGGCGTTGCCCTGGTGCGGGATCTGGACGATGAGCCCGCCTGCTATGATCTGCAGCAATTCATGGTCGACGCTCGATTTCAGGGGAAGGGCTGCGGCACCGCCGCGTTACGCATGATTCTGTCTGAGCTCGAACAAGAGCGGAAATACGACTGTGTAGAGGTCTGCGTCAAAAAGACCGACGCTGCGGCGCTCCGGGTCTATGAAAAGGCGGGCTTTGTCGATACCGGCTATATCGACGAGGATGCGCCGGATTCTCTGAATTTGATGTATCACTTTTCAGATCATTGATCTGCGTTTTCTGACGGGAACACGAAGAACACAGAGAACGCCCCCCTGTGTCGCTCAGCTCCGATCAATCCCAGAGCGGGGAAAAGTGCTGATACAGGAACTCCCGATAGGCCGCGCAGAACGGATCGTCCAAATGGTCCCGGATGTAGTTTGCGTGCATTTTCTGTTCGGCGGGGTCGATCTCGGCATAGCGATGGACGATCACATGCCCGGTGGCCTCCTCCGCGAGAATTTCGGCATAGACATTGGGAACATGCTCCAAAAGTACCACGGGCACATCCACGGGGCTTTCCCAGGTGTGGCCCTTGGTGTTTTTCAGATTTGCGTGAGAAACGGGCCGGTAAGAAAGCCCTCTTTTCCCTCATACAAAACCTTCAACTGCTCCGGGAAGCGTCCAAAATAATGCTGTATCCCATCTTTTGGCCTCATCGTGACAAAGTTTTCCTGTCTGCACCTGCAGCAGACCACGGCATAGACCCGGTCAGTCGAAAAATAGGCGACCTTGCCCCCGTCAACATGGGATTTCGCGTTTGCGAGAATGGTGTCAAGGCCGCCAATCACGCTGCCATGGTAAAAAACCGTTTCTTTCATCATTTATAATTCCTCCCTTTGCCATATCTGCTGTTCGATCAAATGGGCGAATTGCTCTGCCAAATCATGTAATCGATCCAAAGAAAGCATCCTGCATAACAGTTCTTCCCTTGACCCGCGCAGAAAGGGCAGAAACTGCCGCTGCAAGACGGTAAACTCTTGCGCAAGTGCGGTTTTCCCGGCCAGCTCCAGCATGGTGATCCCGTCCAGGAGCAGGGGGCGGAAGAGGCTGTTCAGCACGGCGAAATAATCGTCGGGGGAGTGCTTTCCCTGGGCCGTTTGGATGCCCAGATGGCACGCAGATAATCGCACAGCATTTCCCGCTAAAACCCGCTTTCTATAAGAAGTGTCTTTCATAATACAGGAACGAGATCACCAAAACAAGACTTGAAAAAAACTGTTTTTCCAGTATAATATTAATAGACATTCCATTCTGTCTGATTGCGAAAACTGCTATCCGAGCAAAGGAGAAGGGCAACATGAAAACGGCGATCGTATATTATTCCGCGCATCACGGCAACACGAAAAAGCTGCTCGACGCCATTGCCGCGAGGGAGGAAGTCACGCTGATCGATGTGACGGCACAGCCGGATGCCGATTTGTCCTCCTATGCGCGCATTGGGTTTGCGTCGGGCATTTATTTCAACGCCTTCGCCAAGCAGCTTCTCGAGTTTGCGGCGTCGCATTTACCGGAGGGCAGAGATGTTTTTTATATTTACACACACGGCGCGCCAACGGGAAGCTTTTTGAAAGCCATTCGCCAGATTGCCGCGCAAAAGAAATGCCGGGAGATCGGTGAATACGGCTGCCTGGGCTTTGATACCTTCGGGCCGTTCAAGCTGGTCGGCGGCATTGCGAAGGGACATCCCACCGAAAGCGAAATTACCGCCGCCGTCGCGTTCTATCAGGGCCTTTGAGCAAATGAAATCAGGGGGCAGTTCAGCGATTGCCTTGCGTAGGGCGGCCAGACCTCTGGCCGCCCAAAAATGGCTTGACAACGCCTTTTTGATGTGATATATTTGTCATACAAAGTGACAAATATATCACATTTTGGAGGGCAACTATGAAGCACGCATCAAAGTATACGCGCAAGATCAGTCCTCGTCTGGGGCTGCTTGGATTGTTGGGGTTTCTCGGCTTCGCGGGGCTTGCCACCTATCGGCTTTCCCAAGGCTTCTTCCCCTTCGTCTTTTTTGGATTCTTTGGCTTTTTCGGGTTTTATTACGAGGGAAAAATGTCTGCGACGCTGATGGACGAGCGCTTTCTGCAAAACAAGCTTCGGGCGGAGCGCAAGGCGTATTCGCTCTGCGGCGGGATTTCGCTCCTGGCGCTGATGCTTACGAGTGTTGCCGAGGCTGTGTGGGTGCAGCTGGCTGGGGCGCTTGCTCTGCAGATCAGCGAAGTGAAGCTGATGTTTCTCACAATTATGCTGGCGCTTACCTTTGCGCTCGGCAGTTTTCTCTCCCAATATCTGCTCTATCACTACGACTGCGAAGACTGCAGCGAAAGCGAGCTTTGATCTATGGACGGCTTTATCTGTCATCTGAAGCGTTATCGGCAGGCCAAGGGACTCACCCAGGAACAATTGGCAGAGATGGTCGGCGTGCGAAGAGAGACCATCATGCGGCTGGAAAAGAGCCTGTACAACCCGTCGCTCAAGCTGGCGTTCGATCTTTCCAAGGCAGTGGATACGCCGATCGAGGTACTGTTTCAATTTGAATCAACCGAACCGGAGTCGGGGCTGTGATCGTTTCTGATCACAGCCCCGGCTTTGTATGCCTGCCGTTATTCTCCGAGGAACAGCCAGGCCTTGATCGCGTCGTTGACAAGCTGCATATCGTCTGAAAGAGATATTCCTCAATCTATTCGGAGATGACGCCCAGATAAGCGAGTTTTATCTTCCGCGTGACTGCCCCAACTTCTGCTCGGGCCGTACCGTTTGTTTTCTGAAGGATGAACACCTGTGCAAGGACGCGGAGTACATACAGAAGATAGAAAAGGCAATGCTTGAAGCAGATCTGCTTGTTTTCGCCTCGCCCGCGTATGTTTTTCATGCAACGGGCGCTATGAAAACGCTGCTGGATCATTTCGGATACAGATGGATGCCGCACTGCCCCGCAAAGGAGAGGTTCGGCAAACGCGCTATCATCATCACGCAATGCCTCGGAACCGGTGGAAAATCGGCGATGTCGGAAAAACTCGTTAATGCCGCCGATCAAATGCGTAAGGTCGATTCCACGCGACTGGCTCGCACGGGCTTTAAAACGAAAACATACTTCCACATGGTGAGAATGCTGCAGAAAAACTTCGGCAAGCAGAATCCAGAATATACAGACTATAAATACTGGAATAACAACGGGTGGACCGGCCCGGTCAGACCTGGGGACAGAATCTTAAAGCGTAATAAAAAATCCTAACATAATCTTTTCGTTTTCCCGGAAAAAAGCCGCTGGAGCGCTTGCACCTTTGCCGGGTTTATGCTATCATACCCTCGAATTGATCATCGAAGGAGATACAGACCCATGAAACACGACACGCTGCAGCATCGATGGGGGTTTTTGATCCTCGGGACAGCCGCCCTGCTCTTCGCGGGCGTCATTTACGCCTGGTCCATTCTGAAAACGCCCTTGGGGGAGGCCTTTGGCTGGACCGGAAAAGAGTTGGCCCTGAACTATACGCTTACAATGTGGTGCTTCTGCCTCGGCGGCTTCGGGGGCGGACTGCTGGGCAAGCGTCTGGGCAGTCGGGTCTGCCTGCTGCTGGCGGCCCTGCTGGCCGGCGGCGGCTTCATTCTGGCCTCCCGGCTCACCGGGGGCTCTGTAGTTTTGCTCTACCTCTGCTACGGGGGGATGGGCGGTCTTGGCATTGGTCTGGCATACAATGTCATTATCTCCACAGTCAACCGCTGGTTCCCGGACAAGAAGGGCCTCTGCTCCGGCACACTGATGATGGGCTTTGGGGCCTCCGCCCTGGTGGTGGGCAAGCTGGCCGCCGCTTTGATGGAAGGGCCCGGCTGGCAAACGGCTTACCTCTGCATCGGGATCGCACTTGGCGTGGTCCTGGGGCTAACAGCGCTGTTCCTCCGGGCGCCCGGCCCGGATACCGTGCTCCCTGCAGCTGCCACGCGGCGTGGGCGGAGCGACGATGTGGAGGCGCTGGAATGCACCACAGGGCAGATGCTCCGCCGTCCCTCCTTCTGGTTGGCCTTTTTCTGCATCGTCTGCCTGTCCGCCGTGGGCAGCACAGTCTTCTCCTTTGCCAAGGATCTTTCCGTGTCCACCGGGGCGAACGCGGACTTTGCCACAACGCTGGTTGGCGTTCTTTCCATCTGCAACGGCCTGGGTCGTATCCTGATCGGCTCGCTGTTTGACAAGCTGGGCCGGAAGAAAACCATGCTGGCCGCCAATCTTTTGACCGTTCTGGCTGCAGGAACAACGCTACTGGCCGCAGTGCTGCATTCTCTGCCGCTTTGCGTGGCGGGGCTCTGTCTGACGGGCTTCTCCTACGGCTCTTCCCCCACCATTTCCTCCGCCTTCACGGCCGCCTTCTATGGAAGCAAATACTTCCCGCTGAATTTCTCCGTGATGAACTTCAATCTGATCCCCGCCGCCCTTACCGCCACCGCTGCAGGCGGTATGCTGGAAGCCACGGGCGGCTTCACGGCCCCGCTGGCCCTGCTGTCCGGCCTCGCGCTGGTGTCGCTGGTCCTCAGCCTTCTTATTCGAAAGCCCTAAACCTGTTGTTGTTTAGAAACTTTGTTTGATATTTCTGAAAAAATGTGCTATGATAGGGCCGAAGAACACAAAAGAAAGGTGGCTTCTCCATGTTAATTAAGCTTCTCGTGGAAATCGTGATCGGCGGCCTGTGTGGCTATGCAGCCAACCGGATTATGAAGGGCAAGTCCGATGACATCATTGCAAATGTGCTCCTCGGTCTTGTTGGCGGCGTAGTCGGCGGCCTAATTGGCAATCTGCTGAATGTTGGCGGCGGCTGGCTCACCGGCATCGCCCTGTGCATCGCCGGTTCCTGCCTGGTCATCTGGATTTGGAGAAAAATTCGGAAATAAAGGCATTGCTCAAGCAAACTGCCCGCGGGCTCCAAGCAACGCATGCGCCTGCGGGCAGCATCCGCCCTCAGCCGCCGAATCGGAATCAAAAGTCGCATGACAATTCATAAAAACGGCAAAATGCCGCCAACTGTCAACAATTTATAGTTGACGGCAGAAAAAAAATGTGGTAGAATAAGCAGGCAAAAGAAAAATGCTACTGTGGCTCAGTCGGTAGAGCAGCTGATTCGTAATCAGCAGGTCGCCGGTTCAAGTCCGGCCAGTAGCTCCACTGGCACCCGATTTTCGCAAGAAAATCGGGTGTTTTGCTCGAAAACAGCCAAAAAAATCGCGTTTTTCCTCCACTTTGCCTTCAAAACAATCTGGGTCAGCGAATGGGTCAAGCGCGTGACCCAAACAAGACCCAAACGCGAAATAACAGTGGAAACCGCCGGAGACCGCCAAAGCCGATTTCCAGCGGTTCCTTTTTTGTCAGTCCTTTGGGGCAATTCCAAACCTCCAGATTGCTACGATGGAACAGTCTGCGTGAGGTTCGTCGGGATATTCTTGCAACAATAGACGCTGCGTTTGCTTTGCTTCCTCGAATGATGACAGTAGGCCAAACTTGTTTAGGTGCTCATAAGTAATTGCTTTGTCAAAGTCACCGCCACAATCCGTAATCGCGCTGATTCCCGCTTCGATCAAATCGTATCCAACCCACTCGAATCCGTTTCTGGGAGGCAGTTGTTTCTCGCATGCTTCAACTGGTTCTGCAATAACGGCAAGGTACTGAAGCTCTTCGGTTGGAAAAGTAATGGCATCTTCAGAAATATCAATTATTTGGAATAGGGCACAGTCGAACGAAACAATTTCATTTGCGTTAATTTTTCCCTGGTTAAATCGACGAAGTTCTTCATCATTTTTGCGATAGTTGGCCGTGAAATAGAATAGCTGGTTTTGCTTGAAACCAGGTGGATACCAAATCATCGATGCCTACCTCCTTATATCATTGCTTTACTATGCTAATTATATTGTGGCAGAACAGTATGTCAATAACTTCTTCTATTTTATACTTGCTTAACAGTGCCTCCCACCAGGCTCCCCATGATGGCCGCTGCCTGGTGCTGGGCTGCCGTGGTGGTGTGGGTGTAGGTCGCCAGGGTAAACCCGGCGTTGCTGTGGCCCAGCATAGCGGATACGGTTTTCATGTCCACGCCATTCTGTAAGGCCAGCATTGCGAAGGTGTGCCGAAGATCGTGGAAGCAAACACATGCTCGCTTCATGCAGCTATTAGGGCAGGCGTTCTTTGTGTGGCAGCAATGAGCCATGTGTTTTTGGGCATACGGTTTCAGTGCCGTATGCCTTTTTATATGGTTCGATAATCGTTTTCATGCAAAACAATTCAACGCGGCCAAAACAGGCAGAAGGAATCTGCCCTGCAGCATGACATCAATGTGCCAGCCAAGAGAGGATGCCGAGTATGCTGATCACGCCAAAATAGGTCACCCAGCCGCGAATGCTTTTGAGGTCCCGTGTCTGTAGAGCCATCAGCAGATTGCGTTCTTCCTCCGGCGTCGGCATGCCGCCTACGACACGCTGGAACTCATACGCGGATTCATCCGTCCGGTAGACGCCCTCCGGCAGAGGCTCTCTTGCCTCCAGGATGCTTTGAAAGCGTTCGTTTTCCTGGCTCGTGCATACTTCCACTTCCAGCAGGCCTTCCCGGATCAGACGCTCCCGCAAGGATGCGTTGTTCAAAATACTGCTCATGTTGTGAAAACCATCCTTTCAATTGATATGACAGAGGAGAAGGATCGCTCCTTCTCCTCTGAAAAATGTTTGATTGGCAAGGGTCAAAGCGGACGAGCGATGCTCACCCCTGCGGGCGTTCTCCTGTTGCCTATTGCCTGGTACCTTACTTGAAATACCGCTTCAGCAGGCCCTCGAGCGCTTTTCCGTGCCGGGCCTCGTCGCGGGCCATTTCGTGAACGGTGTCGTGGATGGCATCCAGGCCGTTCTTCTTGGCGCAGGCGGCCAGGTCGAACTTGCCCTGGGTGGCGCCGTACTCGCAGTCCACGCGCCACTTCAGGTTCTCCTTGGTGGAAGCGGTCATCTTGGGCTCGAGCTCAGAGCCCAGGAGCTCGGCAAACTTGGCGGCATGCTCGGCTTCTTCAAAAGCGGCCTTTTCCCAGTACAGGCCGATCTCGGGGTAGCCCTCGCGGTGGGCGATCCGGGCCATGCAGAGATACATGCCGACCTCAGAGCACTCGCCGGTGAAATTGGCCTTGAGCTGCTCCAAGATGTACTTCTTGTCTTCTTCGGGGACATTGTCCAGCTTGGCGCCGACGCCAAACACATGCTCAGCGGCCAGCTTGATCTCGCCCTCGACCTTGGTGAAGCGGGAGCCGGGAACCTTGCAGATGGGGCAGAACTCGGGAGGGGTATCGCCCTCATGGACATACCCGCAGACGGGACATACATACTTCATAAATGTTACCTCCTAAGACAAATTGTGGGGATTGCTTCCATGTATAGAATACCGCAAAAAAGTGAAAAAGTAAAGAGGGATTTTCAGAATTGCCTTCCCTTTGAACAAAGAACAGTTTTGCAGTTTTTGCTGCCTTCCTGCCCGTTTTTTTGCAGCTTTTGCTATTGTTTTTCCCCTTGCAATGTATTAGAATGGAATATGCTACAGGGCCGCCGCTGTACGGCTCTCACACATCATCAAATTGAGGGAGGAACTCATCATGAAATTTCCAAATGCATATGTCGGCGTTCGGAAGCTGTTTTTGGCTGAAATCTTTGGCATTCTTCTTTACATCGTCTTGTTGCTTAGCGCACGGAATTTGCTTTCCAACGCGTTTTCTTCTGCATTGCCCTGGGTCATACTCGGCATCAGCCTTGTACTTGCCTGCTTCCGTTTTTTGGCGCTGGGCCGGGCCGCAATCGATGAGCCTATATTCGGGAAGGCCCAGCTGGCCAATCTGCTCTCGTTTGTGCTGAGCGTCGTAAACACCTTTGTCGATAACAACTACCTGTCCCTCGCGCAAGCGGTCGCCTCCTTCTGTGTTATGTTGTTCATTGTCAACGGCATTATCCGTCTTGCCGAGCGGCTGAATGACTTCAGCACAGGCAATCGCGGCAAGCTGGTCAAGACAATGATGTTCGTTTTGATCATCAGCCCGTTTTTACTGCTCATCCCTGCCATCTCATCTTCAAAAGGGCGCGGCTCGGGAGCTTTGTTCCTGGTGCTTGCTGTGGTCGGCATTCTTGTATTGCTGCTTATCTCGTATGTGCTGTACCTCAGCTTACTGCATCGGGCGAAGACCATGCTGGCTCATGCAAAAGTGGAAGAATGGGACCCGCTGGCAGGCGCTTCGGATGAACTCCGCTCGGACCGCTCTGAATCGGATCCCTGGTAACACCGCATCTTGCAACGCTCTCCCGTTTGCGCGGGAGAGCGTTTTTGGTGCTTTACATCTCTCGTTCCCATGTGTATAATAGTTTTGTACTGTGCGCCTTTTTTCAGGCGCAAATCCGGCGGAAAGGAATACGCCTTTATGCAATATCCAAATGCTTATGAGGGAACCAAACGGGTCCGCTCGGCGGAGCTTCTGTTTTTGGTCTCCGCCTTCTTATCGCTGTATCCCGCGCTGTCCGACGCCTGGCTCAAGACTTCCGGTATGCTGTTTTTCACCCTGCTGTTTTGGGTGTCCCGGGTCGGCTGTGTTATCTTCGGCGTCAAGCGCATGCTGGCCATTGGCAAGGCCGTTCTGGACGACCGGGAAATGTTCCTGCCCGTCCAAAAGCTGTGCGGCACTGGCGTGCTGGTCACCGTTTTCAGTACCGTTTTAATGGCGTTTTTCGTGAGCACGATCCGGACACTGCATCAGACCGAGGGCCTGCCATCCAAGATCCTGCTCTACAACAAGCTCTATCTTCTGCTCTGCATGGTAGAACTGTCTGTCTCCTTCTGCGCGGCGCTGGATATCATCAATTGCCTCAAACGCTTTGCGCTCCGCTTGCGGAAGCAGGACGAATGCGAACGGGGAGACGCCTTAAAGTCGCTGTTCAGTCGCTTGATGCTCTGCATTTCCTCGGCATTCATTCTCAAAATTATCACCCCGGGCACACTCAGCTTTGAAACCACCATCAGCTTTGTTCTGGGGAGCGTAATCTTTGCAAGCTTGATTTACGCCTGGTACCTGTATATCTCGTATCTGAGGCAGGCAGAGAAGATGCTGCTCTATGCGGAGCTGAAACGGAAGGTCGACTGGTCCGGCGTGGCCCGGGAACTTCGTCCGGTCGTTGTGGATCTCTATGACCCGGACGCGGCGGAAGCTCCTCGCCGGGAGTACCGCGAAACCTGGAGCGCAAAGGACCTCTCGCGGGGCGTTGCCCGGGAGCTGCTCCCAGCGCAGGCCGCCCTCGACACAGACGACGATCTCACGCCGCCCGTTCCCCAAGCTCCTTCCGAACCGAAGAAGCCCGAAAAGCCCTGGCACAGCATCTGGGAGTACGACCTCGAGCGCTTTTTCAAGGATCGGCCGGTGGAGCTTTCAAAAGAAGATCTGGAAACAACAGACTTGCGCTTCCCGAACGCCTATCGCAGTCTCCGTTATTTGCTCCGTGCGAACAAGATGTGTTATCTTTCCTTGTTCTCTGCCTTCTTCTTTTTTTCGCTTCTTTCTTTTGGTTTCATAGACCTGTCCGGCTTTTCCTCTGTTCTTCGCATTTTTATTATGTTCCTGCCTCTTGCACTGTTTGGAAAGATCTCCTGTTTGCTGCTATGGCGCGCATTGCTCCGCGCCACCTTGGATGAAGTGGCATTTCTCTCCAGCAAAAAGCTCCTGACCCGAATCTTTCATGTTATTTTCATTCTATTTATGATGCCCTTCTATTATTGCATTCTAAAAACGAGCATCGAGCTGAGTGTCTTCGTTATTTTCTTCTGTCTGCTTCAGATCGTATGGGCCATTGCCCCATTCCCGGTCATGCTGAGCGTGATCATGGGGCTGATTCGTCTTACAGAGAAGTTGGGCGAATGGGATCTGGCAGAACGATTGCTCAAGCTGCATCGGCGAATCGTATCAATGTGTTGCTTGACCTCCCTTGTTCTTTCGATCATTGCTGTACTTGACAGCTTGGCCCAGACCGCGCCGCTCTTAGGCAGCTTCGGCGGCATACTTCTGGTCATCGTGCTCATTCTGGGCCTTATTGCGTTATGGCGTACCGTCCTGCATGAATTGTCCATCGTAAAGCAGGCGCTGGAACGCGCAAAAGTGGTCCATTCCAGCGCTGATCTCGGCGCCGGGATCGATTACAGCAAGAATCCTACGGCCAACGCCGAAGCGGCACAGTGATCAAACGGGCCAGACCCATGCGCCAAAGCGCAGGGGTCTGGCCCGCTCTTTCGAATCGTTCAGAGCATTTCTGCAGGCTCCATGGCCTCATGGAGCTGCTTGGTGATGGCCCCGGCAAAGATCCGGTCCGCCTGGATGTGGACCGTCTGCAGCGCCGGCGCGCACTGGGTCACGGGAAGCTTGCCGTTCATGAACACATCGTCGTCCAGGATGAACTTGACCTCGTCGTCCTTGACATTTCCCCGTTGAAGCATCCCAGGGCCGACATGCATTTTGACCCGGCAGCCGCCGGAGATGGACATCTCAATATCCTGGCCGGAGCGGGCAAAGCTCTCCTCCCGGACATCTTCCTCGGCCAGCAAGCCCAGATACCCCGGCTGGAACAGATCTCGGAAGGGCACGCCCTCCAGGTCCAGAGCCTTGCGGGAAAAGACATTGATGAAGCGAAGGCCGACCCGCTCAAAATAGGCGGGCTGGTAGGTGGGAATAAACTGGGCCAGGATCAGATCCAGCTTGGCGGCAAAGTCCTCCCACTTGGTGTAGGCCGGGGTGGCGAGGGCAATGAAATTATTGGTCAAATTGACCTTCCACTTGCCGTCGGCAGACAGGAACTGGTAGTTGGTGATCCGGTCGCCCTCCTCCACCCGAAGGTTGCCGGGCGCGCCGGACAGCTTGGGCTGGGCCTGCTCCTGCAGGCGCTTGTACTGGGGGAACTCCCGGCGAATGGCCTCCTGAAACTCTGCAGGTTCCCGGGCGGAAATGGAAAGAATGGTGGGGAAACGAAGCTGGCAGATCACCTCCACCAGTTGCGGTTTGCGGTAAAGATAGCGTTCGCGGTCAATAAACATAGCGGGAAACCTCCCTATCCCTGGTACAGTTGCTCCGGGCATCAGAACTGCCGGAAGCATCATTTTTTCTTGTAAACATACTCGCCGGTGGAGGCTTTGCCGGGATCACCGTTGAAGATATCCAGAACATCCTCCTGCAGGGTGCCGGTATAGGCAATGGTCACGCCCAGGAAGGCTTCCTTCATGGTAAAAGTTTCTCCCTGGAGCGTCCAAGTGACCTCAAACTCACTGCCGTCTCGGCTGTGGATCCCGGTGCCGTCCGCATACAGGACCAGCGAGAAGGATCCTTTCTCCTTGATATCGTCTCCGACAAGCTTGTGATATTGCCCCTCATAGCTGCCAGAAGCGGCCTTCATAGCGCCGCCGGAGCAGGCTGCCAGCAGAGTGATCAGCAAAGCCAGCGCCAGCAGCACAGCCAGTTTGATGGATTTCACATGTGCTTCCTCCTGCTCAGATTGATAACGATGTTATTATAACACATTTTTTTAAAAAGTCTATCCCCCAAAGCATCGCCGAGGGAGAATTGCAGACGGTTCTATGGAAAAATATTTCGCTCCAAACAGGAGTTTGGCCTGTTTGGAGCGAATCTTTGGCGTTAATTTCCGTCCGGCTCCGGCTCCACGGGTGCTTCTGTAGGCTCGGTGGGAGCCTCTGTAGGCTCCGTGGGGGGCTCGGTGGGTTCTGTGGGAGGTTCGGTAGGCTCCGTGGGAGGCTCAGTGGGTTCTGTGGGAGGCTCCGTAGGAGGCGTCGTGGGTTCCGTGGGGGGCGTCGTGGGTTCCGTAGGCTCCGTGGGCGGTGTCGTGGGTTCCGTTGGCTCCGTGGGAGGCGTGGTCTCCTCCACAAGCTTGGCGATCACCTTGTCGCGTTTATTGTAGGTGCTGGTTCCGATCCGGACCTCTTCTTCTTTCCCAGTCACATTGTCCTTGAGGTACTTGTAAGCCACGACCTTGTAGCCAACATAGCCCGTCGTGATCACTTCACCGTTGTAGTAGGTGCCGTCGTTCGGCACTTCTTTTTCCACAACATCAAAATCGTCGTAGCTGATCAGCTTGTAGTCCAGCGTTACCGTGTAGTCCTTCCACTCGGTCCCGAGCAAAACAACATGGACCTGTCCATCGGAAACAGAGGCTTCGATCTTGATCGGATAGGGGCTGGAGTTCTCAAACTTATAGTCCAGAGAGCCCCAGTAGACCGTAGCGTCCATGCCCAGGGGGACATAATCGACCGCAAAGGTATGGGCCGCCCGCTCCGTGGTCTTAAGATCCGCGTGGAGCACTGCATAGTAGATGGTGGAAGCCACCTGGCAGACGCCGCCGCCAACCTCGGGCTTGGATTCGTTGCCCACATAGACGAGCGCTTCGCGGTAGCCCCTCTCGGGCGTTCTCTGGCCCACCACCCGGTTGAAGGAGAATTCCTCTCCGGGCAGGAGGATGGTCCCGTTGATGGCCTCACAGGCGAGGATCAGGTTGTTGGTGCGGTTGTAGACAGCAGTGTGATTGGTGTGGGCCTCGCCCAGCACATCCTTAAACAAGCTTGCCCGCAATTCCTCGGCGTCGGTAGTGGGCTTCAGCACGCTGAGGATCGTCTTCACTTCTTCACCGGGGCCGGCGGCTGCCAAGGCGGCCTGGAGGGCCTCGCGGTCAAAGCCAAAGCCGTCTTTCCCGTCCTTGACCTCTCCGGTCTTGGTGTCCAGCTCCGGCTCGACCGGGTCCTTGCAGAAGCGCTTCCACAGGGCTTCCACATCCACCGGCTTCGGGGCCAGGAATTCGTAGCTCATGCTGGGCCGCATGGCCTCCTCGGGCTTCTCCGCGATCAGCGCCTGGGCATAGGCATCCGTCACGAGCTGGAAGATCGCATTGGCGTCCAGCTTCCGGCCCGCCCGGCTGGTTTGGATCACCAGCATTTTGGGCGGCACAGACGGTTTTGCCTCGGTGGGCTGCTCTTCGCTGCTGGATTCTTCCTCGCTGGAGCTTGCTTCGGTGGGGGCTTCCGTCGGCATTTCGTCCTCCGGCACATCCTCCAGCTTCATGCTTGCTTCCGAAAACTCCGTTCCGTTTTCCGCCACAAATTCATCGATTTTCGCACGCAAGGAAGCTTCGTCAAAGGCCAGGTAGTCGCGTGGATCGAGCACATAGCTGTCTACGCCTTCGGCCTCGCGGCCGACGCCGGTGTTCAAATCGGCAGCCAGCTGCACCAGATCCAGATGCACATCGCTGGTGGCGTCCGACAAGGTAAGCACCAGCGGCTCCTCTGTGGCTTCACCGGGTTTTCCTTCCGGATTCAGCGTTAGGACCAGATCCTTGCGGATCGCCATATCCAGTTCAGAAAAGCGCCGCTCAATGTCTGCCCTGGGCATTCCGGTCATGACCAGTGTGCTACGCGTTGTTTCAGCCGGGTGATTCGTTCGGCTCTTGGCTATGATCAGGATTCCCACCACCAAAGCGAGAACACCGGCCACCGCGGCCAGCACAGGCCACAGTTTGCTCAGCGTGGAACGATCGCGCCGTTCCGACATGATATATGGATCGTTTTGAGACGACATGCTCGTTTTTCCTTTTGGTGCCTCAAATCTTCCTTTTTCCAAAGATTTCTCCCTCCAATTCCGTCGTTTTTCGACTTTCTCCTTGAAATGCTATTATACCCATATCAGCTGAAAAAAGCAATGACAAATCGTTACGATTCAGAAATTTCCATTTTTTCTGCCACAAGCTGTTCAAACGCTTCCACCAGCATGCAGGAAGCTTTCAAACTGTTCTCTCCCCGGTTCAGCCGCAGGCGCAGGGTCGGCTGGGCAGATTTGGGCTGAACAAAGAGTCTGCCTGCCAGTCCCTGCACGGCACAAAGGGCAGAAAGAGTTTCCAGATCCAACGCCAGCAGGGTGAACCAGAGCTCCTGGCCCTTCTGTGTGATATCGGTGATCGCCAGCTGGGCAGCCCTGGCGCGAAGCAGCGCCACATCGATCAGATTCAAGACGCCCTTGGGCGGATCGCCGTAGCGATCCACGATCTCGTCCAGCAAGTCGTCCGCATCGCTCTGGGTCCGGATGGCGGCCATGCGCCGGTAGAGGTCCATGCGCTGCTCGCCGTTCTCTACATACTCCCGGTCAATGTTGGCGGTGATGTCCATGTCCGCCGTACATTCCACGGCCCTGGCCTCCGGGCCCTGCCGCTCCTCCAGAACAGCCTCTTCCAGGAGCTTGAGATACATGTCGTAGCCAACGGAAACAATGTGGCCCGACTGCTCGGCGCCCAGCAGATTGCCCGCGCCGCGAATCTCCAGATCTCGCATGGCGATTTTGAAGCCTGAGCCGAACTCCGCGTACTCCCGAATGGCCTCCAGGCGTTTTTCCGCCACCTCGGAGAGAACCTTGCCCCGCCGGAAGCTCAGATAGGCGAAGGCGTGACGGCTGGAACGGCCCACGCGGCCCCGCAACTGATGAAGCTGGGCCAGACCCAGCCGGTCGGCGTCTTCGATGATCAGCGTATTGACATTGGGAATGTCAATGCCGGTCTCGATGATGGTGGTGCACACCAGGATCTGGACCTCTCCGTCGGCCATGCGCTGCATCACATCTCCCAGCTGCTCTTCGTTCATCTTGCCGTGGGCAACGGCCACCTCCGCGCCGGGGTGGCGGGCTGAAAGTCTGGCAGCGCACTGGGCAATGGATTCCACCCGGTTGTGCAGATAATAGACCTGGCCGCCTCGGGCCAGCTCCCGGCGAATGGCGTCGTCCAGCACCGGCTCGCTGTACTCCAGCACAAAAGTCTGCACCGGGTAGCGATCCATGGGCGGCTCTTCGATGGTGGACATATCCCGCAAGCCGGAGAGGGCCATGTTCAGCGTCCGGGGGATCGGGGTCGCCGACAAGGTCAAGACATCAACGCCACGGGAAAGTTCCTTTAATCGTTCCTTGTGGGTCACGCCGAAGCGCTGTTCCTCGTCTACGATCAGCAAACCCAGATCCTTAAAGCTCACATCCTTCTGCAGCAGCTTGTGGGTCCCAACGATCAGATCCACTGTCCCGGCCCGCACCCCCGCCAGGGCCCGCTTTTGTTGCGCGGCAGAGCGGAAGCGGGAGAGCACCTCAATGTTGACCGGAAAGCCCTCAAAACGGCGGCAGGCGGTGACAAAATGCTGCTGGGCCAACACCGTCGTTGGCACCAAAATGGCCACTTGCTTGGAATCCATCATTGCCTTCATGGCGGCCCGAAGCGCCACCTCGGTTTTGCCGAAGCCCACATCTCCACAGAGCAGCCGGTCCATGGGGGTCGGGGATTCCATATCGCCCTTGATTTCCGCAATACAGCGGAGCTGGTCGTCCGTCTCCGCAAAGGGGAAGTTATCCTCAAATTCCCGCTGCCAGGGGGTGTCGGCAGCAAAGGCAAAGCCCATCAGCCGCTTGCGTTCGGCATAGAGCTTGATCAGCCCGTCCGCCAGATCCTTGACAGCCGCTTTGGCGCGCTTTTTGGTCTTCTCCCAGGTGTCGCCGCCCAGCTTATTGAGCTTGACGGGGCTGTCCTGGGCAGCGCCGATGTACTTATAGATCAAATCCATCTGGGTGGCGGGCACATAGAGCACATCCGTCCCCTGATAGGCAATTTTCACATAATCCTTGACGGCGCCGTCCACCTTCATCTGCTCCATGCCCACATAGCGGCCGATGCCGTGATGCTCATGGACGATCAGATCGCCGGGGCTCAGATCCGTGAAGGAGTTGAGCTTCTGCCGGTTGGTGGTCTTTCCCTTGGTCCGGGGCTTCCGGGCCGTCCGGGTCATCAGCTGGCCCTCCGTTAGAACTGCCAGCTTGACAGCAGGGTACTCCATGCCGCTGGGCAGAGAGCCTTCGGTGAGATAGATGCCGCCCGGGGGCGGCCAGGCCGCGGCCGGGAAGGCCATAGAGACCGGAATGCCCTTATCGCGCAAAAAGCTCTCCAGAATTTCACCCCGGCGGCGGTTGCCGCAAAGCACCAGAGTGCTGTAGTTGTTCTTCTGGTAATGGGCCAGATCCTGGGCCGCTATGTCCAGGTTGCCACCATAGGAAGGCAGCTGCTTGGCCACCAGATCCAACAAGGCAGCCGGTTGAAGCTCCGGCGGATAAGCCGCCGAGAGGAAAGCATCCAGAAAGAGGGCTGGATGGCCCGCCAGGCCGGCACAGAGCTGATCCCAACCCTTGCCGAAGTCGCAAAGCTCCCCGGCCAGAATGCCGCTCTGCAGCAGAGAATCGAGCTGCAGCCCCAGGTCCTCTTCCCAGCCCGCCGCGGCCCGGCGCAAATTGCCGTGGTCACAGAACACGGCAACGCCGCCATCGGGCAGATAATCGGCAGCGGTGGTAAAGTCCGGATAGATCAGGCTTAGATACCTGTCTCCCGCCCCGAAAAAGCTCCGGTTGCGCAAAGTTTCCTGGTCCGCTTCGAGGGTTTGGAGCAGGGCCTCATGCCGGGTCTTGTGGCGCTTCTGCCGGGCGATCACCCGGCCGATGTCCTCACACAGGCCGTCGATCCCGCCGGGGTGGAGCATGGGCAGGGTCTCCGCCACAGGCAGGAGGATTGCCTCTTCCAGGTTCTCCACCCGGCGCTGGCTCAGTGGATCAAACAGGCCCATGGCGTCGATCTCGTCCCCGAAGAACTCCACACGGAGGGGATTTTCCATGGCTGGACTGTACACATCCAGGATCCCGCCACGGATGGCAAACTGCCCGACCCCCTCCACCATCTTGCAGCGGGTGTAGCCGCTCCGAAGCAGCCGGGCTGCCAGCTCCTCCAGATCGAACAGCAGGCCCGGACGAAGGGTGATGGCCGCGCCAAGCAGGATATTTTTGGGCAGGGTGCGCAACGCAAGGGCCTCCCAGGAGGCAAGGACCAGCGGCTCCTGCCCCAGCGCCATACGGTAGAGCAGCCGAAGCCGCTTCTGCTCCCACTGCCGGGAAGCTGCAGCCGTATCATAGAAGGTAAGATCCCGGCCCGGAAGAATGGGAAAACTCGTCCCCAGGAAGGCTGCCAGCTCCTCCTGGGTCCGGCGGCAGGCCAGATCGTCCTGGCAGAGCACCAGGATCGGCGCGTCCAGTTCTTCCCGCAAGCCCGCGATCAGATGGGAACGGTTGATTTGCGCCGCGCCGGATACGCCGACGGACTTTCCTTTCTTGAGGGCAGAAAGGATCGTTTTGTATTCTGTTAGCGCTCGGAGGGCAGACAGCAGCAGCTCCATAAGATATCCCTTTCTGAAATGAAGTATCGCTTCACATTTCCGTTCCACGCACCAACGCGGAAAAGGGCAAAACCCCCTTTCCGTGTTGGTATGCAGAATATTTGAATAACAGTTATTTGCCGTTGAACTTGCTGGCTGCCATTTGGGGACCGTTTTGGATCAGCTCCAGAGCGGCGGCAGCGGCATGCTCGATGGCGGGCGCCAGGGTCTTTTCCTCCTCGGCGGAGAAGGCGGACAGCACCCAGTCCGCCAGATCATAATCCGGGTGCGGCTTAGCGCCCACGCCGATTTTGACCCGGGGAAAATCCTGGCTGCCCAGGTGGGAGATGATGGATTTCAGTCCGTTGTGCCCCCCGGCGGAGCCCTCTGCCCGAACCCGAATCTTTCCCACCGGGAGAGAGATGTCGTCGGACAGCACCAGGATATGGTCGATGGGAATCCGATAGAACATGGCAGCCAGATGCACGGCCTCGCCGGAGAGATTCATAAAGGTCTCCGGCTTCAACAGCAGGACCTTTTGTCCAGCCAGCGTGCAGCTCGCGGTAAGGCCCCGGAAGCGAACTCGGTCGATCTTGGCCGAAGCCTGCTTTGCCAGCAACTCCACCGTGCGGAAGCCTACATTGTGCCGGGTTTTCTCATACTCCCGCCCAGGGTTTCCCAGGCCGACGATGAGCCAGTCGATGGCGGCTGTTTTGAATAGCATGGTTCCTAATGTCCCCTGTCGCCGATTGCCGGTTCTTACCTTGCGCCGATGATGCAGTCGGAGATGGAAGTCTCGTCGGTGATGTGCTGGATGGCCTTGGCGAAGGTGGGCGCCACGGAGATCTGCTTGATCTTGGTGCCGGCGTAGTCCTCGGGCAGCGGGATGGTGTCCAGCAGGAGCAGTTCCTTGATGACGCTGTTTTCAATGCGCTCCCAAGCGCGGGTCACAGCGCCGGTCTTCGGATCCACGCGGTTGGAGAGCACGCCGTGGGTCGCACAGGCGTAGACTTCCTTCGCTCCGCCGATCTCGACCAGAGCCTTGGCAGCATTGCAGAGGGAACCGGCCGTGTCCACGATGTCGTCGAGCATGATGCAGGTCTTGCCCTCTACATCGCCGATGACATTCATGACCTCACAGACATTGTCCTTGGGACGGCGCTTGTCCACGATGGCCAGGTCCATGTGGACCCGCTGTGCGAAAACGCGTGTACGGGCAACGGAGCCCACATCCGGCGAAACGGCCACGAAGTTGGAGTGGTCATAAACCTCAGGGTTGAACTTATCCATGTAGTAATCTACGAACAGGTTCGTGCCGGAGAGGTGATCCACGGGGATGTCGAAGAAACCCTGGATCTGAGCCGCGTGGAGGTCCATGGTCAAAACGCGGTCCGCGCCGGCGGCCGTGAGCATGTTCGCCACCAGCTTGGAGGTGATGGGATCTCGGCCCTTGGCCTTGCGGTCCTGGCGGGCGTAGCCAAAGTAGGGGATCACAGCGGTGATCCGGCCGGCGGATGCACGACGCATTGCGTCGATATTGACCAAAATGGCCATCAGGTTGTCATTCACGGGCTTGCAGGTGGATTCCACGATAAAGCAGTCCTGGCCGCGGACGGTTTTCTCCAGCCAGACACTGATCTCTCCATCGGCAAAGGTGCTCAAAGTGTTGTTGCTCAGTTCGACGCCCAGTTCCCGGCAGATGGCCTCTGCCAGAGGACGGCTGGTGTTTCCGCTAAATACCTTGACTGGTCTTGCATTGGAAGTCATAGTTCTGTCTCCTTATCTTTTCATGTTTTTGCTTTTTTATCAATCAGCCCTTTTGTTTTTCAGGGCCCATTCTTTTTTGATCTGCTCTCTGGCGCGGCTGATGGCAAGCGCCTGGGGGGGAACATCCTCGGTGATCACGGAACCGGCGGCCACATAGGACCCCTTGCCCACATTCACGGGGGCCACCAGAGTGGAATTGCAGCCCAGGAAGGCGTCCTCCTCTATCACGGTAAAGTGCTTTTCCACGCGGTCAAAATTGGCGGTGACCGTTCCACAGCCGATGTTTGCGCCGCTGCCCACAGCGGCGTCCCCCAGGTAGCTCAAGTGCGGGATCTGGGCGCCGGCTCCCACATTGGTATTCTTCAGCTCCACAAAGGCGCCCGCCTTTGCGCCGGGCTCCAAAACCGTCCCGGCTCGGAGATTGGCAAAGGGCCCGACCCGAAGATTGCCCGCAAGTCTTGCCCCTTCGACCCTGGATTGCTCCACCACACAGCCGTCGCCCAGCTCGGAATCTATGATTCTGGTATGGGGCCCCAGGATACAGCCGCGGCCCACCTTGGTTTGGCCCTCCAAAACCGTGCCAGGCAGCAAAACCGTCCCGCTGCCCACGGTGACGCCGGGGGTGACATAGCTGTTTCGCACATCCCAGATCTCTACCCCGGAGCGCATCAGCCGGGCCAACTGGTCGCCGATCAGAAGGCTTGCAAGCCCCGGAATCTCCTCCGGCGCGGTCAAGTCGAAGAAACCATCCTCGCCGGTGGTAGGCTCGCCTGCACGGCGAAGAAAATGACCGATGGGCGCCGTCTCGTCCAGGGCGTCCATCAGCGCCAGACGATCTACCATACAGGCGCTGGCGCGTCCCGCGCCTGTACGCCGCATGGTGGGCGCGTAGATCACCGCGCCGGTCACCACCAGAAGGTCCCGCTCCGTTTCCTCGGCCGTGGAGAGAAACACATGGAGCAGATCCGCCGGGCTCTCGTCTGAGGACGTGGTAAGCGCTACCCCTGCAGGAAAACAGGTCTTTGCCTGGGGCAACAATGCAGGCGCGCATGCCAAAAAGAACCTACCGACCCCAGCCTGGGTCAAGCCGTAGGAAAGCCAGCTCAGCAGCGGAACGCCCAGGACCCGATGCAACATCAATGGCGTGTCACTTCCGGTGCGATAGGTATCGTCCAGCAAAAACAGAACCGCGGATCTTTCAGCCATGCCTGTGCGCCCCTTTCCGCGCAATATTCTCACAGCTATCATTATAGCAGAAGAAAAGCGGTTTGTACATACCCAATTCCGATTTTTTGTGCTCTTTTCAGCGCTTCCGAGCTTTGATTCCCAGCCGGAAGCGCTACTTTTTCCTTGCATTGCCGCCCGCTTTATGGTAGAATACAAATCAAGTATATGTATAAGGGAGATTATGCCTACACTATGACAGAGATCATTACGCAAAAAACTGTGGCGGAGTATGAGGCCTTCGTGCAAAACCACCCCAAGGGCAACTTCGCCCAGAGCTCCTATTGGGCCAAGCAGAAATCCGCCTGGACCTGGCGCGCCATCGCCTGCCGGGGAGACGACGGAAAGATCAAAGGCACCCTGTCCGTTCTGATTCGGAAAATGCCCGGTTTCGACAAGATCCCCGGCGCATGCTGCAGCATGATGTACGCCAGCCGCGGCCCCGTCTGTGATATCGACGACTACGCCACCATGGACGAGCTCTTTGCCAGAGCCAAGGAGCTGGCAAAGGAATTCAAGGTCTATGTCTTCAAGATTGACCCGGACATTCCCTCCTCGGAGACCGCTTTCACCGACTATATGATCAAGTACGGCTTTGAGCTCAAATCGGGCGGCGCGGAATTTGAGGCCATTCAGCCCCGCTATGTGTTCCGTCTCTATCTCAACGGCCGCTCCGAAGAAGAGCTCCTGGCCTCCTTCCACCAGAAGACCCGCTACAACATCCGCCTGGCGATGAAAAAGGGCGTGCAGGTGCAGATTTGCGGCAAGGAGATGGTGCCGGAATTTGGCCGTCTGATGTTGACCACCGGCGTTCGGGACGGCTTCGTCACCCGCCAGCCCCACTATTTTGCCGATATTCTGGACAATCTCGGCGAGCACGCCCGACTGTATATGGCCTTCATCGACGAGCCCCAGGAAGACGGCTCCACCAAGCGCAAGGCCATTGCGGGCACCCTGGCCATCTGGTACGGCGACAAGGTCTGGTATCTCTATGGCGCCAGCTCCAATGAGGACCGCAACTATATGCCCAACTATCTGCTCCAGTGGGAGATGATCCGCTGGGCGGTGGAAAAGGGCTGCCGGGTCTACGACTTCCGGGGCGTCCCCGGCGATGTGGGCGAGGATCACCCGCTCTACGGTCTGGTCAAATTCAAGCGGGGCTTCAACGGCGACTACACCGAGTTCGTGGGCGAGATGGATCTTGTGCTGGACCGTTTCTGGAACAAGACCATCACCAAAACCACCAAGCGCTTTGTTTCGCTCCGCGCAAAGGTCTACAAACTGAAAAACCGAGGCAAATAAGCGCTGCTCCACCGCCTTTCCTCCCATCCAAATGCATAGAGGTACAGTTTTATGAAAGCTTATGTTGTTGAGCGGGATGCGCTCATCCACAATATCCATGCCCTGCGAAGCTTTGCCGGAAAGGTCCCCATTTGGGCTGTTCTCAAGGGAAACGGCTACGGCATCGGAATCGTCCCCTTTTCCCGGATCCTGCACGAGAACGGGATCGACCACTTTGCCGTCACGGAGCTCAAGGAGGCCGAGGTGTTGCGGGAAAACTATCCCGACGCTTCCATTCTGATGATGCGCTCCACCTCTGATCCGGAGGAGATCAGCGCCCTTCTGGATCTGGGGGCCTATTTAACCGTTGGCAGCTACGAGACGGCCGTTGCCATCAACGGCGTGGCGGCCGAGCGTTCCGCCATTGCCCAGGCCCACATCGCCATCGACACCGGCATGGGCCGTTACGGCTTTCTGCCGGAGGACACAGATAAGATCATCTCTGTCTATGAGTACATGAAAAACATTCGGGTGGCTGGAATTTTCACCCACTTCCACAGCGCCTTCTCCAACGAAAAGGCCACGAAGCACCAGTTCGAACGCTTCAGCGCCGTGGTAGACAAGCTCCGCGCTGCCGGCTACGACACCGGTATGGCCCACTGCTGCAACTCCCACGCCTTTGTGCGGCATCCGGAGATGCACATGGACGCCGTTCGGATCGGCTCCGCCTTTCTGGGGCGGCTGGCCTTCAAGGACAAGCTGGGTCTGCAGCAGATCGGCTATGCGGAATGCACGCTGGAGGAGATTCGCTGGATCCCTAAGGGGCAGACCATTGGCTATGCCGCCGCCTTCCAGGCCAGCCAGCAGATGCGCACGGCTGTGATCGGCGTCGGCTGGTACAACGGCTTCGCCGCCTCCCGGGAAAACGATACCTTCCGCTTCCGGGACAGCATCGGCGGCATTCTGCACCACTTGAAAAATCTGCTCTTTCCCAAAAAAATTCTGGTCACAGTCAACGGCCACAAGTGCCGCACTTTGGGGCATGTGGGCATGGTCCACGCTGTGGTCGATGTGACAGATATCGACTGTGCCGTGGGAGACAAAGCCGTCGTCTCCATCAATCCGCTGTTGGTCAAAGGACTTAGGGTACAGTACCGGTAAAAGAAACTTTGCGCTGCATTCGAGGGACAGTCATGACATTAGAGCATTTAAAACCCGGGCAGTCCGCCCGGATCGTCGCCGTGGGGGGCGAGGGCGCCCTCCGGCAGCATTTTCTGGATATGGGCGTCATCCCGGGCGCGAATGTCCGGGTGATGAAGCTGGCCCCGCTGGGCGACCCGATGGAGCTTCGCATCCACGGCTATGAATTGACGCTCCGGCTGGCGGACGCCGCAAAAATTGAGATCTCCGCCCCCGCCGATAGCGCAGATACGCCATGTGCGGGACACCGTAGCGAAAAGCAGGCGCACCCGGGCCTGGGCGAGGATGGAATCTTCCACCCCAAGGGCAGCGGCGACCCGCTGCCGGACGGAACGCTTTTGACCTTCGCCCTGGTGGGCAATCAGAATAGCGGCAAAACCACCCTGTTCAACCAACTCACAGGCTCCAACCAGCATGTGGGCAACTTCCCGGGCGTCACTGTGGACCGGAAGGACGGGTCCATTCGCCGTTTTCCCAACACAAGGATCACTGACCTGCCCGGCATCTACTCCATGTCTCCTTATACCAGCGAGGAACTGGTGAGCCGGAACTTTGTTCTGGAAGACAAGCCCCGAGGCATCATCAACATCGTGGACGCCACCAACATCGAGAGAAATCTCTACCTTACCATGCAGCTTTTGGAGATGAATGTCCCCATGGTGGTGGCGCTGAATATGATGGACGAAATGACCGGCAACGGTGGCATGGTGGATGTGAACGCCATGGAGGCCCTGCTGGGCGTCCCGGTGGTTCCCATCTCCGCGGCCAAAAACCAGGGGATCGACGAGCTGATCAAGCACGCGGTCCATGTGGCAAAATACCAGGAGCGGCCCCTACGCCAGGATTTTTGCGGTGCGGACGATCACGGCGGTGCGGTGCACCGCTCCTTGCATGCAGTGAGCCATCTGATCGAGGACCATGCCCGGGCCGAGGGCCTTCCTTTACGCTTTGCCGCCAGAAAGCTGGTGGAAGGCGACATCAACATCTGCAGGCAGCTCAAGCTGGACCAAAACGAGATGGAGCTGCTGGACCACATCGTCCTGCAAATGGAAAACGAACGCGGCCTGGATCGGAGCGCCGCCATTGCGGATATGCGCTATGCCTTCATCCAGAAGGTCTGTACCCAATGCGTGACCAAGCCGCGGGAAAGCGCGGAGCACAGACGGAGCGAGCGGATCGACCGAATCCTCACCGGCAAGTTCACCGCCATTCCTGCCTTCGTCTGCATCATGGGGCTGGTCTTTTTCTTAACATTTGCGCTCGTTGGCCCCTTCCTGCAGGATCTGCTGCAAAGCGGCATCGACAAGCTGGCCGGGCTAACGGCCCAGATCATGGCGGAAGGCGATGTGAACCCCGTCATTCAGAGCATGATCCTGGACGGGCTCTTTGACGGTGTGGGCAGTGTCTTGAGCTTTATGCCCGTCATCGTGGTGATGTTCTTCTTCCTCTCCCTGCTGGAAGACAGCGGCTATATCGCCCGGGTCGCCTTCTTTATGGACAAGCTCCTGCGGAAGATCGGCCTGTCCGGGCGAAGCATCGTGCCGATGCTGATCGGCTTCGGCTGCACAGTGCCCGCCGTCATGTCCACCCGGACCCTCCCCAGCGAGCGGGACCGGAAAATGACGATCCTGTTGACGCCCTTCTTCAGCTGCACAGCCAAGCTGCCCATCTATAGCTTCTTTGTCGCCGCCTTTTTCCCGCGGGAGGGCTGGCTGGTCATCACAGGGCTGTACTTTCTGGGCATTTTCATGGGTATTTTGGCCGCCCTGTTCTTCAAAAAGACGATTTTCCGGGGCGAGGCAGTCCCCTTTGTGATGGAGCTACCCAACTACCGGCTCCCCAGCCCCCGGAATGTGATGCAGCTGCTCTGGGAAAAGGCCAAGGACTTCCTGCAGCGTGCCTTTACCGTCATTCTGGTCGCTACCGTGGTCGTCTGGTTCTTTAAGAGCTTCAACTTCCGCCTGGAGCTGGCCGCGTCCGCCCAGGATAGCATTCTGGCCAATGTGGCAGGCATACTGGCCCCAGTCTTCCAGCCCCTGGGCCTTGGCGACTGGCGGATCGTCACCGCTCTGATCACGGGCTTCTTGGCCAAAGAGAGCGTTGTCTCTGTTCTGGAGGTCTTTTTCAGCGCCAGCGGCGGCATTGCCGCCGCGCTGAGCGGCCTGTCCGCCCTGGTTCTGCTCGTTTTCTGCCTGCTCTATACGCCTTGCGTGGCGGCCATTGCCTCCGTCAAACGGGAGCTGGGCCAGCGCTGGGCCTTGCGCATGGTGCTTTGGCAGTGTGCCGTGGCCTGGATCATTGCCATGCTGATCCGGCTGTTGGGGATCGCCCTCGGCGCCGCTTAGAGGTGCGCCATGAACCTCTGGGATTATCTCATTCTGGCCGCTGTAGGGCTGATGCTCTTGCGGGCCCTGCTTCGGATGCGAAAAAAGAGAAAAACGGGCTGCCCCGGCTGCTGCTCCTGCTGCAGCCAGGGCTGTCCCTCTGCCCCAAAAGACGGGCAAGACCGCCCATAGCGCCGGCACGCTGCCGGTCTGCTCCACACAACTTATTTGAAGGAGGCCCTTATGATGGATCATTCTGAATTTCATCGGCAAACCGAGGCGCGTCTGCTCCGCTATGCCGCTGTGACCACCCAATCCAAGCGTTTTGACGGAAACTGGCCCACCACAGCCTGCCAGCGGGACCTGGCAAAGCTTCTGTTCCGGGAGCTCCAGGAACTGGGCATCCGTGCAGACTACGACGAAACACATTGCGTGGTCTACGGCTGGCTGCCTGCCGTTCGAGTAACGGAGGACAGGCCTATCGCTCTGGTTGCCCACATTGACACCGCGCCGGATGTCAAGGGCTGGGATGTGAAGCCCTGGGTGCTTCGGGCCTACCCCGGCGGGGATATTGTGCTCAATGAAGCAGAGGGGATCGTCATGCACGCCGCCGACTATCTCAATCTGGCCCAATACATCGGGCAGGACCTGGTGCTCACCGACGGCACCACCCTTCTGGGCGGCGACGACAAGGCCGCTATCGCCGCCGTGATGACCCTGGCGGAATACTACGCTAAGCACCCCGAGCAGCCCCACCGGACGATCTGCATCGCCTTCACCCCCGACGAAGAAGTCGGCGGACTGGCGAAGGATCTCGATCTGGAACGGCTGGGCGCAAAATTTGCCTACACCATCGACGGCGACCACCTGGGCTGGTATCAGGATCAAACCTTCAACGCCTGTGAGGCCAATGTCACGATCACAGGCCGGAGCGTCCATCCCGCCACCGCCAAGGGCATCATGGTCAACG
Organism: Oscillospiraceae bacterium; assembly: GCA_017419715.1. Taxonomy (GTDB): domain Bacteria; phylum Bacillota; class Clostridia; order Oscillospirales; family Oscillospiraceae; genus JAFRPC01. The sequence continues at coordinate 12,938 of JAFOKO010000072.1, read as the reverse complement.
CCTCCGATCTGGCCGCGGAATTTTTATCGGCCCTGCCTCCGCTGGAAAAGCCCCAGTTCACCGACGGGGTGGACGGCTTCTATTATGTGACTTCCGTGCAATCCAACTGTGAGCTGGCCCGGATCCACATGATTGTCCGGGACTTTGACCGCGAACAGTTCCAGCGCCGCCAGAAGAAGCTTTTGGAGATCGCCCAGGACATCAATGCGCGCTGTGGCCAGGAGCGTGTGCTTGTAGAGATCCACCAGCAGTACCGAAACATGGGGGATGTGCTCGAGCAGTACCCCTTCCTGGTATCGGATCTGGAAGCCGCCATTCGCGCCGCCGGTCTGGAGCCGAAATCTGAGCCCTTCCGGGGCGGCACGGACGGCTCCGCCCTGAGCTTCCGGGGCTTGCCCAGCCCCAATCTCTCCGCAGGCTACGAGAACGCCCACGGCCGTTTCGAATTCGTCCCCGTGCCCTCTATGGCAAAGAATGTGGAGATCTTGCTCCGCTTGACCGAGAAATAAGCCGGGCTCCACTCGAAAAGGAGTACAAATTATGCTAATTGTGATCGCCGGAGAACGCTGCACCGGCAAATCCGCTCTGGCCAAGGCTCTCATGGAGAAGATCCATGCGGAGTTCTTCGCGGGGCGAGACTATGTGCGGCTGGCTCCCTCTGAACCAGAGGCTGTGGCTCGATTTCAGAAGCTGCTAACGGAAAAGCTGCATTCGGAGGACTATGTCATCTTTCTGTTGACGGAGCCGGATCTGTTCGCCCTGGTTCCGCCAGACAGCTTTGTGGTTATGTGCCGCTCCCGTCTGGAAACCAGCAAAGCCCGTTTTGCCCGCCAGATGCCGGACGGCGAGCTCTCGCCCATCATCGCCACCATGCTGGAGCGCCAGCGCGGCAGCTTTGACCACATCCCCCGCAGCCTGACCCTGGACACCGACGGCGCGGACCTTTCCCTGCTGGCCGTGGAAGTCCTGGAGCAGGCAGAAGCGCTTCGAAAACAAGAAAGTGGAGCATGATCCTTCATGCTCCGCTTCCTTTTATGCCGACCATGCGTGCGTGATGTCCGCCCGAAGCTTCTCCAGGATCCGCTTTTCCAAGCGGGAAATGTAAGATTGCGAGATGCCCAGCTTGTCGGCCACCTCTTTTTGTGTGAGCGGCTGCAAGCCGCCCAAGCCAAAACGCATGGCAACGATCTCCCGGTCTCGCGCCGGGAGGCGGGTCAACGCGGCGCGAAGCAGCTCATGATCCACGCTCTCCTCCAGGCCCCGGAGCACCGTGTCTCCGTCGGTCCCCAGCACATCGGAGAGCAGCAGCTCATTGCCGTCCCAGTCCGTGTTGATGGGCTCGTCCAGAGAGATTTCCCCTTTTTGGTTTGCAATCTTTCGAATGTGCATCAGGATCTCATTCTCCACACAGCGGGAGGCATAGGTGGCAAGCTTGATATTCTTGTCCGTCTTGAAGGTGTTGATGCCTTTGATGAGGCCAATCGTGCCAATAGAGATCAGATCCTCGATGTTGATGCCCGTGGATTCGTAACGGCGGGCAATAAAAACCACCAGCCGGAGGTTTCGTTCGATCAGCAGCTGCCGCGCCCCCGGATCGCCCTGTGCCAACAGGGCCAATGTCGCCGCCTCTTCCTCCCGGCTCAGCGGCGGCGGCAAAATATCGCTTCCGCCGATGTAATGCACCGGCCCCCGCCGCGCCAGGAGCTGCTTCAGCCAATGAATGATCGCATGAAATTCCATAATCTTTCCTCCCAAATAATTTTGTTGTTATGAATGAAGGCATGAAAATATGAAAAATTGAGGTATTTTCCATATCTCCGATATGGAAAATGATTTCAATGCGTCCCGAAGGGACGCCGAAATAGTTTCATTCTTTCATAGTTTCATAGTTTCATTTGAATTGGCACAGCGCCTCATAACCACCGCCATCAGAGAGCTCCGTGGGGGAGAAGGCCACCAGCCGCGTCTGGACGAGCCTCCCGTCCTCCGTGATCCGATCCATGCGCAGCGCCGGGAGCAAACCGCCATCCGTTCCCACGGCCCGAAACGGGATCAGCCGCACGCGAAGCGCTGGCCGATCCTTCCCCAGGCGCAGCACCAGGCTGGCCGGGTCTTCGAACTCCTCCTGTCTCAGCCCCAGCTCCGGCAACAGCCGGGCCGCGATCTGCCAGCAGGCCACCAGCACCGGCTCCCCGGTCGCAGGGTCGGACAGCGTGTTCCCCGTGTCCCGCAGGGCAAGGCAGCTCAGACGATTCTCCGCCAGCGTCAACTCCAACCGCACCAGCTCCCGGCCTCGGTTCCGGGCAAAGCTGTCCAGGCAGATTCGAACCGTTCCATAGACCGCCCCGGCCAACAGCACCAACAGCCGCCCCGTGACCCGGTAGTAGACCACCCCGCCCCGGGAGAAGGCGGGCACGCGCAGCAAGCCGCAGACAGCCAGCGCCAGACCCGCGAAGCCGCAGCAGACGCAGAAAAACCAGAGCCAGCTTTTCCAGAGCTGCCCCCGCCAGCCGAAGCAGATTGCGGACAAGCCCGCAAAGGGCAGCACGGCCCCCGGCAGCCGCCCCAGCCATCCCAGCGCGGGCACGCAGGCTGCGACGGCCGCAAGCCCGCCGAAGCCCGCACCCGCCCAGAGCCGCCACGGCCGCACCCCGCTCCCGGTCACGCTGAGCGCCGTCTTCAACAGCATCCAATCCACCGCCGCGTTGACGAAGAACACCTCGTCGACATAAATGACCACGCCATCCCTCCCATCCTGTAGCGGCGGTCATTGGCCGCCCTCGTTTTCTGCCCGCACCCGTCTGTAGGGGCGGGCAATCTGCCCGCCGTTCCCCTTGCCTGTCCGATTATACACCCGTTCACGAAAAAAACAGGTCGGTTTCCACATGGGGAAACTGACCTGTTTTTGGGAGCAAAATGCACCGCCGGAATAATTATTGAGGCTCCCGTTTTCCGTCTTTTTTTACGACGATCTCATCCTTTTCAAGCACATAGACGATCACATCGTCGCCGGGCTTGGCAGCGATATTGTTGGTATATTTTTCCTTTTTGCTCTTTTCCAGACAATAATACCGCTTTCCGTTTTCTTCCCAGCAGCGTGCGACTCTGTCACAATAATACTTGCAGGGCTTTTTCGATTTTTTGCAGCATCCGACCGCAAGCGCAGCGGTCATCACAGTGTGGAGGATCAACCAACCCGTCAAAAGCAAGGTCAGCTTTTGCGGCTTCCAGCCGAAAGCACTGCTTTTCCCCAGAAAAATGATTCCCGCCAACAACACCACATCCCAGCCAATGACCAAGCCCCAGCTCCATTCCCCCCAGACGGCCCGGCGAAAGGCAGGGCGCATGTCCGGGTCTACGGATGAAAACGCCACATCTCTGTAGGGATCGGCGAGGCGGCGCATGTTCTCAGCAATTTGCTCGTCGCTGTCGTTCTCCTCTTCATCCACAAGCTTGCCGAGGAATTCCGCAAAGCTGTCCGCCAAGACGGTGATCTTGTAATCAAACTCCTGGTCCACTTCAGCCACCTTCGGTTCCCCATCCGGGCCGCATTCCCGGTAATCCAGAAAAAACATGGTATGGCCGGAGGGTCCATCGCTGATCGGCACGCCGATCGCAGGATAGCCCCACACTTCCACTACATCTTTGTACCACGCAGCGCTTTTCGAGCTGATCCCATAGAGCCCTTCGATCACAGCCCAGCTTCCCTTGACACAGGTCCGATTGAGCGCGCCGCCGTTGTGCTGCATCAGAAGCGAAACATAAGAGGCCGGAAGCCGATAGCCTGACTGTGTCTCTACTGTCCGAAGGGTCTGCTCCGTCAACGGTTCCCGCTCATAGGCAGCGCCCCATTCATCGTTGGACCAAAAATCATCCAAATTCATGTTTTCCGACATTTCTTCCCTCATTCTGTATCGCTGTCTGTAATTGCGGGCGCAGCAGATTCCCGCTCCACCCGTTTGATCCCCTTTTCCGCCTTGCTCCGCGGAAGCATCACCTCATGGCCGCAGCCCTGGCAGCGGAGGCGGAAATCCATGCCGACGCGCAGCACCAGCCAACGCTCCGCCCCGCAGGGGTGCGGCTTTTTCATTGTCAAAATGTCCCCGACCCGGATATCCATGGGCATAATCAGTCCCCCTTGATCTGCTTCCAATAGGATTTGCAGCTCTGCTCAAATTTGTTGTCCCCATACTCGTAATATGTCGTCCCCACCAGCTCATCCGGCAGATACTGCTGTTTGACCCAATGGCCGGGGAAATCGTGGGGATAGAGATAGCCCTGCTCGCGCTCGAAGCCCGCGCCGTCGGCGTGGACATTCTGCAGTTCCCGCGGGAAGGGCCCTGCCTTGCCCGCCTTCACATCCTTCATCGCCCGGTCGATGGCCATGACCACAGAGTTGGACTTCGGCGCGGTCGCCAGCAGGATCACCGCCTGGGCCAGCGGTAGCCGCGCCTCTGGGAGCCCAAGCTGCAGGGCAGCGTCCACGCAGGATTTGACGATGCTCACCGCCTGGGGGTAAGCCAGACCGATGTCCTCGCTGGCGGAGCAGAGGATGCGGCGGCAGGCCCCGGGCAGATCGCCCGCCTCCAGGAGCCGCGCCAGATAGTGCAGGGCCGCGTCCGGGTCCGAGCCGCGCAGGGACTTCATCAGCGCAGAGACGGAATCAAAATGGTTGTCGCCCTCCCGGTCGTAGTGCATGGAAGACTTCTGGCTCACCGCCTCGGCGTCGGCAGGGGTGATGCGGACCGTCCCATCCTGTCCTGCACAGGCCGTGAAGAGCACCTCCACGGCGTTGATGGCCTTCCGCACATCGCCACCGCAAGCGCTGGCAATGTGGGCCAGCGCGGCCTCGTCGGCCTCCACGGTGACCTGGAGCTTGTTCGCCATATAGGCCACAGCCCGGTCCACCGCCTGCCGCACGGCAGCAGTCGTTAGGCTTTTGAACTCAAAAATCGTGGAGCGGCTCAAAATCGCGTTGAACACATAGAAATAGGGGTTCTCCGTCGTGGAAGCGATCAGCGTGATCTTGCCGTTCTCGATATGCTCCAGCAGGGTTTGCTGCTGCTTTTTGTTGAAAGACTGGATCTCGTCCAGATAGAGCAGTACCCCGTTGGGGGCCAGCATTGTGTCCAACTGGGAGACAATCGTCTTGACATCCGCCGTGGAGGCCGTGGTGGCGTTGAGCTTGAACAGCTTGCGCTGGGTCTTTTCGGCAATGATATTCGCCACGGTGGTCTTCCCGGTGCCGGAGGGGCCGTAGAAGATCAAATTTGGCACCGTGCCGGATTCAATGATCCGCCGCAAAATGGCCCCCTCGCCCAGGATATGGTCCTGGCCATAGACTTCCGATAATTCACGCGGCCGAAGCTCGTCCGCTAAGGGCTGGTACATAGAAAACACCTCCGGGAGGGAAAAAGTAAGAAGTAAGAGGTAAGACTGCAGTGCGGGCAATCCGCCCGCCGTTCCAGGTGCTCACTTCGCCGGGTTCCGTTCCTCGCACGCTCCTTGGAGAAAGCGCAAAATCTCCCCGATCACGGCGGGGTCCTGCTCCGTCATGCGGGTGACGGGCTTATCAGCGAAAAACGCTTGTTTCTCCGCTTTTGTTTGCAGCTTCTTCTCCCGCACCAAGCGATTGTATTCACCCATCCAAGCATTCATCGTTTTCAACGCTTCGCTTGTGTATTGCGGCATGTGTTTCTTCCCTTCCACGGTCACGACCCGCACATTCGGATTGTTCAGGTTCAACACTTGACCGGCGTTCAAGGAATAATTGACCATGGGGTCGTCCTTGGAATGGATCCACAGCAGCTTATCCTGGGTGGATGCCAGATAAGCATGGTTGTCCAGACTGCCATACGCGGGGTCAAGCTTCTGCTCAAAGCGCTTGACCCGGTTGGCAAGCAGCCGAAGCTTCAAAAAACCGACGAGCAAATCAGAAATATCGGCGAAGGCGGAAATCACCACGGCTCGATGCACGGCAGGCAGCAAATTTGCGAGGCACAGCGCCGTATAGCCGCCGAGGGAATGCCCAACCGGGAGAATCTCCCCCTCCGGCTGCAGATGCTCCAGCAATTCCCTTGCGTCTTTGACCGGCGCATTGCAGGAGGATAGCCGTTCGCCGCCAGAGGCCCCACAGCCTGTATAATCTAAGGTCAAAACCTTATAACCCGCCCGGCAAAGCGCGTCTATCTCTGAAAAATATCCCCTGTGCCCCGGGCCAAGGCCGGGGCACAACAAGATCAATTTGCTTGGGTCATAAGCTTCATAGGAATAGTAAAAGTACCGAATCTCAATGCCCGCTGAATTCCGAAAAGAGCCCTGCTCACAGGAAAGCCCAGGAAAATCAGAAGAATTGGCAAACGGGAAGATTCCATCCTCATCGTAGCGCTGTAAAAAGTTCTTTTTATAGATGTTCACAACAAGACTCATTGCCAAACCCTCCAAAGCCAAAGAGAAATGCGTATTGATTATAGCACAAGAATCCCAGCAGGGAAAGAGCTTTTGTTGCATTTTCAAAAAACTGCCGTACGGACTTACAAAACAGACAAACGCCCAATTTCGTTTGCGGAAACGCAAGATGATTCACGCTTGACATCTTCAGCATCTTTGCAGGTTATCCGAAGCAAGCCGTGCTGCATTATGCGGCAAGGGAGTTCGGCGCGGCTTCTGTTCCGGCTGAGCCGGATCAGCTTCCCGGCTGGAAGCGTTCTATCGTACGACCATGGCAGATTCGGCGAAATTTTTTCAAGCGGCTCGACATATTTTCTGTCGAGCCGCTTGTTATTCTTGCGTTCTTGTGCTATCATACGCACAGAGGCAGGCGCTCAGCGCCCGGGAAAGGGCGCTGAGCAGAACTGCAGCGGCAGACACAGCAAGAGCTTTTGAGCATTTTTTGTGGCCTAAAACACCATGCCAGGCTGCAATGTGTTGGCTCTGTCGTATCCCATACTTCGTCTCGATCTCAATTTGGAAAGACATGTCGATCACGGAAGTGACCGAACACGGAAGAGGCCATTATGCTGAAAAAAACATCATCTTTTATCGTAAACCGGCGGATCGCCATTCTGGTATGCGTTCTGGTCCTTGCGCTTGCCGGCGCGGTTGGGTCGCTCTTTGTCACAGTCAACACCGACATGACAAAGTATCTGCCGGAGGATTCCAGGATGAAGGCCGGTTTGGATATCATGAACGAGGCGTTTCCCGCCATGGAAATGCCCTCTACGATTCGGGTCATGTTCGACGACCTGTCCGACGCGGAGCAGGCGCAAGTTCTGGAGACGCTGCAGGCGATAGAACATGTGGACAGCGTGGAATATGAGCCCACCGGCAATGCATTTCATCGGGACGATCATACGCTGTTTGTGCTGCATATGTCCTGTGACTATGGCAGCGCGGAGGAAAAGGCAATTGAAGCCGCTCTGGCTCAGCAGTTTTCCGGCAAAAAAATCGTCTGGCACGACGACGCCACCACCCTGCCGGAGATCCCGGTTAGCGTTTATGCAGTCGTGGGCATCATCCTGCTCGTTATTTTGCTTACGATGTGTGGTTCGTGGCTGGAGCCCCTCCTGTTTCTCGCAACAATCGGCTGTGCGATCCTAATCAATCTGGGGACCAACCTCCTGCTGGGCAGCGTATCCAGCGTCACAAAGTCCATCGCCGCCATCCTGCAGCTGGCTTTGTCGATGGACTACTCCATCATCCTCATGAACCGCTACCGGCAGGAGCGCATCCAAGAGCCCGATCCGCTCCAGGCCATGAAGCACGCCTGGGCAAATGCGTTCTCGTCGATAGCCTCCAGTGCGCTCACAACGGTTGCCGGTTTGCTGATGCTGCTTTTTATGAGCTTCAAGATCGGCACAGACATTGGCATCGTTTTGGCCAAGGGCGTGTTGATCAGCATGCTTTGCGTGTTGACCATCTTACCGGCGCTGATCCTGCTGTTTGACCCGCTTTTGCGCAAGACGGCAAAAAAAGAGCTGCACATTCCCATGCACTGGGCAGCCCGGCTCAGCCGGAAGCTTCGTTTCGGGATCGTCGGGCTCTTTTTGGCCCTCTTCGTCGGCTTTTATTTCCTGCAAACACAGACCGGGATCGCATATATTCTGGTTCGAAACGACCCCGTCGCCGCTGTGTTTCCCAAGCGGAGTACCATCGTCCTGGTCTATGAAAACCGGGATGAGCCGCATCTGGAAAAACTGCTGGACAAGCTGGAGCAGGACGAGCAGGTGAGCTCCGTCACCGCTTACTGCACCAGCCTCGGGAAGGCCTGCACCGTCCAGGAGCTCACATCCATGCTTGGCGCATTCGGCGGCGGCCTTCCAGTAAAGCCCGCGCTCATCCAGCTTCTCTATTACCAGTATTATTCCGACGGATTGATCGAACCCATGACCGTTGGGGACTTCCTGTCCTTTCTGTCGGAGCATGTTTTGCAGGACGAGACATTTTCTGCCTGGATCGACGATGAAACCAGGGAACAGGCAAAGCTTCTGGTGCGCGCCCTTTCCGATCCCACGATGCAAGGCTTCCAGGACAGTAGCGCTCCCGAGCAGGCCCAGAGAATGTCCGCCGCAAAGGCCATCGTCGACGCGGCGAGCGGGAACCGGGCGTATTCCCCCGAAGAAATGCAGGCGCTCCTTTCCGGCTGGATCGAGCAACTTGACCAGGCATCCGTGGAACTCCTGTATTTATACAAGCAGAGCATGGAAGCGTCCGATCCCAGCTGGACCATGACGCCGGAAGGATTGTTCAATTATTTGACAGAACATGTCGTGAACGATCCGCGTTATTCCGCCTGGATCGACGCCAGTCTCAGGCGGAAGCTGCAGATGGGCCAGGCGGCGTTGCAGGCCGGAAAGGCTCAGCTGGTGTCCGATCGCTATTCCCGGTTGGTGTTTACTACCACCTATCCGGACGAAAGCGAAGCCACCACCGCGTTTTTGCAGGAGCTCCATGCATCCCTCGACCGTGATCTGGACGGGGATTCCTATCTGATCGGAAACGCCGTCATGGCCTACGAGATGAAGCAAAGCTTCGGCAAAGAGCTGCTGTCTATCACCCTGTTGACGGCGCTGGCAATTTTCCTGATCGTGGCGCTCACATTCCGCTCCGTCTTTGTGCCGATCATCCTGGTGCTGCTTGTGCAGACCGGCGTCTTTATTACCGTGACCGTGACCGGTATCATGAGCGGAAGCATGTACTATCTGGCCCTGCTGATGGTGGAATGCATTCTGATGGGCGCTACGATCGACTACGGCATCCTGTTCACCAATTACTACCGGGAAAACCGCAAAGTCGCGTCGATCCTTGGCGCGCTGGAACGAGCCTATGCGGGCTCTGTGCACACCATTTTGACCTCCGGTCTTATTCTGGTCATGATCACCGCTGCCGTAGGCAGACTGTTTGAGGACGAAACGGTAACGGAGATCGTTCGGACGATTTCCATCGGCTCCCTGAGCGTCATTTTGCTGATCCTCTTCGTTCTGCCCGGCGTTTTAGCCGCTTGCGACAAGCTGGTGACAAGAAAAAAAGACAGGCTGGAAGATTGACCCTGTCCCAAAACACAGGCGCTGGATCGTGCTGCAGTCCAGCGCCTGTGTTGTTCTATATCAGAGATGGATTTGAAAGCCGTCAAAGGCAAAGAGCCCACTGCCGTGGCAGAGTTTCCCGTCTCTGTCCAGTTTCGCAAAGCCGGCCTCAACATCGGCCAGCAGAGCGCGTGGAAGATGCAGCGCGTGATGCCCGGGCAGGATGCGCCGGACATCCAGACCCTGCAGCCGTTTCACGGACTGATAAAATTGCTGTGGGTCGGTGGACGGGTAGAACGCATCCAGGCAGCCCCGGTAGATCAAATCCCCGGTGAACAGATAGCCTCGCGCCGGTTCGTAGAAGCAGCAGTGGCCGGGAGAATGGCCGGGGGTATGCAGCACAAGCAGCTCCCGGCCACCGAAGCGTAGCCATTCCCCGTCCTGCAGGAGCCGCTGGGGCTCCCCGCGAAAGAGGCCATAGTCCTCCGGGCGGAAGTCCGCCGGGAAATCACAAGGCTCCTTCAACAGACTGCTCCGGACGGCCTCGACCGGAAGCGGAAATTGCTCCGCGAGCCAGCTCCGCTCCGCTTCGTGCACAGCAAAGTGTGGAAACTGATCCAGCCCGCCGATGTGATCCCAGTGGGCGTGGGTCAAAACGACAGAGATCGGGAGCGGCGTCAATTCGTCCGTCACCTTCCGGATCGGCGCGACGCCGAGCCCTGTATCGATCAGAAGCGCGGCGTCATTGCCGCAAAGCAAATAGCTGTGCGGCTCCTCCCAATGCCGATACTCGCTGATCGCAAAGCTGTCATCGTCGATCCGCTCGACTGTAAACCAAGGTTCCATCCCATCTCCCCCTCTGCTTGTCGGATGCCTTGATTATAGCCGTTCCGGCCTTGGATTGCAAGAAAGGGCGTAGCTTTTTCCAAAAATATATGCTAAAATGCAATGAAGTTGTAACGGATCCGGTTTTCGTTGGTCTTATGAGCGGAAGGTGGTGAGAAAGTGATCGAGTTCGAAGAGGTTTACGAACGCTACTTCAAGAATGTCTACAAATACGCCCTGTCGCTCACGCACAATACGGACTTGGCCGAGGAGCTCACGCAAGAGACCTTTTTCAAGGCCCTCAAGGCCATCGACCGCTTTGACGGGCGCTGCAAGCTCTTCGTCTGGCTCTGCCAAATCGCAAAAAATACCTATTTCACCAGCAGGCAGAAGCACGGCCGGGAGGACGAACTGCCAGAGGAACTGGGCTGGGACGGCGCTTCCCTGGAGGAGCGCTTCCTGGACCGGGAAATCGGCTTTGAGCTCCACAAGCGGCTGCACGCCCTGGAGGAGCCTTACAAGGAGGTATTCTCCCTGCGCACCTTCGGCGAGCTGCCTTTTCAGCAGATCGGGGCGCTATTTGGGAAAACCGAGAGCTGGGCTCGCGTCACCTATCACCGGGCCAAACTGAAAATCAAGGAGGACTTATCATGAGCAAAGAATGCAGCATTGTGGCGGACCTGCTGCCGCTGTACCAGGACGGAGTCTGCACCGAAGCCAGCCGGGAGCTGGTGGAGACGCACCTCGCCGGGTGCGCAAGATGCCAGAGGCTGGCAAAACAAATCAGCCAGGAGCTCGCCGCCCCGGCAAAGGTCGAGGAGATCGACGCGCTGAAAGGGATCAAAAAGCGGTTCAACAAAAAACAAAAAAAGGCGTTTCTAATCGGTATTTCAGCGACCCTTGTCGTATTTTTTCTTCTGTTTGCCGCCCACTGCACATGGTGGTATACGCACGAGTACCGTCGCTATGCCCCATTTGCCGAAGGAAAACCCAGGAGCGAAGAATATGACGGCGATGTCTTGTACTACACCTGGTGCGACGAGCAATATGAATACGATGTGCTTGTTCCCCATTTTCTGGAATGGGGCGGACATGTTGCCATGCAGCGAACGACCGGAAACGCTCAAGAGGAACCGGAGGGCGTGTATATCGGTCGGGTCGGCGGAGAATATGTCTTCAGTGTGGTGGTAAATACTGCGGATGGCCCAAAGAATTATGTTGTTGACCGAGACTTAAACAACTATGAAGGTCTCGGTTCAGATGAAGACCCATCCCAAGCAGAGCTGGAAGCAAACAAAGATGCTATACAGCAGCTTGTCAACGACGCGATCAAGGCCTGGCCGTTCCTCGGAGAATAGCTGCACCCATACAGGGCCGGTGCTTTGATCAGAAACGATCACAGCACCGGCCCTGGCTCAGTCAATTCGTCGTTCTGGGGCCGATGCCCACATCGGCCCGACCCCGACGGTAAAGGCTGCGAACCACAACGCCCATAATTCATAACCACGCTTGCGTTTACAAAAAAACTGCTGTATAATAGGCAAATAGGAGCGCTTCCTTTTGCGACGAACGTCGAAGAAAGCAATGACAGGGTGAGGAAAATGGAAAAGAAAGAAAAAGCGATTCTCATTGTAGCGGCTTTAAAAGAAGACTACCCCGAGGCCCTTTGTGCACTGCACAGCCAGAAGGATTACGAGCTGATGATTGCCGTCCGGCTCTCAGCGCAATGCACAGACGAGCGCGTGAACATGGTCACGCCCGCCCTCTTTGCGCGCTATCCCAGTCTGGAAGCCTTCGCCGCCGCCGATGTTGCTGAGGTAGAGCAGATGGTCCATTCCTGTGGTTTCTACAAACACAAGGCGCGAGACATCGTCCTTGCCTGCCAAATGTTGCTGTCGAACTACGGCGGGAAAGTGCCCAACAGCATGGACGAACTGCTGAAGCTCCCCGGCGTGGGGCGCAAGACGGCCAATCTCCTGCTGGGGGACCTCTACGGCGTGCCGGGCTCCGTGGTCTGTGACACGCACTGCATCCGGATCAGCGGCAAGCTGGGCTTGACCGACGGCACGAAAGACCCGGCCAAATGCGAGGACCAGCTCCGCGCCATTCTTCCGCCGGAGGAGAGCTCTGATTTCTGTCACCGCATCGTCCTCCACGGCCGTGCCGTCTGCACCGCACGGAGGCCCGCATGCGAAAACTGCTCCCTTGCACCGTACTGTGACAGCTTTCTGAAACAAGATTGACGCGCCCACGCATGCGTTCTTTGAATATGTGCCATGCCGTTTCATGCCCGCGCTCTTGCGCGGCCATAACGGAACAAATAACGAACAAAACTCCGATCAATTGACCGGAGTTTTGTATGTGTTGGCGTTATCTATTTTCACATGCAGTCGCCCGCATACTATCGTCGACGAACTTGAGCTTAACTTCTGTGTTCGGGATGGGAACAGGTGGACCCTCAAGACAATCAACACCAACTATTCAAGGCTTGTACCCTGAAAACTGAACACAGGAGGAGCAAATCATGAAAGCACTTTAGAGCCTGCTGTTATAGGTCAAGCCCTCGGCATATTAGTATCGGTCAGCTGA
>JAFOKO010000071.1 GCA_017419715.1 Oscillospiraceae bacterium | reverse complement strand
GGACGCCGGCGGCACGGGCCGCGATCAGCATCTGGCCTCTGGCCACCATCATGTCCACGCCGTCGGGGGTGAACTTGGTCTGCATGCACTTGCGGAAGTCGCCGCCGGAGATGGCAACGCCAAACATCCGGTCGGAAGCGGAGCAGATCTCATAGGCGTTGATGATGCCCTTGGGGCTCTCCAACGCGGCCATGAGCAGGGTCCGGCCTTCCTCTACGCCGAACTCACGCTCGGCAGCGAGGACATGCTCTTCGACCGTCTTGACATCCTGTGCGCTCTCGCACTTGGCGATACGGATGCCGTCGGCGCCGCCGGCGACACAGACGCGGATGTCCTCCTGCCAGTGGGGGGTATCCAGACCGTTGATGCGGACGATCACTTCGGTATCGCCGTAGTCGATGGTCTTAAGGGCATGGTACAGGGAGAAGCGGGCGGCATCCTTCTGGTTCTCCGCCACGGCGTCCTCCAGGTCCAGCATGATGGAGTCCACACCGTAGATGTAGGCGTCCTTGATCAGGCCGGGCTTCTGGGAGCTCATGAAGATCATGGTCCGACGCAGGCGGAACCGTTCAGGCTTGGGTCTCGGGATCATACAATGACACCTCCCCAGGGAATATTTTCGGCCGAAGCGTCGTTGGCACGGAAGACCGCGCACTCCACACGGGCCTTGATGGTGCAGTCAAGCGCGCCCTTGTCCACCACAGTGACCTTTGCGTCCTTGACTTCCAGCCGCTCCAGGGTCTCCAGAACGGTCTTTTTGATCTGACGGCCATACTGATTCATAACGCTGCTGGTGAGAGACAGCTCAATGCCGCCGTTGCCCGGCTCCAGCGTAACCATCAAATCGCTGGATTCCAGGGTGCCCGCCGTGGCGGGCTTCAGAATTTGCATCGAAAAACGCCTCCTTTATCAAATTCCGTTCCAACATTGTATCACAAGAAATTGCTTATGACAAGCGGTATTTTGTGAAAAATTGATAATTTTGAAGAGGAATTGCAATTTGAAAATAATATGGTATAATATTGTAACATGAACATGAAAAGGATGGCTTTTTGCCCATGCCGATGAAACGAACGATCAAATCCTTTCGCCCCGGGGATTTGTCGGGGCTGGAACGATATCTGAACGCCATGTCGACCCAGGGTTGGCAGGCGGTCAAGCCGGGGCGACTTGTCCAGGTCTTCCGGCAGGAACCGGGGGCCTTTGCGCACCGCTTCGGCTACTGTGCCCACCGGCCCGGCAGCGCCGACGAGATTCGCTGGCTTGCCGCCCAGGAGCGGGCGGGCTGGACCGTGGCCGCCCGCAAAAAGGGCTGGGTGCTTTTCCGCAAGCCTGCCGACGCGGCACAGCCCGACGGTACCCTGGACGGACACCGGGAGACGACCAAGGCCCTGTTCCGGGCCAAAATTGCCCGCCTGGAGGCCTGGCGGCGGGCCCTGCTGGTGCTTGGCACGCTGATTTTGCTGGGCGGCTACTTCACATCCCTGCTGCCGGTGATGTACGCTTCGGCCCTGCCCCTGCTGGCAGTCGCTCTGTTGACCTACTGGGTCAAATACTACGAGGAGAGCATGGAGAAATGATCGACTATCTGAACGCGACTTTAACAGTGGAGCAGCTTTCCACGGTCTCAGAGCTGGCCCTGGCCCATGTGGGGGACGCTGTGTTTGAACTATTGACCCGGACGGAGCTGATCTGCGCCGGGAGCCGCCAGCGGGTGCATGAGCTGCACGCGCAGACGGTGGCCCGGGTCACGGCCCCAGCCCAGGCGGCCTTCGTGGAGGCCATTCTGCCCAGCCTGAGCCCGGAAGAGACCGCCGTCTACAAGCGGGGCCGCAACGCCCACTCGCACCCGGCTCCCAAATCCGCGACTCCCGGCCAGTATGCCCGCTCCACCGGTCTGGAGGCCCTTTTCGGCTGGCTCTGGCTTACGGGACAGAAGGCAAGGGTGTCGGAGCTGTATGCGCTGGGACGGGAAAAAGGAAATGAAAGAATGAAAACATGAAAGAATTGAGGTGTCTCTTCGCGACGACACATCCTTTTTTCATTCTTTCATCGTTTCATTATTTCATTCAACAAGAGGGAAAACCATGCCATTAGACGCTATTTTTTTAACTGCATTGACCGAAGAACTGAACACGACCCTTCCCGGGGCGCGGATCGACAAGATCCAGCAGCCGGAGCGGGACACGGTGTTGTTTCAAGTTCGCAGCCCTGCGGCGGGGAACCGGAAGCTGCTGCTGTCGGCCTCTCCGAACCACCCCCGCCTGCACTATACCGAGGCCCGCTGGGAGAATCCTGCCCAGCCGCCTATGTTCTGTATGCTTCTGCGCAAGCACCTGGCCGGGGGCCGGGTGCTCTCCCTGCGCCAGCTCCCGATGGAGCGGGCCGTGGAGCTCTGCGTGGAGAGTGCGGACGAGCTGGGCGAACTCAGCGAAAAGCGTCTGTACCTGGAGCTGATGGGCCGCAATTCCAATCTGATCCTGACCGGCCCGGACGGGCGGATCCTCGACTGCCTGCGCCGCGTGGACTTTGAGATGTCCGAAAAACGCCAGGTTTTGCCCGGCCTCTTCTACCGGGAGCCGCCCGCCCAAGACAAGCTGGACTTTCACGCCGAGACCGAGGCGGGCCTCCGGGCGGCCTTGGAGGCGGTGGATCATTCTGTGGCCCTGGATCGCTGGCTTATGGATCGCTACGCCGGGATCTCGCCGCTGATCGCCCGGGAGCTGGCCTGGCAGACCACAGGCCGCACCGATCCCGATCTGCTGAGCCTGGACCGTCCTGCCCTGGCCGCGCCTCTGCTGGGTGCGCTGCTGGGCCTGGAGGCGGGCTTTGTGCCAAACTGCCTGTATCGGAACGGGGAGCGGAAGGACTTCTCCTTCCGGCCCATCCGCCAGTATGAGGGCTATATGAGCGAGAGAGAATTCCCCGGCTTCTCGGAGCTGTTGGACGATTTCTACTCCGGCCGGGCCCTGGCCGAGCGCATGCGCGCCCGCACCCAGACCATGCACAAAAATCTCAGCAACCAGCTCTCCCGTGTCCGCCGGAAGCTGGCCAACCAGGAAAAGGAGCTGGAGGCCACCTATGACCGGGAGCGCCTGCGCCAGCTTGGCGACATCGTCACCGCCAATATCCACCGCATCGAGCGGGGCCAGGCCCGGCTGAGCGCTACGGATTTCTACGATCCCGAGATGAAGGAGATCGAGATTCCGCTGAATGTGACCCTCTCGCCCCAGCAGAATGCCGCAAAATTCTACAAGGACTACACCAAGGCCAAGCACGCGGAGAAATTCCTAACAGAACAGATCACGCTGGGCAGGACGGAGGAGAGCTATCTGGCCTCTGTGCTGGAGGCGCTGGATCGGGCCGAGACGGAGGCCGATATCACGGACATCCGCACCGAGCTGATCGAGGGCGGCTATCTCCGCCCCACGGGGCAGAAAAAGCAGATGAAGGCCCCTGCCTCCAAGCCCATGCAGTTCACCTCTTCGGACGGCATCCAGATCCTGGTGGGCCGGAACAATCGCCAGAACGATCTGCTCACCACGAAGATGGCCTACAAGACCGATCTCTGGCTCCATGTCCAGAAGGCCCACGGCAGCCATGTCATCATCGCCTGCGCGGGCGCGCCCGTGCCGGATCAGACCATCACCGAGGCCGCAGAGCTGGCTGCCTGGTTCTCCCAGGCCCGGCAGGGCCACAATGTCCCGGTGGACCTCTGCCCGGTCCGCCAGGTCAAAAAGCCCGCCGGCGCCAAGCCGGGCATGGTGGTGTATGAGAACTATCGCACGGTGTATGTCACACCGCATGAACCAAATCTGTAGTAGAGGCACACACAGTGCGCCCGCCCCGAACGCAACAGTTGAAAGTTGAAAATGGAAAGCTGAAAATGAATGTGTGTTTCAAATTTCCATTTGAAAAAGGTAAAATGAAATGTGTTTGCCGCATTTTAAGAACCTGGGTAACTATTCAGTAGCCACACGGAAGCCGAGGAGATTTCCGCATGGCAAAATGACGAATAACGGTATTGATTCAGTCGCTCCGTAGGGCGGTCTGCCCTCAGGCTGTCGCGCCCTCCGATTTGACATGTTTCCGGCGGCCAGAGCTCTGGCCGCCCTACGAAGGGAAGGGGTAACTGAATAGACACAGAGCATCTTTCAAATCCACCGTTCAAATGGCAATTTGAACGATACCGAAACGATCAACTTTTATCTTTCAATTTTTAACGAAGAAGGAGGTATTCCCATGCCAGAGTTCACTCCCTTGGAAAACTTGACCCTTGCCATTCCCGGTGCGGGGCGGCGGGCCCTGCTGGCGGCCTTGCCGGATGGGATGCGCGGCCCGAAGCAGCTTCGCCTCTGCATTCTGGACGCGACCCGCATGGACGCTCCGGCCCAGCTTGCTCTGATGGACGAACTGGCCGCCACGCCGGAACTGGATATTCTGTTCGCCCTGAACAAGCTTGACCGGCTCAGCACGCCCCAAAACGCGGTGCAAAACGCCGTGGCTCTGTTGCGGGAGCACGGCTTCTCCCAGCCCCGGCTCTGGCCGGTTTGCGCTGCAGCTGCCCGCCTGTTCGGCTTGTCGGCTGAGGACACGGAGCTTCGCCCCAAGGAGATCAACGCCCAGGCAGAATACTATCAACGCTTTGCGCCGGGAAAGAACAGCCTGTCCGCCCTCTCCGTCACGGAAGAGACGGTCTCCCTCCTGGATGGCTGCCAGGTTAGCCCGGAGCAGCTGCATCTGGCGAAGATCAACACGGGCGTTCCGGCGCTGGAAGCCGCTTTGCGGGCGGCGGGAGTAAGCGATGCAGCGCGCACAGCCCCCGTAGAGGACGGCTCTGCCGAAGCGTCGGCCCATGCGCCGCAAGAGGACCTGGTTGAAAACGCGATCGATCAGCTCCTGGATCGGCTGGACGAAGGAGAAGTCCCGTCGGCAGCCAAGCTGGCGTCCCTGCTGGCCCTGGCGGAAAAGGCGGACTGTGCCGCCCTGCTGGAGATGGCAAAGAATGTCCAGAACGATGAAGCGGACCCGGTTTTCCGCGAGCGGGCGCTGAGCGCCATTCACACGGCCTATCAGGCCAGGGAGACGGAAGAGCTGGAGGCCTTGACTGCCGATGTGGACACCATGGATCTGGAAGCATTGCGCGCCACCGTGGAGCGGATCAACACTGGAGCCTATACGGTCCAGGCCCGCACGCCCTACGCCCAGCGGGTGAACCAGCGCATTGATGCGCTGATGCAGGAGCAGCTTGCCGACATCTGTGCCGGTGTGGAGACGGCGGACGCCCCGACCCTGATGCAGATCCGCCAGAAGCTGGACCGGGTGGACTGTGCCGAGATCCTGAAGACGGTAGGCTATCAGCGCATCGAGACGCGGCAGGATCAGCTGGATCTGGAAAACCTGGAGCGGATCACAGCCGGAGCGGAGAATATGACGGAAAAGGAACTCCGCAGCTTGGCCGTTACCCTGGAGGCCAACAACTGGAATCCCAAATTTGTAACGCGCTTCCGTCAAAAGGTCGCCCTCTGCCGGCAGACCGTTGTGTTCCAGGAGCTGGAGCAGGAGCTGGCGGAGCTGAACGACCTGGAGCGCCGGGAGGTGCTGGCCCTCCGGGAGCGGATCAGAGGCAAGGAGCTTGCGCCCCGCTTCACCGCCGGCCCCCTGGCCCAGATCGACGAGCGGCTCTATCGAATGGATATGCTTCGCTTGATGGCGCTGAACAACGACTTCGACCTGCTGGACTTCGACGGATTGGATACCTTGCGCACCCAGGTGGGCAAGGGGGAATACACAGATCGGGCCAGAGCGGAGTATTTGGGCCGCTTGCGGGAGCGGGAGGAGGCCCTGGTGGTGGAGAACACCGATGCCCGGGCACAGCTTGTCCGGCAGTTGATCGGCCAGACCAAACTCCGCATGGCGGACTTCGTCTTTGCGGCCCAGACAGAGGCTTACCGGACGCGGCTGAACGCCTATTGGGGCGGCAGCGGCATGGAGCAGCCACGGGATATTCCCGTATTCTTCTTTGACAACGGCAGCGACTACGCCTTCACCGGCGAGCGCTTCTATTACAAGGTCGGCAAGGAGCTGGCCTTCCTGCCCATCGCGGACATCGATCGCTTCCAGACCATGAAACAGCACATGAGCCTGGTTTTGCAGGTGGTGCGCAAGGACAATAGCTATCTGCTCACCAATGCCAAGATCAGCCGGAGCGGGGGGGAACGCACCCTGGAATTCCTCAATACCTGCCTGAACCGCTGGAACGCGCCTGAGCTGGTGGGTGCGCGTTCCACCAATCCCATCCGGACCCACCGCTTTGAAACGGCGGACTTCACCGCGCCGGTGGAGATCCGTCTGCCGGATGCCGCCCTGGCGCTGGAGATCTTCCGCCGCCGCTATGAAGAAGGAAGGCTTCGGGAAGGCAACTTGTTCCGCGCCGGAGAAGAGGGCTGGGAGCAGCGGACAGCTAAGCTGCTGGAGTTCTTCGGCCTGCCGGAAACCACGCCCTTGATCTGGTTTGACACCAGCGGCCTGCTGGGAAGCGTCCGGGAAGGCGTCGCCGTCGGGCCAAAGGCCATCTACTGGAAGGACAGCAAGCAGCCCATGCAGTCCGTTCCCCTGGCGGAGATCTACGGGATGGAGAGCAGCGGCAGGCAAATGAGCATTACAGACCTGCAGGGGCAGAGCTACCGCCTGGAGCTGCCCGCCGCGATGTTCCCCCTGGTGGAGGATTATGTCCGCGCCATCCAGCTGGGCAATTACTTGCGGAGCCGGGAGGAGCGCGCATGAGCAAGACCCGCGCCCCTTCTACCAAAGAGAAGCAGCGCTGCAGCCGCCCGGGACAGCAAAAGCGGTCTCGGGCGGCTGTGAACGAAAAAATGCCGCGCTGGCGGCGGATCCTGGTCCTGCTGGCTCTGCTGGGCTTCTTGGTGTTTTTTGCACCTGTGCTCGGGGGCATTGTAAATATTGCCAATCTGCTCGCAATGGGCGGCTTTGTGCTGCTGGCGATGCTCTTCCTCTTTTGGCCGGCCTTTCTCCGGCTGTTGCGCTGGCTCTGGGCCAGGCGCTGGGGAAAAGCCCTGGTGCTGGTCGTCGGATCGGGGACGGGCGCTGTGGCGCTGGCGCTGCTGGTGCTGTTTTGCCTGGTGGCCACCGAGCTGCATGCCGTGCCCCGGGCGTCCTGCCCCACGGTGCTTGTCCTGGGCTGCCAGGTGCGGGGGACGGTTCCCTCCCTGCTGCTGCAGTATCGGATCCAGGCGGCAGAGGACTATTTAACGGCCCATCCCACGGCAGTCGCCATCCTGTCCGGCGGCAAGGGCAGCGGGGAGAATATCTCCGAGGCCGCCTGCATGTATCAAGTCCTGTCGGACAGGGGGATCGCCCCCCAGCGGCTCTATCTGGAGGAGGCCTCCAGCAACACTTGGGAGAACCTTTGCTTTTCTCAGGCGCTGATGGAGCGGGAGGGGCTGAGCGGCCCGGTGGCGATCGTGAGCAACGACTTCCACATCTACCGCGCCCTGCAGATGGCCGGGGACCTGGGCCTGGACGCCCATGGGCTGGCGGCCAAGTCCAAATACTGGTTCAGCCGCCCCACCTACATGTTGCGGGAGGCAATGGCGCTGGTGCAATACGGCCTTTCGTGAGCAAGACACAGAAAAACGACCTGCTTTCCAAAAATTCGGAAAGCAGGTCGTTTTACGCATCCATTAACCGGCCGTCTCAGTGGTCGTTTCGACAGCGCCTGTGGTGGCGGCTTCCGTAGCGGCTTCCGTAGCAGCTTCGCCCGTTGTCTGGGCAGCAGCTTCGGCGGTGGTGACGGGGGCGGTGGTCTCCGGCGTGGCGGCGGAAGCGGTGGTCTTGACGGAGCTAACCAGGATGACGGTCAAGAGGCTCAGGGTCACAAAAGCAATACCGAGTACCTTGGTTGCCGTGCCCAGCTTGGCGTCCAGGGTCTTGCTGCCGCCCTTGGACATGAAAGAGTCGGAAGCACCGGCGATGGCGCCGGACAGACCGGCAGACTTGCCAGACTGGAACAGAATGGTGACGGTGAGCAATGCGGCGCAAATCAGATCCAGAACCAAAACGAGGGTCTTCAAATTTTCCATATTCAAACCTCCAAATGCAGCTGTACTCATACAAAGCGCTTTTTATATTATCATGTTCTGAAAGAAAAAGCAAGCCTTTTTTTGTTTTTTTCCCTTTGTTCCGGGATTATTGTCCTTTTCCAGCCCAAATGCCGGTGGCAGCAGCGGTGAGATAGGCGTTGATGAAGCCGTCGATGTTGCCGTCCATGACGGCGTTGATGTTGGTGTTCTCAAAGCCGGTGCGGGCGTCCTTGGCCAGGGTGTAGGGCATAAAGACATAGTTGCGGATCTGGGAGCCCCATTCGATCTTCTTGAGCTCGCCCTTGATCTCGCCCATCTGCTCCTGCCGCTGCTGCTCCTTCAATTCGGCGAGGCGGGCGCGCAGCCAGCGGAAGCACATCTCCTTGTTCTGCACCTGGCTGCGCTCGTTCTGGCACTGCACCACGATGCCGGTGGGC
>JAFOKO010000070.1 GCA_017419715.1 Oscillospiraceae bacterium | reverse complement strand
CCGTGAGACGCCCGGCGCCACCTTCCCCCGAGGGGGAAGGCAGTGCGAAACCGCAACGCCCCTCATCCGTCACCGGGCTTCCGTGAGACGCCCGGCGACACCAGCGCGGAAGGATGCCAGTTGCGCCAGCATAGCTGCCGCACTGGCGATAAAACCCACAACAGTCCCCCGGACTGTTGTGTCCCCCGAGGGGGAAGGCAGGGGGACGCGCTCCTCTTATGCGTCCTGTTTTTCGCGGGGATGGATTGAAAACGAGAGGGGAATGTGGTATCATACAACTAATCAATCCACACCGCTTGCATAGGAGGGCTGAAGGATGGCTGAATTTCTGGTGAATGGGAAGACCGTCGTCGCGGAGAAGGATCAAAAGCTGCTGCGTTTTCTACGCGACGAGCTGCAGCTCACCAGCGTTAAGGACGGCTGCAGCGAGGGCGCGTGCGGGACCTGCCATGTACTGATCGACGGCAAGCTGACCAAGGCTTGCGTGCCCTCTACCGGCAAGCTGGCGGGCAAATCGGTATTGACGGTGGAGGGCCTGTCCGACTTCGAAAAAGAGGTCTATGTCTATGCCTTTGCCGAGGCCGGGGCCGTTCAGTGCGGCTTTTGCATCCCGGGTATGGTGCTGGCCGCCAAGGCCCTGCTGGATGTTGTTCCAAACCCCACCCGGGCCGAAGCCCGAGCCGCCATCCGATACAATATCTGCCGCTGTACCGGCTATGTGAAGATCGTGGACGGCATTTTGCTCGCCGCTAAAATTTTCCGGGAAGGAAAGCTCCCAGCCCCTTCTGCCGGTGATTACCAGGTGGGCTCCCGGGTGCAGCGCATCGACGCGGCGGAAAAGGTGCTGGGCACTGGGCGATACCCGGATGACATCTATGTGGAGGGCCTGTGCTACGGCTCCGCCTTGCGGAGCGCCTACCCCCGGGCCCGGGTGCTGTCCATCGACACGAGCGAGGCCGAGGCCCTGCCGGGCGTGGTCTGTGTGCTCACGCAAAAGGACATTCCCGGCCAGGTCCATGTGGGCCACATTCAAAAGGATCAGCCCACGCTGGTCGGCGTGGGGGAGTTGACCCACTATCTGGGCGACGCGATTGCCTTAGTCTGTGCCCGGGACCGGGAGACCCTGGAGGCCGCGAAACAGTTGATCAAGGTCGAATATGAAGTCCTGCCGGCGGTGCATGATCCGTCGGAGGCCGCCGCCCCCGACGCGCCCCTGGTCTTCGAGGGCAGCCAGAGCAATGTCCAGGCCCACAAGCATGTGGCCCGGGGCGACGCGGCGGGAGCCATTGCCCGTTCGGCCCATGTGATCTCCCGTCACTTCGAGACGCCCTGGACTGAGCACGCCTTCCTGGAGCCCGAGTGCTGTGTGGCCCTGCCCCTGGAAAACGGCGGCGTCAAGCTCTTGACCAGCGACCAGAGCGCCCACACCACCCAGCGCGAGTGCGCCGCCATGCTGGGCGTGGACTTTGCGCACTGCCTGGTGGAAAACCAACTGGTGGGCGGCGGCTTTGGCGGCAAGGAGGACATGTCCGTCCAGCACCACGCGGCCCTGCTCGCCTATGTGGCAAGGGTGCCGGTGAAGGTCAAGCTGAGCCGGGCGGAATCCATCCTGATCCACCCCAAGCGCCATCCGTTTTCCATGGATTTCACCCTGGGCTGTGATGAAAACGGCGTCATTCAAGGGGTTCGGGCCAGCGTCGTCTCCGACACCGGAGCCTTTGCCTCCCTGGGCGGGCCGGTGCTGGAGCGGGCCTGCACCCACGCGGCGGGGCCCTATGCCTATGAAAACTTCGAGATCGAAGGAACTTCTTATTATACCAACAATCCGCCCGCCGGAGCCTTCCGGGGCTTCGGCGTGACCCAGACCTGCTTTGCCATCGAAAGCCTGCTGAACGAAATGGCCGAGCGGGTGGGCATTTCTCCCTGGGAGATCCGTATGCGCAACGCGATCCGTCCGGGCGGCGTCCTGCCCAACGGCCAGATCGTCGGCCCGGAGACGGGCCTGGTGGAGACTCTGGAGGCCGCCAAGCCCTACTACGACGCGGCGATCGCCGCCGGGGAGCCGGTGGGCCTGGCCTGTGCCATGAAAAACGCGGGCGTGGGCGTGGGCCTGCCCGACTGGGGCCGGGCCAAGCTGATCGTTGAGGACGACGGCAGGCTGCATATCTACGCCGGGGCCTCCTGCATCGGCCAGGGCCTGGGCACGGTCCTGGTGCAGATGGTCGTCAGCAACGCCCATTTGCAGCCGGAGCAGATCGTCTACGAGCGCTCCAACACCTGGATCGCGCCGGATTCCGGGGACAGCTCCGGCTCCCGCCAGACCCTGATCACCGGCGAGGCCGTGCGCCGCGCCTGTGAGAAGCTGGCAGCGGCGCTGGAAGGGAAGTGCCTGGCGGATTTGAAGGGACAGGAATTCTACGGCGAATATCTCGCCAAGACCGACCCCCTGGGGGCCGCACTGCCCAACCCCGTGAGCCATGTGGCCTATGGCTACGCGACGCAACTGTGCGTCCTGGACCGGGACAGCGGCCGGATCAAGCGGCTCTACGGCATCCACGATGTGGGCAAGGCGGTCAATCCCCTGTCCTGTGAGGGACAGATCGAGGGCGGCATGGTCATGTCCATGGGCTACGCCTTGACGGAGCGCTATCCTCTGGTCGACTGCAAGCCCACGGCCAAGTTCGGCACCCTGGGCCTGTTCCGGGCCGACCAGATCCCGGAGATCACCGCCATCGTGGTGGAAAAACCGGGCTTGCCCTACGCCAACGGGGCTATCGGCATCGGAGAGATCACCGCCATCCCCACCGCCCCGGCCATCGCCGAGGCCTACTACCAGCGAGACGGCCTCCGCCGCACCACCCTGCCGCTCACCGGCACGCCGTATGAGAGAAAGTGACGGGGCATCAGGCAATCGGGGAAGCGGGGGCTGAAGGCAATAGGCACGAGGCAATAGGCAATAGGAGACGGGGGGGACGGATTCTTCGCTTCGCTCAGAATGACAGGCGGGGAAACACCCGTAGGGGGCGGCGTCCTCGACGCCCCGCGCGTCCCGACCATGTAGGGACGGCACTCTGCCGTCCGCCCTCCGTCGAACGCACCGCACCCCGTAGGGGCGGCCATCGGCCACCTGCGACCCGCAAAACCTACCCCGTCCACTGTAGGGACGGCCATTGGCCGTCCGGTTCGCCTTAGGCGAACAATCGCCCGCAAGGGCGATCCAAGCATGTTCGATCTATGGAAATCAAACCAAACAACGCACCCTGCATGATTTGCCTCCGGCAAATGGCATTCGT
>JAFOKO010000069.1 GCA_017419715.1 Oscillospiraceae bacterium | reverse complement strand
CGCAAACCCATCCCGGCGCTCATGTCGCTCCTCAGCGTTGCACTATCCTCCGTGATGGTAAAGCGGAAACCAGTATACACGATCTTTTTGAAAAATACTACCCCTAAGAATTAAATTGTCCTTGACAAAGGGTACACTGCATTCGCCGCTTTCCCTTGTGGGAAAGTTGAGTAAATTATTGTTATTAAATTGATTGCCGGAAGCATCAAACGCATCCTTCCACATGAAAGATGGGGTCGTCAACTGATAGAAGCCGCTCCGAGACGGCGTAAAACGCAGCCAGGCCACCCCTGAGTCCTTCCAGAGCGTCACAGTCTGCACAGCATCCTGGACGAGCTCTACGGAAGCGTCGCCTTCGCGCTCGCAGTCACAGTAAACGCACTGCATACAGCCATCCCACGGGCAAGAATCGCTGGCGCAGGTGAAAACATGACCCGCCGGAACGGTCTGCGTGTATTCCTCACCGCAGTCTGCACAGACCCAGTGATTCCAGCCTGCTTTGGTGTCTGTGTGCAGTTGCTGTGCTGAGAGTTGATAATTATGATGTCCGTATTCACACAGCGCGATCGCCTCAAAGGTATAACCATTCACATTCGCGTATTCGTGCGCGGTAGAGGTTTCTGTGCTTCGAATCACCATTGTGGCAGAACTGCCAAATGTATAGCTCGATTTCATGATCCTGCAGGCCGGATTGATCACTGTCACGCTCGTCAGGGCAGTGCAGCCGTAGAACGCAAAGTTGCCGACGCTCGTCACCCCGTTCAACAGACGAAGCTCTGTAATTATTTTGCGGTAGTTGTACCAAGGCGCATAGGTGTCATTTTTATCATAGTTTGCCATATCACCGCTGCCCTCAATGGTCAGTAGGCCGGTCAGCAGATTCAAAGTCCAAGTCAGGTTGTCACCGTCGCCCTCCTCACCGCAGGTTCCAACGACTGGTGGGGGATCCCCAAGCGAAACAAAGGTGAATTCGTTTTCTATGGCATAGGCTCGCGCTGTGCTTTGATTGTAGGCCAAAAGCGTAAAGCCATCTACGCGCTGGTATCCGCTGTTGTAATACCAGCCGAATGCTCTTTCGCCGATGCTCGTCAAGTAGCTTTCAATCGTCACGCTCGTCAGGGCGCTGCAGTTTTCAAACGCATAGAAGCCGATGCTCGTCACACTGTCCGGGATCGTCACGCTCGTCAGGCCACTGCATCCGCGGAACGCACCGCTGCCGATGCTCGTCACGCTATCCGGGATCGTTACGCTCGTTAGGGCGGTGCAGTACTCGAACGCACTGTAGCTGATGCTCGTCACGCTGTTCGGGATCGTCACGCTCGTTAGGGCGCTGCAGTTGTAGAACGCACGGCTGCCGATGCTCGTTACGCTGTTCGGGATCGTCACGCTCGTCAGGGCGGTGCAGTACCTGAACGCCCCCTCGCCGATGCTCGTCATGCCGTTCGGCAAACTAAGCGCTGTAATTGCTTTGCGGTAGTCGTACCAGGGCGCTTCCATCGAATTATTATACTTCATTGCGCCGCTGCCCTCGATGCTCAACAAGCCAGTGACGAGGTTCAGCGTCCAAGTCAAATTGCTGCCGTCGCCATCCCCGCCGCAGATTCCAGAAACTGGAGCAGGATCGCCCAAAGAAACAAAGGCGAATTCGTTTTCTTCGGCGTAGACTTGCGCTGTGCTTCGATTATAGGCCAAAAGCGTAAAGCCATCTACGCGCTGGTATCCGCTGTAGTAATACCAGCCGAATGCTCTTTCGTCGATGCTCGTCACAAAGCTTTCAATCGTCACGCTCGTCAGGGCAGTGCAGTACATGAACGCTTCGCTGCCGATGCTCTTCACGCTGTCCGGGATCGTCACGCTCGTCAGGGCGCTGCAGTGCTCGAACGCAGCGCCGCTGATGCTCGTCACGCTGTTCGGGATCGTCACGCTCGTCAGCGCAGTGCAGCCGGAGAACGCATAGTAGCCGATGCTCATCACGCTGTTCGAGATCGTCACGCTCGTCAGGGCAGTGCAGTACATGAACGCATAGTTGCCGATGCTCGTCACGCCGTTCGACAAACTAAGCGCTGTAATTGCTTCGCGGTAGTCGTACCAGGGGGCTTCATGCCAGCTATAATCTTCCATGGCCCCGCTGCCTTTGATGGTCAGCAGGCCGGTTCACAAATCCAGGATCCAGGTCAAGCTGCTGCCGCAACTGCCGGATCATTGATGGACAACGGTTAAAGTCGCCGCGTCGGAGATCACAGAACCGGCTGCATTGGATACAACGCAGCGATACATACAGCCATTGTTGGTCGAAGAAGCCTTGACGCTCAGGCTGGCGGAGGTCTTTCCGGCCCAAGCGGTCCAGTCCGCATCGCCTTCTCTTTTATATTGCCACTGATAGCCCAGGCTTTCGCCGGAGGCAACGACCGTAAAGGTCGCGGCTTCTCCCAGCATGACGCTTGTGGATTCCGGATGCGTCGTGATCACAGGCGCAGTGATTACGGTCAGGGTCGCGGGGGCCGAAATGACGGAGCCGTCTGCATTGGATACAACGCAGCGGTACATACAGCCATTGTTGGTCGAAGAAGCCTTGACGCTCAGACTGGCAGAGGTCTTTCCGGTCCAGGGGGTCCAATCCGCGTCGCCGACTTTTTGATACTGCCATTGATAGCTCAGATTGTCGCCGGAGGCAACGACTGTGAAGGTCGCGGTCTCTCCCAGCACAACGCTTGTGGATTCTGGTTGCTGCAAGATCGCGGGCGAACTTGCAAGCGGAACAAAAGTGAATCCGTTCTCTTCGGCGCAGGCTTGCGCAGCAGAGCCTTCCATCCCACGGACGGTAAAGGCAACCGCAGATTCCGCTTCAGACCCTTCTGCAGTCGAACCATCTCCAAATGCATGTACAGCGATGCTCGTCACGCTGTCGGGGATCGTCACGCTCGTCAGGGAGCTGCAGCCGTAGAATGCAAAGTCACCAATGCTCGTCATGCCCTCTGGCAGACTGGCAGCACTGATTGCTTCGGCGTAGGCATTCCATGGTGCACCGTTTTCCCGATCATAGTCTGCCATTCTTCCACTGCCCTCAATGGTAAGCAGGCCGGTGTCCTCGTCAAATGTCCAGGTCAAATTGCTTCCGTTGCTCTCCGCGCCGCAGGTGCCGGAGAAGCTTGATGCGTGGGCGGTCAAGCCCATCTGTGGCAGCAAGCTGCAGAGCAAGGCAAGCGCGAGGAAAAGAGATAGAATTCGCTGTCTCATTTGTGTTTTGTCCCTCCTGTTCTGGGTTTTGTGTGTATGGCTTTCGGTCTGCTCGAATTTGCGTATGGTTATTGTAGCAAGAATAGAAATGAGAATCAATCTTTTTCTGTGAAGAATACACGAATTGCCTTACAGTCAAAAACCGCGACGCTGTAGACAAAGACTAAGCCGCCGGAGACCATCCCTCTGCCTGTTCCAGAAGCGCCTTTGCGCGTTTCTGGATTTCTTTACCGAAGCAAAGCAGTATCATAATGCCGCAACTCGAAAAACATGCACCTTTCTCATCCCGTTTCCTGCAGTATACCATAGATTCCCACGAAAGGGAAGTGTTTTCGGCAGTTTGAAAGAGCAAACGATTATCTTTTAATTGAATCATTGGCATACCCGCACCCGATTTTGAATTACCAGATCAGAACGGTGCGTTGCTGGAAGCGTTATAATAGACTGAGACATTCTATGCAGTGGATCTACTGCCGAAAAAGTGATCTTTGGTCTGGAGTTTTGGAAAAAAGTGAAGTAATGGATCGATCTCACGGCAATGCAAATGACAAAATAAGGCGGCGCTGTATCGGAACTTTCCAATGCAGCGTCGCCTTGTTTTATGATCGAGAAAGAACCCTTCGGTAGCGGCGCACAGTGTGCGCCATGGACGCCTCTCGCCGGACGGGAGGAGGTGAGGAAATGAGTATACTGGAAGAGATCTGGAGCTGCGCTCAAACGGACGCCTCCGGGAAGCGCAGAAGGCGAAGAACCCCGGCCTCTTTGGATATGAAACGAAAGCCGAGCCGTTCAAGGATTGCAAGTGCAACAACAAGGATCACCACGATTACGCCAAACATCTTCAAAACTTTTGTTTTGTGTTTTTTCATTTTCATGGCTCAATCACTTTTCTTGTGGGATGGTGTAAAAGGTCTACAAACACGCAAAAGCTATGCAACTGCAGGATTATCCGACATTTACGGGTAGCATATTGCCCCAAGTTGCTCTTAGATTCTGAGCCAGAGGCTTGATTGCCACCCCTTCAGGGGCTTGTCCTTGACGGGTTCTGTGAGAAATGCTATATTTTTTCGTCCGACGACAGATCCCGGCAGAAGTTGCTCTTGAGTTCCTCGCCGTCGGCAATGCCGTATAAGCATTTCTCGCAGGTTCAGTCAAGGATGGCAATCGATCCCACAAAAATAGTGATTGACCCAGTTTTTTACCCGACTCAATACTTTGCTCAATACTTTTCGACAAGGGGCAGGGTAGAAGAGACTTTCAGACAAAACAGAAAACCCCGAAAAACATAGGTTTTTCAAGGGTTTCCTGTTGGAGCTGTTACCCGGATTTGAACCGGGGACCTCATCCTTACCAAGGATGCGCTCTACCGGCTGAGCTATAACAGCGTTTCGCAATCAGCTCCGTTATTATAGCAAAAAATCCGAAAAAGTCAAGCCCTAAATGAAAAAAAGTGAAAAAGTTTTTGAATTCTATTGCGTGTGCGCTGTGCAAAGCATCAGCGCTGTTTTTTCAAGCGTGCGCCCTTGGGGAGGCCAAACTTGGGAATGAAGCGGTCCCAGCCGGTAAAGGTAAGAACCAGAATGGAAGAGATCATGATAAAGCTTGTAAAGTTCTTGCTGATAATGTCGATGGGGGTGAACTCCTGCAGGGGATACACCATGGAGGCGATGCCTGCAAAGAAGACAGGGAAGCAATGCCAGGGGATCAGCTCCGAACCGTAAATGCCCATGGCGGAGGTGAAGGTGGCCAGCTTGACGCGAAGGCCGTAGGCGTCGGCTTCTGAGTCACATTCTGTATTCTGCTCAACGATATCACGCACGATTGGAGACATGGTAGAGACCTGAGCGGCCTCGTCTGCCAGAGCGGCGTTGCCTAGCAGGCACAGGACGGAACACCAGCCCATCAGATGGTGGATATTTCCGGAGATCCGCACCACAAAGCGCTTCAAGGGGGCGAAGGCGTCCATGGCGTTCATCACACCGCCAAAGACGGAAATCCACATCATCATGACCACGACCCAGCTGCCAGCAGATTCAAAGCCCTTGAAGATAATGCCGGTCGCGGAGAACCAATCGGAGAGACTGATCGTGCCGGCGATGGTACCGAGAATCAGAGAAGAGAAGATGCCCGCGCCCAGGCAAAGCAGGGTGTGGATATTCAAGAAGCTTAAGCCAATAACGACGACGACGGGAATGATCATGTAGTAGGGAATATTCTGCTGCAGCTGGTTCAGCATCTGCCATGCAGATTCTCGTTCCTCGTGCAGCTTTTCCATGGTTCCGGCATCGATCTTGGAGATCGCTTCCGCAACATCGCCGGTGGTAGCGGGCAACTTCATTCCAAGCAGGCCGACCAAATAAAACACGATACCGGAAAGGAGCAGGCAGCCAACGGACCAGAAAAGCTGATGCTTCACGCGATCGATGATCTTAATGTTCTGCATCCCGCAGCTGAGGACCGTCACATCGGAGATCATGCCGATGTTATCCCCAAAGCAGGAACCGCCGGCGATTGCACAGACCGTCAAGCCGGCGTTGCCGCCGACGATGTGGCTGAGCCAGAGAAAAATCGGGGCGCAAGCTGCGAAGGTGCCCCAGGAGGAGCCTGTAGCCACAGAGAGCAGGGAGCAAACCAACAAACAGACCGGCGCAATGGTTCGGGCGGATACGCCAAGCTTCAGCGCCAGATGGATCATGGCTGCACCGACGCCGGTTTTCATAAAGCACTCGCCGACTGTGGTGGCAAACATCAAAATAAAGAAAACCAGAATGATCTTTTTCGTCGCTTCCATGCCCTGCTCAAAGGCGTCGCCAAATTTGACCTTTGAGGTCAACATATAGACGACAATGGCAAAAAAGCTGGCAATCGGCGCTGCGATCAAAAGATCAAACTTAAAAAACAGAACTAACCCTGCAAACAAAAACAAGGGGAGAAATTTCAGTATTGCAATCAAAGGATGATCCGGTTTTCGTGTTTCGCTCGTCTGGCTGTGCTTCTGTTCCATAAATCAGTATCTCTGCCTTTCTTGTGTAGTCTGGGACAATTGACACAAAATGCCCAACATTATTATCTTATCAGAACGGCATAAAAAAGTAAACTGTTTTTTTTACTTTTTCGAGCCGATCCCATAGCTTATGTTCTTATTCCGTGCCGGATCGAAACAAAACAAGGCCATCGGACGGAACCGAAGGCCTTGTTTGAGAGGATTCAGAACTTGCCGCCTCCGCCGCCAAAGCTTGCGCCGGAGGAATGGGTATGGGTGGAGCTTCCGCCCCCGCTGGAGGAACGCTGGGTCTCGATCACTCGGGAGGTCGTATTTGCATAGAGGTAAATGTCTCTGTTTTTGATTAGATGCATACTGTTCGGACGACGATAATTCGTAGCGTTATACTTCATCCGCACGGATTTCAGCTGAGCCCTGAGGCTTGCGGAGAAGAGAAAGGCAAGCAAAAAACCGACGATCAAGGCAATGACAGTCGTTTTTACGATGCCGGGCCGATTTCGAACACCAAGAAACTTGTTGAAGTCCCGCTGAAACGCATCCTGCTCTTTGTCGGAAAGCGTTCCGTTATAGGCGGAAAGCATGGTATCGACCGTGCTTAAGTAGTTGCGGAACCCGGCCGCATAATTGCCGTCGGACATGTTGGAGCTGCATTTGCTCCACATGTATTCACGGCCCTGGTCGGTGATCGCCTGGATCGCGTCACCGCGGGTGGCCAGATACCAATCGCGCTCTTCCATGGAGAGCAAAAGGATCATTCCGCTGTGGTCCGCACCGTAGCCATAGCCATTGTCAACATAGAAATCCTCGGTGAAGAGCTGGGGCGTTTTTCCCTGGAGCGTTTGCTCTGTCAAGATCACCACATCACAGTGCTGCCGCTGGCTGATCTCCTCGGCCCGACGGGCTAATTCAGCCTCTTCGCTGCTGGTGAGGAGGTCCGCGTCGTCGACAACATAGGCGGCGTTCTGTGTTTCGGTGATAGGAAGGCTCGTATCGTCGGATGCGTAGATGCGCCCAGCCAGATTTGCGATCAAAAGCAGGGAAAGAAGCAAGGTCCATAAGCGTTTCATCACGGCACCTCCTTAGTGAAGCAGGAAGAAGTAGAGAATGATCCAGCTCACGCCGCTGCAGATGGCGGTGTAGATCATGTGCCACTTCCAAAACAGCTTCTTGTCCACCGGCATGTCTCCCACAAGCTTGCCGGTTTGGCCGTTCATGGCAAACTGATAGCTTTTCCCCTGGTAATTCGTCGTAAGCAGCCAGACAGGATACATGGCGTATTTTGCTTTTCCGTTTTTGATCTGAACGGAGGAGGATTCCGTGGTGATCGCGCCGTAGCCGGTCGCGGTTGCGGAAAACGCCTCCTGGGTGCTGTTCTTGATGCGGGTGTTGGCCCGGTCGATGCTTTGCTTTGCGTCTACATCGTACTTATCTGCATAATAGCCGGAAAGGAA
This sequence comes from Oscillospiraceae bacterium, assembly GCA_017419715.1. Taxonomy (GTDB): domain Bacteria; phylum Bacillota; class Clostridia; order Oscillospirales; family Oscillospiraceae; genus JAFRPC01. The sequence continues at coordinate 61,619 of JAFOKO010000069.1, read as the reverse complement.
GGCCGTCTGAAAGGGAACAGCTTCCTTCGTGTCAAAAGGCTCAATGGATTCCATCATCGCGTCGTCCATCTTGGTGGAGCCGTCCACGGGAACATCGTCAAAGCTGAGCTCGCCTGCCCGCTCCAGGCGGAAATAGGTGGTCTCTGTGTATTCGCGGTTGCCGGAACGCCAGCTTCGGACCTTGGTGGCTTTGAAATTGTAGCTGGCCGATACATCGGCTCCATAGAGCCAGAAGGGAACATAGACGCCTTTGATCTCGTCCAAGTGGCTTTCTTTGGAAAAAAGCCTTGGCAGGAGCTTTTTCCCACTCATGTGCTTCCGCAACGCCGCTTTGGCGTCCTCCTTGCCCAGCTTGAAGGGGATGATCAGATCCGGCTTCAACGCACCGGCAAAGGCGCCAGTCAACACCACCGGATTGCCGCAGAAGGGACAGTTGGTTGCGCCGGTGGTTGCGTCGGCGATGATCTCACCGCCGCAGGATTGACAGGTATAGACATTCATCCCGTCCGTTTCTGCATTGCTGAACGATTCCTGAGGAGTATCCCATTCCAGCTGATCCGGCTGCTGCTGATTCAGCGCCGCATCCATTTCCAGCAGGGCAGAGGGATCGAAGGTCGTATCACAGTACGGACATTTCATCTTTTGCGTGCCGGAATCAAATTCGATGATCCCGCCGCAACAGGGGCATTTATACTCAAGGATCTGCTGTGCCATATAGCCTCCTTTTCCGCCAACATGCGGAAATGTAAGAATTAGAACATGTTAAAGAGCATGTCAAAGAGCACGAATAGCCAGTGGGCGGAAATGCCGGCACAAAGCCCGCCAATGGTGTGGCTGATGATGGCCTTCCCGGTGTGTTCACGGCAGCCTAAGACCTCCATCATGGAAACATGGGTACTCAGGTATCCACTCCAGCACATGCAGATTGCAGTAAAGACAGCCAAATCGTTGACGCCGATCAGCCTGTCTTTTGCAAAACCGGGGATCATACCCAGAGCGGCGCCGGCAGAGCCCAGTGCTGTCACAGGCACCGCGATGGCTTCCGCGCTGGAAAACCCAAACAGGGGCTTCAGCAAAAAGCCGATCTGGTTGGCGATCCACGGCAGGATCGCAACCCCCTCAAACTCCCTGCCGTGATAGGGCTCCTGGGGGATCGTGCAGCTGAATTCCCGTTCAGCGTCCGGGATCGGAGTCAAAGGGATTTCAATTTTCGTGGTTTCATCGGCTTTGTACAGCACAAGGCTGTAGTTGGTTTCATTATCGCCGAAGCCGGAAGGCGGCAGCTTGACATAGAGCGTTTCGCCTTCCACAAAGGTTCGCCCGTTGGCAAAGGAATAAGACGGCTCGTCCTCTTCGGGAGACTGCTTGGACCAGTATGCAATGCTGCTGTCCGGCTGAATGCGAAGGATGTAGTTGCCGCTGTCCGGGATTTCGATCAGATCCGTCGAAATGATGCCCCCGCTGAGCGTTTCGTGCCGGATCATGGCGAACTTATACTGGGCGGTCGGTCTGCTGTTGGTCAGCATCATGACGATGGAGCAAATGATCAAAACGCCGGGAATAATGGCAAGGCCCATGTCTACACCTTTCTTGCCGCCCTCCATGAGCGCGTCCAGCACATGCAGAAAGCCCTTATGATGGGCGGTTTGCGTCGCGGCTTCATCGACGAATTGCTCCTGCAGGGCGGGGGCCTCTAAACCGTATGCTTTCTTCATAAAATGCAGCATGATCCGGGTGGAGATAATGGCGCCGATGATGGCGCCCAGATTCCCGCACAGCGCCGCGAGCCAAACACGGCCTTTCAGCATGCTGCCCATGCCAAGCGTAAAGCTGGTCACGATCAGGCCCATGCCGAACGCCGTGCCGAGGTTGGTCAGCGCAGGGATCTGATAGGCCTTAAAAAAACGCCGAAATTTTTTGTCGTCAGCCAGCGTGAGGATCGCGGGGTTGTCGGAAAGATAGGTCGAAACGATGCCCAGAGCGGAAGCGCCGGGCATTCCGAACAGGGGCCCCATCATGGGGGAAAGCAGCTTGTTCAACAGCGCAACGACCCCGAACTCTGTCAACAGATCGGACAGCGCGCCTGCGATCACGGCGATTGCCATGATGTAGAAGACCGTGTCGGTCAACAGCTTGTATGCAGTGTTCATCAGTGTGTTTAGCGCGTTTCCCAAACCCATGGGAATTGCAAAAATGCTGAAAAACCCGACGAAGCAGGCAAGGCAAACGACCGCTTTGGAATAGATCGACATCTGTTTTTTCTTTTTTGCTTTCAATGATGCTCTCTCCCTTCGGTGCCTTCATAAAACATCTTGCCTATTATAATATAAACAGCGGGAAAGGTAAAGAGTTTATTCATAATTCAAAAAAATATTTTTGACGCACCGGAAAAAGACTTGCATGTTGGTACTGCCCTGTGCTATAATAAGGCGCAAGTTTGAGAGAGGATGAGGTGATTCCATGGCAGCCTCCGGCGTAAAGATCGTGGCAAAGAACCAGAAGGCGCGCCATGAGTACTTTATTGAAGAGAGCTTTGAGGCGGGCATTGAGTTGGTTGGCACGGAAGTGAAATCCATCCGGGCCGGCACAGTCTCCCTGAAGGAAGCCTGGTGCCAGATCAAAGACGGGGAGATCTTCATCAAGCAGCTCCATATCGCGCCCTACGAAAAAGGGAATATCTTCAACAAAGATCCTTTGCGTCCGCGCCGCCTTCTGATGCACAAGCGGGAGATCAATCGCCTGTTCGGAAAGGTCAAGCAGGACGGCTACTCCATCATTCCTCTGTCGGTCTACTTCAAAGACTCGCGGGTCAAAGTGGAAGTGGCGCTCTGCCGCGGCAAGAAGCTGTACGACAAACGCGATGACGCCGCGGTGCGGGATGCGAAACGGCAGATCGACCGCGCATTGAAAGAGAGAAATCACTGATCGGAAAGGAAACAATACGATGTCCAATCCTGTTTTTACAATTACCATGGAAAACGGCGCGGTGATGAAAGGGGAGCTCTACCCCGATGTCGCGCCGCAAAGCGTCTACAATTTTATTCACCTGGCGAACCAGGGCTTTTATGACGGTCTGATTTTCCACCGCGTCATTCGCGGGTTCATGATCCAGGGCGGCGATCCCACCGGAACCGGCATGGGCGGCCCCGGCTACTGCATCAAGGGAGAGTTTCTTCTCAACGGCGTGGACAACAAGCTCAAGCACAAGCGCGGCGTCCTGTCCATGGCACGCTCTTCCCATCCCAATTCTGCAGGCAGCCAGTTTTTCCTGATGCACCAGGATTCTCCGCATCTGGATAAACAGTACGCCGCGTTTGGCAAGCTCACCGAAGGCCTGGAAGTGGTGGATGCAATCGCGTCTGTCAAGGTGGATATGAATGACCGGCCTCTACAAGAACAGAAAATGGCGTCGATCCGTGTGGATACCCTTGGGGAATCCTACCCGGAGCCCAAAAAATTAGCAGATCCCTATGGCAGATGATCCGGGGCTGTACCGGTTTCGACGGGGATAGTGAGGTTGGAATAGCGGGCGGAGGTGTCTAACCTCCTTAAACTGGGCAACTTTTTTAAATTAACTGACAACGATAATCTCGTTCTGGCTGCTGCTTAATTAGCGGCCCATCCGCCCCGGAAGGACCACGAGCCGGGGCTCGGGTGTGATTTGAGTGGTGACCGTGCGTGCGGTAAGCTTTGCCCGCACCATGCATCATGAAGCTACCAAGGCGGTAAGGGTGTTTGTTCCCGTGCCGTCGAGGGAATGCAAATAACAAACTGCGCCCGGAGAAGTTCCTGCCAAGTTGTTTTCGGACAGGGGTTCAACTCCCCTCAGCTCCACCATAGACGATGATCCCGTTGACGAAAGTCGGCGGGATTATTTTCTGTTTCTTTTCGTTTTTATGTAACGAAATGCGAAAAAAAGCCACTAAAGAGTAGTGCAGGATCAAACTGCACATAAAACACGAAGAGGAGAAGACAACATGAAACACACACGATTGATCGCCCTGCTGCTGTCGGCAGTCCTTCTGCTGAGCCTCTGCTGCACAGCATGCACGAATGCTCCTGCTGCCACGGAGGCGTCTGTGCCCGCGTCGGAGACAAATCCTCCGATGACCGAAGCTGCCGAAACAGCATTGGCAAGCGAAGCCCAGGACGGAGGGGTACCGGTCCGCTGGCAAAACGGCGGAAAAATGAGCTTCCTGCCCCAGGAAGCGCTCACGATCCCGAATCTTTCCGAAATGCCCTACGCCCGTCCGGATACCGATAGTCTGCTTGCAGCCTACGACGCGCTCACGGCAAAGGCCGCCGATTGCAGCGACGCGGAAGCTCTGCTTGCGGACTACTATGCGCTCCTGCCCGAACGCCAGTCCTTTGAAACGATGTATGGGATCGCGTCTTTCCGGTATTGCCTGGATACGAGCGTAGACTATTATTTTGATGAATACGACTTCTGTGAGGCGCAGTATACGGTTTTGGAGGAAAAAGAGTCCACACTCTATGCCGCTTTTGCCGCCTCTCCCTGCCGGGGCGCCCTGGAACAGGCCTATTTTGGCGCAGGTTTTTTTGAAGACTATGACGATTTTCAGGCCGGTGGAGCAGAATATCTCCGCCTGACGGCTGAGGAAAACGCGCTGCTACATCAATATCTTGAAACGGAGACATCCTGGGATTGGGACAGCTCCACGAAAGCACAGTATCACGACGCAATGTCTTCCATCTTCGTGGAGCTCGTGAAGCTGCGTCAGCAGATCGCTGCCACGAAGGGATATGATAACTATTCCGATTACAGGTACGCCGTCGCCTTCCACCGGGATTATACGCCGTCGCAAACGCAGGAGTATTTGCGCCTCGTCCGGGAGCAGCTGGTTCCTCTTGTAAAAAGCATGGCGGGGCATAACCCCATGCTGACGAACGCGACATATCCCTTCGTAGCGAAATCGCAGGAGATCACTCAGCTTTCCGAGACAGTGGAACAGTTGGGGGACCCCATTCTGGAAGCCTTCCGGTTTATGGAGGGGCATCAGTTGTACGACAATTCGGATTCCTCGTCCAAGTACCCCACCAGCTATCAGACCTACCTCCCTTCTTATGAGGCCCCCATTCTTTTCACCGCGTACGGAGATTTCGATGCCCTCATCCACGAATTCGGACATTTTGTTGATTCTTATTGCAACTACGGGGATGATATGGGGCAGGACATTGCCGAGATCTATTCCACTGGGATGGAGTTTCTCGCTACAGCATACAACCCTGCCTTTGACGAAACAAAACGCGAAAGCGGCCTCCGCGTCATTCTGCGAGATTTAATGATGTACACCATCATTCGGCAAGCGGCTTTTGCGGACTTTGAAATGCAGGTCTACACGCTGGCGCCCGAAGAAATCACCGTAGACAAAATCGATTCTATCTATGCACAGTGCGCAAAGGATTACGCATTCCAAGAGGCCTATGCGCTCGATAAAATGCACTGGGTCGATATTCAGCACTTTTTCCTGTGTCCTTCCTATGTCGTCAGCTATTCCACCGCCGGAATGGCCTCCATGCAGGTCTGCCGTCTGGAGGCTGAGCAGCCCGGCGCAGGCGTTGAAGCCTACTGCCGTCTGCTGAACCGTACGCACCACAGGAAATTCTCCTTCGTGCTGAACGAGGCAGGGCTGGACAGTCCCTTTGAGGAAGCTACCATGCAGAAAACCGCAGACTTCCTGAAATCCTTCCTGGAGCTGCCGTGATCCGCAAACGGAAAAGAAGCAATTGATGAAGCAAAAAACCTGCCGACGATCATCGGCAGGTTTTTTGTGGTGCGGGATCAACTGTAAAAAAGTGCGGGGATCTGGACGACCAAGGCGCGGATCAAAAGAACTCACGCGATTTTGCCGAGAGGCATGGTTCTGATCTTGGCGTCAGACAGTGCCGCGTTTCCGGCAGCGCAAGGACACTGGCTAAGCCTCGCAGAATGCTCGCATTCCGAAAAGCCCGCGACCCGGCTGTACGGGTCACAGGGACGACAGAATATCGAAAAACAGCGCGGCAGTTACCGACGCGAGATCATCGGGATAGGCATAGTGCTCCGTGTGCAGGGGCGGCGTATCGAGCCCCGCGCCGATCCCGAAGAAGCAGGCGGGAACATGCTGCCCGTAGTGACCGAAATCCTCCGACCAGCGGAAGGGCTGGTCCAGATATTTGTAAGAGACGCCCTGTGCCTTGCAGGCAGTCTCCAAGGCATCCTGGAGGGCAGGGTCGTTTTCTGTGGCAGGGAAGACATCCTCGCGCTTCACAGTAAAACGAAGTTGATTGGTATTGGCGGCATTGCGCACAGCCTGGTCTGCCCGGTTGTTCAGTTCGTCAAAGGCGGCAGCCGTCTCGGCCCGGAGCGTGACCCACAGGCTGCCCTCCGAGGCGGCAACACCAAAGGCGCGCTCGCCGCTTCGAAGGCCAACGATGGTGGCCAGCGTCATGCAGTGGTGCTTTTCTGCAGTATGCGCCGCGAGGACGGGCAGCTCCAGCGCAAGCTGCGCCACGGCCGCGCTGGGATTGATCCCGTTCTCCGGGTAGGCGGCGTGGGTGGGACTGCCATGCAGGCCGATATCCAGGCCACAGGAGGCACAGGCAAAGGTGCCCCGCCGGAAGAGGGCTGTGCCCATGGGTTCCCCGGGGATATTGTGAGAGCCGAGTATGCAGGCGTTTTCCCGTGTCAAGCCCTCCAAAGAAAACAGTTCACAGCACGCCGCCGCGCCGGCGCCGGTCTCCTCGGCAGGCTGGAAGAGAAGAATGACATTTTTCCCGAGGGCCTTGCCCTCCAGCAGCAAAGCCAAGCCCAACAGGGCGGCAGTGTGGCCGTCGTGTCCGCAAAGATGACGGGGGCCGCAAGGGGTGGGGACCGCATCGTGGTCCGCCCGGACAACGACGGTTTTTGCCGTGCCCTCGTCGTGCTTCGCGTAGAGCCAGGTCCCTCTGGACACGATCTGCAGGGAGGTATTCTCCTGCAGGAATGATTGAATAAAAGCCCGCGTTTGCGTCTCCGCGCCAGGGAGCTCGGGACAAGAATGCAGCGCGTGTTGTGCAGCTTTGGTTTTCTCGTATAACTGAATATCCATGGAAATCTTCCTCCTGCAGTGGATGATACTGCATTTTTATATCTCAGCGTATTATACCGCCGATGCGGGTACAAATCAAGAAGCAGAAGCGGAAACAGGATTTTTTTGCACTTCCGGCAAAAACATAAATTCGCGTCTTGCAATAGAAAACGAATTCTGCTATAATATAGTGAATTTCTATGAGTAGGAGTGCACCTGTGTATCTAAAATCACTGGACCTTCAGGGGTTCAAGAGCTTTCCGGATAAGATCCGGCTCCAATTTGACGGAGCAATCACGGCCATTGTCGGCCCCAACGGCTCCGGCAAATCCAATATCTCCGACGCCATTCGCTGGGTCATGGGCGAGCAGAGCTCCAAATCGCTCCGTGGCGTCAAGATGGAGGATGTGATTTTTGGAGGAACGCTCAAACGCCCCCAACTTGGCTTCGCCGAGGCCAGCCTGGTCTTTGACAATTCGGATCGGTATTTTGCGATCGACAGCGACGAGCTGATGATCACGCGGCGCTATTATCGCTCCGGTGAAAACGAATTCTATATCAATAAACAATCCGCCCGTCTCCGGGATGTGAACGAGCTGTTTATGGATACCGGCCTGGGCAAGGAGGGCTATTCCAATATTTCTCAGGGCAGGATCGATGAGATCCTTGCCGTCAAGAGCACGGATCGCCGCGAGATTTTCGAGGAGGCCGCCGGTATCTCCAAATACCGTCACCGCAAGGAGGAGACGGAGCGCCGTCTGGAGCGCACGGAAGACAATCTGCTGCGCATCAACGACAAAATCTCTGAGCTGGAGCTCCAGGTGGAGCCCTTGCGAGAACAGTCGGAGAAGGCCAAAAAATACCTGGCCCTGCGGGACGAACTCAAAGGACAGGAGGTCGCGCTGTGGCTGCACAGCCTGGAAAGCCTGGCCGCTGCCGCCAAAAAAGCGGAGGAAGACTACAACGCGGCAGCATTTATCCTGAATCAGGAACATGAAAACCTGGATGCCCTGTATCGCCGCTCTGAGCGCTTGAATGGGGAGCTGCGGGAACGGGATGTGGAGATCGAGACTCGCCGGGAGCGGATCTCCGAGGCGGAAGCTGAATTGCAGCGCATCTCCGGACGCTCGGATGTGCTGGAAGGCGAGAGGCGCAACGCGGCGGAGAATCTCTCCAGATTGCGCCAGGAGCTTGCTGATGAGGATGGACGCCGCCGGGATCTGCGAAATCAGATCCAAGAGCGTAGAAGCCGCCTCGGGGAGATCGACCAGGAAACTAAGACGCTGGAGCTTCGCCTTGCAGAGATCCGGAAAGAGCTGGACCTGTTGACCGCCTCCACCGAGGGCATGAACCGAAGCTATTTGGAGCTGCGCAACCGCCATGCCGCCTGCGTGGCCGATCTGGCTGCCAAGCGTGCGGACATTGCCGCACTGGCGGAGGCGTTGGAACGAAGCCGGGAGCGGGAGAAGGAACTCTGTACCGACCGCGACACCGCGCAAACCAGACGGAGCGAGACCGAAGAGAAGCTGTCTGCCTGCCGCAAGGCCCTCTCAAAGGCCCGCGAGGCGGCAGAGGGCTGCAAGAATTCCCTTGCAGGATACGCCCTTCGCCAGAAGGCCCGGGAGGAGAAGGCGGAAGAACTCCGCCAGGCGCTGCAGGACTGCGGCGTGAAGCTGGATACCGCCAGCTCCCGCCTGCATCTGTTCCGGGAAATGGAACGGGAATATGAAGGCTTTTCCAAGGCCGTCAAGTTTGTGATGCAGCAGGCGGAGGCCGGAAGCCTTCGGAATATCCATGGGCCGCTGTCCCGCTTGATCCAGACCGACGACCGCTATTCTGTAGCAATGGAGATCGCTCTGGGCAGCGCCATGCAGCATGTGGTGGTTTCCGCGGAGGAGGACGCCAAACAGGCGATCCAGCAGCTCAAGCTGCGAGATGTCGGCAGAGCGACCTTTCTGCCGCTGTCCGCGGTGGAGGGCCGCGTTCTCCAGGAACAGGGCGTGGAGAATTGCCACGGGTTTGTGGGCATTGCCTCCAACCTGGTCCGCTATGATGCGCGCTACCGTCCTGTGGTGGAGAATCTGCTGGGCCGTACTGTCATCACGGAAAACCTGGACGACGCCATCGCCATGGCCCGCCGATACAAGAACCGCTTTAAGATCGTTACCCTGGACGGGCAGGTCATGAACGCGGGCGGCTCCATGACCGGCGGCAGCGTGAGCCGCTCAGCCGGCGTATTGTCCCGTGCCAATGAGATCAGCCGCCTGGAGGCCCAGATCGCCAAGCTGAACGCCCAGAAGGAGGACTTTGCCCGGCAGAGCGCCGAGGCCAACCGCCAGCGGGATCTGGTGGGCTATGAACAGTCTGCCATCCAGGGAAAGCTTCGTGAATTTGAGGATCAGATCCTTCGCCTTGAAGGCGAGGAAAAACAATACAGCGTCTTGTATGATGCCATTTGTCAAGCCTGTGCGGGAAACCAGCGGGAGATCGACATGCTTGGGGCCCAAATCGGAACTGATTCGCGTCGGCGAGACGCATTGCAGCGGGACTGTGAGACTCTGGAGGCCCGGGAAAAGGAGATATCCGCCTCCATCGATGCGCTTTCGGTGGATCAAAGCGCGCTGAGCCAGGAGGGCAGCGGCTTGACAGACGAACTCACCGAAAAAAAGATGGCGGTGGCCGCGCTGAACGCGGAGAAGTTGACCGCAATGGAGGCGCTGCGCCGTCTGGAGGAACTGTTTGCCTCCATGGAGGGCGACCGAAGCCAAAAGCAGGAATCGATCGACGGCCTTGAGACGCAAATGCGCGCCTTAGAGACGCGGATCGAGGAAAACAAGGACGCTTTGCAGGCACAAACCGCCAAAACCGAGCTTTTGCGCACGGCCCACCGGGAGGCATTGGAGCAGCGGAACGAGCTGGAAGCCCAACGCACTGCCGCCGACCGGGACGCCCAGCAGAAGAATAAGGACATCATCGATCTGGAGCGCGAATGCGCCCGCCTGGAAGCAAAGCGGAATACCTCCCAGATGGAGGAAAAGCAGATCGTGGACAAGCTCTGGGACAGCTATGAGTTGACGCCATCGACTGCACCTGCCTATGCAGCTGCGCTGGAATCGGTGGCCGCCGCCAATCGCAAGGTGGCTGAGCTGCGCCGGAAGCTGCACGGCCTCGGCACGCCGAACCTCGGCGCCATAGAGGAATATGAGCGGGTCAACGAGCGCTATACATACCTCTCCGGCCAGCGAGATGATGTCTTGCAGTCCAAGCGAGATCTGGAGGGGATCATTCGGGATATCACCAAGCAGATGACGGAGATCTTTGTGGGCGAATTCACCCGGATCAACCACTACTTTGGCGAGACCTTCGTGGAGATGTTCGGCGGAGGCCGGGCATCCCTGGAGCTGGAGGACCCCAACGATCCGCTGGCCTGCGGTATCGAGATCAAGGTGCAGCCCCCCGGCAAGCAGTTGAAAACCATTACCCTGCTTTCCGGCGGTGAGAAGGCCTTCGTGGCCATCGCCCTGTACTTCTCCATCTTGAAGGTGCGCCCGACGCCCTTCTGCATGCTCGATGAGATCGACGCTGCGCTGGATGACCGGAATGTGGAACGCTATGCCAACTATTTGCGGCAGCTGTGTTCCAAGACACAGTTTATCGTCATCACCCACCGCCGCGGCACCATGGAAGAGGCGGACGCGCTGTTTGGCGTCACCATGCAGGAGCAGGGCGTCTCCAAGATCCTGCACCTGGATCTGGATGGACTGGAAAAAGAACTGGGTCTGAATCAACAATAACTACCGATGAGGTTTGAAATATGGGTTTTTTTGAAAAAATTAAAAAAGGTCTCTCCAAGACCAAGAAAAGCATTGGCAATATCTTCCCCGCCTTCCGGGGCGTGGACGATGAGTTCTATGACGAGCTGGAAGAGCGCATGATCCTGGCGGATATGGGCGTGGATACTGCCGTCAAGGCTGTGGAGGCCCTGCGCGAGCGGGTCGGTGCGCAAAAGCTTCGCCAGGAGGAAGAGGTGCACCGTGCCCTGCAGGACATTTTGACAGAAATGCTGGAGCAGGGGAACACGCGCCTGAACCTGGAAACCAGACCTTCCGTGATTTTGGTCATCGGCGTCAACGGCGTCGGCAAGACCACCACCATCGGTAAGCTGGCCAACCAGCTGGCCGAGGAGGGCAAGCGGGTCCTGCTCTGCGCGGCGGACACTTTCCGCGCCGCCGCGGCCGACCAATTGGAGATCTGGGCTGAACGGGCGGGTGTGGAGCTTGTCCGGCAGAATGAGGGGGCGGACCCTGCCTCTGTCGTTTACGACGGTATTTCTGCCGCAAAGGCCCGCAATGTGGATGTCATCATCTGCGATACGGCCGGGCGTCTGCACAACAAGGCAAACCTCATGAACGAGCTGGGCAAGATCAGCCGGATCATCGACCGGGAGCTGCCGAACGCCAGCAAGGAGGTCCTGCTGGTTCTGGACGGTACGACGGGACAAAACGGCTTGATTCAGGCACGCCAATTCCAGCAGATCGCCGGTGTGACCGGCATCGTCTTGACCAAGCTGGACGGCACAGCCAAGGGCGGCATTGTGATCGCCGTGGCGGACAGCCTGCAGATCCCAGTCAAATACATCGGCGTGGGCGAGGGCATTGACGATCTCATGCCCTTCAGCAGCCGGGAATTTGTGGAAGCACTGATTTGAGGGACAGCGTATGATACGGATCGACGGACGAAAAGTGGATGAGCTTCGGACAGTCAAGCTCACACCGCATTTTACGAAATTTGCCGAGGGCTCCTGCCTGATCGAGATGGGCAACACGGTGGTCCTCTGTAACGCCTCTGTGGAGGATAAAGTGCCGCCCCATGTGCAACAGGGCGGCTGGATCACGGCAGAGTATTCCATGCTGCCCCGGGCAAACCGGGAGCGCTCCAAGCGGGACATTTCCAAGCTGAAGCTCTCCGCCCGGAGCGCCGAGATCCAGCGCTTGATCGGCCGGAGCCTGCGTAGCGCGGCGGACCTCTCCGCCCTCGGAGAGCGGACCGTTATCGTGGACTGTGATGTGCTCCAGGGAGACGGCGGCACCCGGACAGCTTCGGTGACAGGCGGCTTCCTGGCCCTGGCTCTGGCCCTGCAGCGGCTGGTGGAGCGCGGAGAACTCGCCTCCATTCCGCTGAATGACTATGTGAGCGCGATCTCCGCCGGGCTGGTAGACAACACGCCGATGCTGGATCTGTGCTACGAAGAGGACAGCCACGCCATGGTGGATATGAACTGTGTCATGACTTCGGATGGGCGCATCGTGGAGATCCAGGCCACCGGAGAGGCGAGACCCTACACCCGGGAGGAACAGCAAAAGCTTCTGGAGCTCTGTGAGAAAGGCAACAGGGAGCTGTGCTCCCTGCTGCGGAGGTATATCACCCTATGAGAGTTGTTCTTGCATCGCAAAACCGCCACAAGCTGGCGGAGATTCAAGCGATCCTGGCTCCGTATGATATGGACCTCGTGCTGCAGTCCGACTTGGGCGTAAAGATCGATGTGGACGAGACCGGAACCAGCTTTGAAGAGAATTCTGAGCTCAAGGCCAGAGCTGTGATGGAGGCAACAGGTCTGCCTGCCATCGCGGACGACTCCGGCCTCTGCGTGGATGTGCTGGGCGGCGCGCCCGGGATCTATTCCGCCCGCTATGGCGCGCCGGACTGCGTAACGGATTGGGATCGGCTGAACTATTTACTAAAAAACATGCGGGGAATTCGTGCCGAAGAGCGCACTGCCCGCTTTGTATGCGTCATTACCCTGCTGTACCCGGATGGCCGCAAGCTGGTTGCGCGGGGAAGCTGTGAGGGAATGATCGCCCTGGAACCCAGCGGCGAGGACGGCTTTGGCTTTGATCCCGTTTTCTATGTTCCCGCTCAGGGCTGCACCTTCGCCCAGATGGGGGCGGAGCGGAAAAATCGGATCTCACACCGTGCAAACGCATTGCTTCGACTGGAACAAATGCTGGAGGATAACAAATGATCACAAGCAAACAGCGGGCTGAGCTCCGCGCCAAGGCAAATGAAATAGAAACGACCCTGATGGTGGGCAAAGAAGGCGTCACAGACGCGCTGGTGGAGGAATTGAGCCGACAGCTCGAGGCCAGGGAACTGGTCAAAGGAAAGGTTTTGGAAACCGCTCTGATGAGCGCACGGGAGGTAAGCGATCAGCTCTGTGAGGCGCTGCACGCCGAGGGCATCCAGTGCGTGGGCAACAAGTTCGTTGTCTGGCGCCGTTCTGAAACCCTTGCAAAGAAGACGGGAACTGCCAAGGCAAAGTTCAAGGTCAATCCGGTGCGCGCCGGTGCGCAAAAGCGAAGAGCGGCCGCCAAGGCGGAGCGGGAACGAAGAAACGAATACTTCAAGCAGACGGCGATTGAATTTGCCAAGCAGCGCCGCCGTGCGGAACAGGACGGCGAGAAATGAGAATTGGTGTTTACGGAGGCAGCTTCAATCCGCCCCACACCGGTCATGTCCTGGCTGCGTCCGAGTTGATCAAGAATTTGCAGCTGGATCGACTTTTGATCGTGCCGGCTGCCGATCCGCCGCATAAGACGCTTCCTGTCGGCTCTCCGACGCCAGAGGAGCGTGTGGCGCTCTGCCGGGCTGCTTTTGCAGAGGTCCAGGGCGCGGAGATCTGTGATTTGGAGATCCGCCGGGAAGGGAAAAGCTACACGGTGGAAACGCTGGAAACGCTGCGGGAGCAATTCCCGGAGGACGCGCTGATTCTGATTATGGGCACCGATATGTTCCTGTCCTTTGCCAGCTGGCGGGCACCGGAACGGATTGCTTCCCTTGCTTCTCTTGCGGTGATGCACCGGGACGACAAAGAGGATAGCTGGAAGGCAGTCTGCCAGGAGGCGGAGCGTCTGCGGCAGCAGATGGGAGCCCGTGTGATCGAGGTAGAGAACCGCTTTGAGGCGGTTTCCTCCACTGCAGTTCGCCGCCTGCTGGCCTTCCACGCGCCGGACTATTTGCCCCCCGCGGTTTTGGAACTGATCCAGCAAAACGGTTGGTATTTGACGGATGCCAAGCTGCGGGGCCTGCCCTATGAGCAGCTCCGTGAGATCTCACTCGCCCTCCATTACGAGGGCAGACGGGCCCATGTACAGGGAACGGCCGACACTGCAGCCAGCTTGGCGGAGCACTGGGGGGCTGATCCGGATCTGGCACGCCGCGCCGGTATTCTACACGACATCACAAAGGCGCTTTCCGGAAGAGAACAGTTGCATCTGTGCGCCAGATATGGTATGATGCTTACCGCGTTCCAGCAGGAGAACCCAAAGCTTCTGCATGCAAAGACCGGGGCAGTTATAGCCCGCGAGATCTTTGGAGAGCCGGAGGAGATCGTGCAAGCCATTTGGTGGCATACGACCGGACGGGCGGAAATGACCCTTTTGGAGAAGATCCTCTATATTGCGGACTATATGGAGCCCAATCGAAAATTCCCCGGCGTGGAGCATTTGCGGGAGCTTACCTGGAAGGATCTGGATGCCGCTGTGTTCTGCGGCCTGGATCAAGCTGTGACTCATGTCAAGAAACAGGGAATGATCCTGGATACGGATTCCCTTGCTGCCTGGAATTACTATCGAAACAACACCGAGAGGAGTCAAAACTTGTGAGCAACTCTAAGAATAAGAAAAAAAACATGGACGAACAATTCAAACGGAAGGAAGAAACGAATCAGCCGGAAGCTTCTGTTTCTGAGAAGGAAGCGACTCCGACGCCTTCTGCCGAGACCAACACCGAGCAGGCTGTGGAGTCCCAAGAGGCGAGCGTTGCGGAGAAGGCTCCCGCGGACAAGAAGAAATTGGATGATGTGCTTTCCCCGAGAGGGATGGCGCATCGCGAAGAAAAAGAAAAGAAAGCCCCGCTTCCGCCTCCTCCCCAGGATGAGTTTGATGATGATGCGCTGCTGGCAGAGTTGCATGCACTGATCGGAGATACGGAGCCCCCCAAGCCCACACAGAGAAGCACGGTCTCGCCCTTTGCGGCCCCCGCTCCTGTGAAAAGCGTTCCTGCACCGAAGCCGCTGGCTCGCATCACGGCGGATACTTTGAAGGATATGCCAGAGGATCTCGAAGAGGTCATGGAGGCAGATAATCTTGGCGTCCCCGGTTGGGTCAAGGGCGTGCTGATCCTGCTGATTTCCCTGCTGGTGTGCGCGATGACCTTCTACTCCGTGGCAGCGGATCTCGCCGGTAAGGTTTTCTAATAGAATTGAACTTCAACGGAAGGATGAATGATAGAATGACTACGAAAGAAATTGCCCTTGCTGCCGCCAAGGCCATGGAAGGGAAGAAGGGCGTCGGCATCAAGCTTCTGGAGGTCACAGAGGTCACGACGCTGGCCGAATACTTTTTGATCTGCACCGGTACCTCCAATACGCATGTCAACACCCTGTGCGATGCGGTGGAGGAGGCTGTGGAGGCCTGTGGTGAGGAACTGCTGCACCGGGAGGGCCATCGGAGCGGGACCTGGGTCCTGCTGGATTTCGGCTCCCTGGTTTGCCATGTCTTCACAGACGAGACCCGCCAGTTTTACGATCTGGAACGGATGTGGAACGACGCGAAGCCTGTTGCCCTGGAGGAATGATGTATGAAATACGATTATACAGCCATTGAATCCAAATGGCAGCGCTATTGGATCGAGAATCAAACCTATCGCACCGAGGATCAAAGCGAGAAGCCGAAGTTCTACGGCTTGATCGAATTCCCGTTCCCCTCCGGTATGGGACTGCATGTGGGCCACGCCCGCCCTTACACGGCCATGGATGTGATCGCCCGCAAAAAACGAATGGAGGGATACAATGTCCTGTTTCCCATGGGCTATGACGCCTTTGGCCTGCCCACGGAGAACTTTGCCATCAAAAACCATGTCCATCCACGCGCTGTAACGGAGCGCAATGTGAGCGTATTTCGTTCTCAGCTGCAGGCCCTCGGCTACAGCTTCGACTGGGACCGGGAAGTAAACACCACCGATCCGAAGTACTATAAGTGGACCCAGTGGATCTTCCTGCAGATGTTCAAAAAAGGCCTTGCCTACAAGACCGAAATGCCGGTCAACTGGTGCACCTCCTGCAAGTGCGTCCTGGCCAACGAGGAAGTTGTAGAGGGCGTCTGTGAGCGTTGCGGCGCGCCGGTGATCCGCAAGGAGCAGAGCCAGTGGATGATGCGCATCACTGCCTATGCAGACCGCTTGATCGACGATCTGGTCGATGTGAATTTCCCGGAGCGGGTCAAGGCACAGCAGATCAACTGGATCGGCCGTTCCTACGGCGCCCAGGTGAATTTCCAAACAACGCTCGGAGACGAAGTCACTGTCTACACCACCAGACCCGATACGCTCTTTGGCGCGACCTATATGGTCCTGTCCCCGGAGCACGCCCTGGTGCAGAAGTGGATGGACAAGTTGACAAATCCCGATGAAGTCAAGGCCTACCAGGCCCTTGCCGCCTCCAAGTCCGACATGGAGCGCACCGAGCTCAACAAGGACAAGACAGGCGTCTGCCTGGGCGGGGTAAAGGGCATCAACCCCGTGAACGGAAAAGAGATCCCAATTTTTATCTCCGACTATGTCCTTGCCACCTATGGCACCGGCGCGATCATGGCAGTCCCGGCCCATGATACCCGTGACTGGGAGTTCGCCAGGAAGTTTGGTCTGCCCATCGTGGAGGTGATCGCGGGCGGCAATGTCGAAGAGGCGGCCTTTACCGATGTCGCCACCGGTACGCTGGTCAACTCCGACTTCCTCAACGGCCTGTCCGTCGCCGAGGCCAAAAAGGCGATCATTAGCTGGCTGGCGGAGCGGGGCATCGGCGAAGCCAAGAAGAATTTTAAGCTCCGTGACTGGGTCTTTGCCCGCCAGCGCTACTGGGGCGAGCCCATCCCGATCATTCACTGCCCGAAGTGCGGCATGGTCCCCCTGGATGAAAAAGAGCTGCCGCTGCTGCTGCCCGAGGTTGAGAGCTATGAGCTCACCGACGACGGCGAGAGCCCGCTGGCTTCGATCGCCGAGTGGGTCAATGTGTCCTGCCCCAGTTGCGGCGGCCCAGCCCGGCGCGAGACGGATACGATGCCCCAGTGGGCGGGCTCCAACTGGTACTACTTGCGCTATACCGATCCTCACAACGACGACGCCCTGGCTTCTCCCGAGGCGCTGAAGCATTGGACGCCTGTGGACTGGTACAACGGCGGCATGGAGCACACCACCCTGCATCTGCTCTACTCCCGCTTCTGGCACAAATTCCTGTATGACATCGGCGTGGTCCCCACCAAAGAGCCCTATGCCAAGCGGACGAGCCACGGAATGATCCTGGGCGAGGGCGGCATCAAGATGTCCAAGTCCCGTGGCAATGTGATCAATCCCACCGATGTCATCAACGAATTCGGCGCCGATACGATGCGCACTTATATCATGTTCATCGGTGACTTTGAAAAACCTGCCGCCTGGGCTTCCAACTCTGTGAAGGGCTGCAAGCGCTTCCTGGATAAGGTCTGGGCCCTGGCCGAGACGGTGGAGGATCAGGAAACGACCTACGCCAAGGTCAACGAAAATCTGATGCACAAGACGATCCGGAAGGTCACTTCCGACATCGACCAGCTGAAGGCCAACACGGCGCTGGCCCAGCTCATGACCCTGGTGAACCAGCTCTCCGACAAAGGCTGCAACCGCGCCGAGCTCAAGACGCTGCTCCAGCTTCTGAGCCCCTTTGCGCCCCATATCTCCGAGGAACTCTGGGAGATGAAGGGCTTTGAGGGCCTTTGCTCCCTCTCCGCCTGGCCCCGGTATGAAGAGGCCAAGTGCAAGGACCAGGAGCTTACCATCGCCGTTCAGATCAACGGCAAGACCAAGGGCACGGTGCAAGCGCCTGCTGATCTGGATCGGGATGCGCTGGAAGCACTGGTCAAGGGAGACGAGTGGGTCCAGAAAGCGGTGGCCCGTGTCGGTGAGAACATCGTCAAGACCATCGTGGTCCCCAATAAACTTGTAAATCTTATCGTGAAATAGGATCGTTTGATATGAAAAACCTCAAGAAAAGGCCTCTGAAAAAAAGCGTCGCATACGGCTGCGTTCTCTTTGCGGCGATCCTTTGCCTTGTATTGAGTGTTTTGAACTATTTCAATGAAAAGAAAGCCCTGTTTACGCGCTATGAGGCCTATATTTCCGACCTGCTGCATTTTCTGGAAACACAGATCGACGATGAGGATGTGAAGCACTGCATCGAGACCGGCGTGGAGAGCCCAAGCTACCAGCGGACGCTCCGCTTTATGGACGAGATCATGAACAGCTACAACATTCACTACCTCTATGTCGATAAACCGCTGAATCTCAATGAGACGGGGAATGTCATGTGTGTGTTCTCCGCCAAGGGTGACTCTAACCGATATGAGAATTCCGAGGGAAATCTCTATCTGGGCTGGATCTCTGAGGATGAATTTGAGATCAAAACGGTAGAGAAGTATTTTGAGATCATGCAGCACGATGCGGGTGAGGTCGAATTCTTTGAGTCGAAAACCGCCTGGGGCTATGATTATACCGGGGCGATCCCACTGAAGGACGCGGCGGGGGAATCCTATGCGATCATGGGGGTCGATGTCGATATCACAGAGATCAGTTCCGAGCTGCTGTCACAGTTTATCAAAAACTTTATTGTCATCCTGGTTCTGAGCTTGCTGTTTACCATTGCGTTTTTGACCTGGGCAAAGCATAATGTCACGGAACCGATCCAGCAGCTGGAAAAGGGCGTTGTGGACTTTGCTGCGAGAAGCCACGGGCAGCATGACCTGGAGGCGCTGAGCTTTGAAGCGCCGGAGATCCGTGTGGACAACGAATTAAAATCCCTGTCCACCGCGATCACACAGATGACACAGGATATGCAGAACTATGTCACGGAGATCCTTTCAGCGGAGGAAAAGACCAGAAATATGCGCGAGCTGGTGGATCAAATGAGTGAACTGGCTGTTGCGGATACCTTGACAGGGATCCGCAACAAGAACGCCTGCCAGATGGAGCTCCAAAAGCTGGAGCAGGCGTTGCAAAAAGACAGAGCGCTTCGCTTTGGTCTGGCAATGGTCGATTTGAACTATCTGAAACGGATGAACGATACCTTCGGCCATGAAAAGGGAGACGAGGCGTTGCGCAAGCTTTCTCGCATCCTGTGCTCCGTCTTTACCCATTCCCAGGTATTCCGGGTGGGAGGAGATGAGTTTGCTGTCATTTTGCGCGGACCGGACTATTACAAGGCTGAGGCCCAGCAAAAGCGCTTTCTGGATCAGATCACGCCGGATTATCGGGCCGAGGACGAGCCTTGGAACCATGTCTCAGCAGCCATCGGGATCGCGCTTTACGACCCCGAGACAGACAGCGGCGTAAACGATGTGTACAAACGCGCCGATCAGATCATGTATCAGATGAAGCGGGAAATGAAAGCGATCCGCACAGATGCCGATCTGCCGGAGCGGCCGGAAGCAAATTGACCCGATGCGGCAAGGAAACATAATTCTCTGGCTTTTGCAGCATATCGGTATAAAAACCTTAAAAAATAATGTTTTTACCCTTGACATTTGACAAAATGACCTGTATAATAAC
Organism: Oscillospiraceae bacterium; assembly: GCA_017419715.1. GTDB lineage: Bacteria > Bacillota > Clostridia > Oscillospirales > Oscillospiraceae > JAFRPC01. The sequence continues at coordinate 41,919 of JAFOKO010000069.1, read as the reverse complement.
TACGCCTTTTAAAAAAGGCCCTGAAAGCGTCAAGGATCGAACCGGGCGCGTCGGAGGGAGGGAAATCAATGTCTGAGATCAAGGTCAAGGAAAACGAGTCCTTGGAGAATGCTCTGAAGCGCTTTAAGCGGAGCTGCCAGAAGGCGGGCATCCAGCAGGAAGTTCGCAAGCGTGAGCATTATGTCAGCCCCAGCTTGAAGCGGAAGCAGAAGAGCGAGGCTGCCCGCAAGAACAAGAGAAGAGGCTTCTGATTTTCCTGTTTTTCAAAAACAAACGAATCTCCGCCAGAAATGGCGGAGATTTTTTTTCTTTCCGATTGACATTTGAATACAAGTATGGTATATTACGCAAGCGCTGTATCCGACGATAGGGCGGAACAGCAGCAGAAAGGGAAGAAAATGATTCAAGCATCCAAACCAGCGGTCGGCATGGGCGGCCGCAAAACCGGGAAGGAACAGATTCGCAAGCTAACTCTGGCAGCTATGCTAACAGCAGTTGTGGTCGTCCTTGCCCTGCTCGGCACAGCCATTCGTTTTGGTGTTTTCAACATCAACTTGGCCCTGGTCCCCATCGTCATCGGCGCGGCCATGCTTGGGGTTTGGTACGGCGCGTGGTTCGGCTTTGTCAACGCCATGGTGATCCTGCTGTCGGGCGATGCGGGCGCATTTTTTGCGGTCAATGTTGCAGGAACAATTATCACCGTGATTGCCAAGGGCGTGTTTGCCGGTCTGCTTTCCGGCCTGATCTATCGGCTTGTGGCAAAGTTCAACAAGTATGCGGCCGTTGTGCTTGCTGCTCTGGTTTGCCCCGTCGTGAATACCGGCATTTTTCTGATTGGTTGTCGGCTTTTCTTCTGGGATACGCTTACATTGTGGGCACAGGGAACTGATGCCACATCGACAGTCTCTTATGTGCTTACCTTCCTCGTGGGCGCGAATTTTCTGGTGGAGCTTGGCATCAATGTGGTTCTTGCCCCCGCGATCGCGTTGATCCTCGGCTTCTCCGTCGACAAGAATACTTCGCTGATGGTCTATGGCGGCGCGTTGGCTGTGGTCGGCCTTGGTTTTGCGATTTTTGCCGTGATCCTGATGAAAAATGCCTGGAACGACGCCGCGCAAAACGCGATCGCTGTCGCAGTAAAAACAACGATTGAAACGGCGTCCGGAGAGGCGGAGCAGGCGGGCATTCTTGCCGGAAGCACTTTATATGATACAAACGCCGCGCTCGGCATGCGTTACCTGGTCATGGCGATCTTCTCCGTCGTTGCCTTTGTGGGCGGCACGACGATGATCGGCGTCGGAAAAGCAAGAAAGAGCGAATCATAATCAAAGACAACAACGGGTTTGCGATGGAAGAAAAACCATTCGCAAGCCCGTTTTGCAGCAGGGTACGGTTCTTTTGCGCCTTGTGTCTGGGTGTTTGGTATTTTTTTGTTGACTGATTAGCCACTTTGTTGTATAATACCGTAGAATCCACATTAGGAGGTAAGAAAGAAGAATGAAAAAATCCGTTATCACGCTTGTAATCGTTGTTCTTGTGGTGGCGGGCCTGCTGTTCTCTGCAATTCACGGGATCTACTTCGAAAACGCGAAAACCGATGAAGCGACCGGCGAGCCTTCCGTTGACTATGTGATCGAGCCGGTGTCCAAAGGCGTGGTCCTTGGTCTGGACCTCGTGGGCGGTTCCGAAATCACCTATGAGGCCGTGATCCCTGCCGACTATGACGAAGCGGAGCTGCCCGAAGGAATGGAAGTGGCCCGCACGATGCTGCAGCAGCGTCTGGACTCCCTGGGCTACACCGAGGCTTCCTGCTATGTTTCCGGTGAGCGCCGTCTCGTGGTGGAGATCCCCTCCGTCGAGGACCCCGAGAGTGCCGTCCAGCAGCTGGGCCGCACGGCTGTGGTCAGCTTTGTGGATGCCGACGGGACTGTCTGGCTGACCGGCGCTGAGATCGCCGACGCGGAGTATGAAAACACCGCGACGGATTCCACCGGTATCCTTCGTCCCCATGTGCGACTGGACCTTACGGCTGAAGGCCGCAAGAAGCTGTACGAGGCTTCTGTGAAGGTCCTTGCCCGCACCGACGGCAAGAACTATCTTGCGATCCAGCTCGACGGTGAGCAGATCAGCGCACCCTATGTCAATTCTACGCTGGATAATGATTCCGTCATTATTACGGTCAATGCCGAGAACGCGGAGGACGAGGCACGCTATTTGGCCAACATCATTTCCGCTGGCCGACTGCCCTTCGAACTGATGACAGCAAAGCAGCAGACCATTGGCGCATCCCTGGGTGAAAAGAGCCTGTCTACCAGCCTGATGGCCGGACTGATCGGCCTGGTTTTGGTCATGCTCTTTATGATCGTCGTTTACCGTTTGATGGGCGTCATCTCCTGTGTGGCCCTGGTGACCTACGGCGCACTCTTTGCGGTGGCGATCTCCCTGTTCCATGTGAACCTCAGCCTGCCTGGTATCGCGGGCATCATTTTGACTGTCGGTATGGCAGTGGACGCCAATGTTATTATTTTCGAGCGCATCAAGGAAGAACTGCGCATGGGCAAGACCCTCCGCTTTGCAGTGGAGTCCGGTTACAAGCGCGCGCTGCTGGCCATCGTGGACGCCAATGTGACCACCATGATCGCGGGCTTTGTCCTGCTGTGGCAGGGCTCCGGCACCATCCTCGGTTTTGCGACGACGCTGCTGATCGGCGTTGCCCTGTCCATGCTGGTGATGCTGGTCATGACCAAGATCCTGCTCAAGACTGCCGTTGGCTTGAAGATCACCAATCCCAAGCTTTACTGCGTGTAAGAAAGGAGGCGTCAACATGATTGAAAAGAATAGGGAATTTAGCTTTGCAAAGCATTTTAAGCTGTTCGGCATTATTTCTCTGATTATGGTTTCTGTCGGCTTAGTTAGCTTGATCTTGACGGTCTGCGGCGTCTCTGGCCTGTTCAACTTTGACATCGACTTCGTAGGTGGCACCACTTTCGAATTCCAGCTGCCTGTGACGGTGGACAAGACGGTCACGGACCGCGCCGGCGAGATTTTTGCAGAAGTGACCGGCAAGACAGCTTCCTCTGTGACCTCTTCCGGCACGAACGGCCTGCGCATCAAGGCCGTGGAATTGACGGACGAACAGGTGGAAGCCGTTCAAAACGGCATTGCGGAAGCCTACAATGTGAATATCCAGAATGGCTTCCAGGTCGAGCGCGTCTCCGCTTCCGTCGGCAAGGACCTGTCCAAAGCGGCCTTTATGGCATCTCTGGTCGCTGTGCTACTGATCCTGCTCTACATTGCGTTCCGCTTCGAGTTCCGGTCCGGCCTCGCTGCCGTCTGCGCGCTGGTGCATGATCTGCTGGTCATGCTGAGCATGTATGTGATCTTCCGCATTCCCTTCAACATCAACTTCATCGCCGCTGCATTGACCATCCTGGGCTACTCCATCAATGCGACCATCGTGGTCTTCGACCGGGTCCGCGAGAACCGCAAGACCATGCGCACCGGTAACTTCGGCGATATTATAGATACCTCCATCTGGGAGACTATGACCCGTTCTATCAACACGACCATCACCACGCTGATCGTGATGGTCATGCTGCTGATCCTTGGCGTTAGCTCCATCCGGAACTTTGCCCTGCCCATCTGCATCGGCATTGTCTGCGGCTGCTACTCCTCTGTCTGCATCTCCGGTCCTCTGTGGAACAAGTTCAACGGCGGAAAGGTTCGGCGCTAAGTTCACTCCTACCGATCAATTCCCGTCCAGATCGCAAATGCGATCTGGACGGGAATATTTTTGTGTTCCGTTCATACGCTGTTCCAGGTGATGAAGGATGGACAAACGATTGCAGACAGTTCCGGAGCTGTTTCCGGAACCCATGCGGCAAGCAGTGAAAAAGCTATTGGAAGAACGAGGCGGCCGGGTAGAGGAGCTTCGGTTTCGAACGGGATTTCCCGCAAGCTGGAGGATGGCCGGACGGGAGCTGAGCTTGGGAGGACAAAATCTGCCCCGGGTCACGCCGGAGCTACTGGAAGAGATCGTCCGAAGAGCGTCGGGGAATGCGGCCTATGCGGTGCAGGAGCAGCTTCGGAGGGGCTATTTGACTTTGAGCGGCGGACACCGTCTGGGCCTGTGCGGGACAGCCTCTGTGGAAAATGGCACGATCAAGACAGTCCGCTGCTATCAATCCCTGGCTGTGCGTCTTGCTGGGGAACGAAACGGCTGCGCCGACGCCCTTGCGCTCCATATTCAGAACCATCCGGCGTCCACGCTGATCCTGGGCCCGCCCGGGGCGGGAAAAACAACGGTGCTCCGAGATCTGATCCGGCAAAGCTCAGATCGCTTTGGGCAGCGGGTGGGCGTGGTGGATGAGCGAGGCGAGCTGGCTGCCTGCCGAAATGGCGTCCCACAGCTGAATGTAGGACAGCACACGGATGTGTTGACCGGATTTCCAAAGGCTGCAGGCATCGAGCAGCTGGTGCGAACGATGGCGCCCCAGTGGATCGCCCTGGATGAGATCACAGCTTCTGCCGATATATCGTGCATGGAGCAGGCGGCCTATTGCGGCGTTCGCTTTCTGGCCACGGCGCACGCTGCTTCCTTTGCGGAGCTTACCGCCCGCCCGCTTTACCGTCAACTTCTGAAGACGCGTGTGTTTGAAAACCTCGCACTGATCCTTCCGGATCGGAGCATTGCATGGGAAAGGATGAACGATGGATTACTGCAAAATAGCAGGGGCGGGACTGATCCTGGCGGCGTCCCTTTGGGCAGGCTTTCATGCTGCCTTGCGTCTGCGGCAGACGCATGAAACGCTTCGGGAGCTTGCTGCGGCGCTGGAGCTGATTGCGGGGGAGATCTCTTTTGCAGCGCCCCCCTTCGTGCCGCTCTGCCGCCGGGCGGGAGAGGGGAGAACGGAAGCGGTTCGCCGATTTTTTGAGGTCCTGGCGCGGGAAGGCGAAAAGCCGGATTTTGCGCCGGAAGGCTTGACCTGCCGGGCCTGCGCGGAGGCTGGGATGCTGTTGCCGTCCTCGGCCCGCCTCGCTTTGGAACGACTGTTTGACGGATTTGGCCGCTTTGACCGAGAGGGGCAGCTTCGGCAGATCCACCTGGCCTCGGAGGAGCTGGCGGCCCTCTCGGGAGAGCTCTCCGGGCAAATGGAGGGACGCTGCAGGACCTACGAGGTGCTGGGCTTGACGGCTGGAGCGGCTGTGCTGGTGTTGGTGCTCTGATGGATATTGATCTGATTTTTAAAATTGCTGCAATGGGGATCATTATCTCCATCCTCAACCAGGTCCTGGTCCGCTCGGGGCGGGAGGAGCAGGCGACGATGACGACCCTGGCAGGCCTGGTTGTGGTGCTGATGATCGTGGTGGAGAAAATTGCAGAGCTATTTGCTCTGGTCAAGGACCTGTTTCATTTCTGATGGATACTTCTTTTCGCCTTTCCGCCATACTATTGACGGCGACCTTATTGACCCTGGTGTTGAAAAAGCAGAGCCCCGAGTTGAGCCTGGTTTTGACCCTTGCCGCCTGCGCGCTTGGTGCCAGTCTGCTCTTTTCCTATCTGGATCCGGTCCTGTCTCTGGCCGCTTCCCTTGCTGCCAAGGCAGAGCTGGAGGACAAGCTGATCGCCCCGCTTTGGAAATGCCTTGGTCTTGGATTGCTAACGGAGCTCACTTCCTCCGTCTGCGCAGATGCGGGCCAGTCCGCGCTTGCCAAGCTGGCGGAGCTGGGCGGCAGTCTGCTCTGCCTTGTGGTAAGCCTACCGCTGCTGCAGGCGATCCTTGCGTTGATCGAGGAACTGCTATGAGAATCCTTGCAAGCTTCTGTGTGGTTTGGATGATGCTTTCTGTGCTGCCCCTTCGGGCAGAAGCGTCGGATCTGCGATCAGCTTTGGAGGAAGGGATCGACCCGGAACAGGGCCTGTCTGCGGAGCTTGTGGACGAGATCGGTCCCTACGAAGGCACGGTGAGTGGCTTCGGTGCGCGTTTGCTCTCCATGCTTGGGAAAACGCTGGGGCAGATCGACGAGCTTGGCTTTGGGGACGGTCTTCGCACCCTTGGCTTGATCCTGGCTTCCGCCCTGTTCTGCGCCTTACTGGAGGACTGCCCTCGGGGAAAATCGGCCGTTCCACTGGTGGGGGGCTTGACCATTGCTGCAGCCTGCGTGCGCCCACTGGGCTCTATGATCGCGCTTGGGACGGAGACGATCCGGGCGCTGCAGAACTATTGCGCGCTGCTCCTGCCAGGCATGGGCACTTTGATGGCTTCATCGGGCAGCTTGCGTGCTTCCGCTGTTTCCGGGCTTGGAATGGTTTTGCTGCAACTGCTCCTGTCTTTGACCTCCGGTCTGCTCGTGCCGCTGCTGTATCTGTTTCTGCTGCTCAGCGTGGCGGAAGCTGCTCTTGGATTGATGCAATTGTCCGGCTTTCGGGATTATCTCAAATGGCTGCTGGTGACGGGGGTCAAGCTGCTGATGTGGGCCTATGCCGCGATCATGTCCTTCACGGGATTGATCTCCGGGGCAGTGGACGGGCAAAAGCTTCGGTCGGTCCGCTCTGCCATTGCGGGGATGGTGCCTGTGGTGGGGAACATTGTTTCGGAGGCGTCCGCCTCCTTGATCAGTGTGGCGTCGCAACTTCGGACCGGGATAGGGCTGTACGGCATGCTGGCGGTGTTTGGCATTTGCTTTGCGCCATTCGTTCGGATGGGCCTGCAGTATTTGCTGTTGCGCCTGGCCGCGGGCCTGTGCAGCCTCTTCGGCAAGGGCAGCCAGAGTCCGCTGCTGGAAAAACTCTCCCAGGCGCTTGGCCTGATGCTTGCCCTGAGCGCCATCGCCTGCCTGCTGGCGCTGATGACCCTTGTACTCTGTATTCGGACGGTGAACCTATGACAGCTTTCAAAAGCTATATCTTGCGCCTTGTCTTTTGCGGGTTTTTCGTGAGCCTGTGCAGTGCGCTATTGCACGGCAAACGGGCAAGCAAAGCCTTGTCTCTGTGCGGCGGCTGCCTGCTGATTCTCACAGCCCTCCGTCCCCTGCTGCAGGTGGATCTGAGCCGCCTGCCGGACCTGGTTACAGGCTTGAGCAGGCCGGAACGGGAAGAGCTTGCAAGGGAGAAGAATAACGCCATCTTGCGCGGCCTGGTGGAGGAGCAAACGGCGGCGTGGATCGAGGACAGGGGGGAGGAGCTTGGCATGCAGATCACAGCAACGGTAACAGCCCGCGAGGCCGAGGCCGGAACCTTTGTGCCGGATGCAGTTGTCGTCCGGGGAAGCTGGACAGCCGAGGAACAGACTGCCTTATCGGAGATCCTGCAACGGGACTTGGAGCTCCCGCCGACGCGGCAAAGGTGGGTGGGCGGATGAAAATCAGCAAAGAGCTGCTGGGGAAGCTGCCTGCTTGGCTGGAGCGCTATAAATACCCGGCGCTGATCCTGCTGCTGGGGGTTTTTCTTGTGCTCTGGCCCAGCGGAAGAAAAGAGACGGCAGAACCAAAAATGCCGGAGCCTGCAGCAACGGAAAACACCCGGGAGGACGAGGACTATTGCGCAAAAATGGAGCAGCAGTTGGCTGCACTGTTAAGCCAGGTGGACGGCGCGGGCCGGGTAAAGGTGATGCTGACCCTGAAAACAGGGCCATCTTCCCAGTATCAGACCGATCGCTCTGTTTCCACCAGCCGGGAGGGGGAAAGGGAAAGCCAGTCGTCGGAGGAACGAACCGTCATGTTTGGGCGCGGAAGCGCATACGATGAACCAGCCGTTGTGAGCACGGCCTATCCGGTCTTTCAAGGCGCGCTGATCGTAGCCGAGGGCGGCGCGGACCCAAGCGTCCGCTATCAGCTCTCCGCTGCAGTGGCGGCGCTGCTGGGCCTGGGGGCCGATCAAATCACCGTCGTGAAAATGAAGTAAAGGGGAATGAACATGAAATCCTGGAAACGAAATGCCATGGTGGCCGCGATCTTGGCCTTTGTCTGTGGGGGCATCTATCTCAACTGGCGCTACGAAGAACGAAGCGCGGTGGATCTGGTTTCTACTCTGGATGCGGAGAAGATCCTGGACGATGCGACCCTGGTTATTGCCTCGGCGGAGGACCCGGCAGCCGAAGCTGCTGTGGAGGACGCAAGGAACGACAATATGACTGCAGAACAGGTATTTGCGAAAATGCGCCTGAGCCGACAGGAAAGCCGGGACAGCGCGGTTCATCTGCTGCAGGAGACGATCTCCTATGCCGGTGAGAACGAGGATGTAAGCGCTAGCACCTTGCAATTGGAAGGGATCGTTCGCATGGCCCTCTCTGAGGCGTCGATCGAAAGTCTGATCATTTCAAAGGGCTACGCCGACTGTGTGGCCTATATGACAGACGAGGGGATCGACCTGGCGGTGTCCGCACAGGGACTGTCCGAAACCGATGTTGCGGTGTTGACCGATGTGATCCTTGCGCAAACGGATTACGAGCTGTCACAAATCAGAATAATTGAAGTAAATTAGAAAAAACCGGTTGTATTTTTCTCAATTTGTGATACAATGATAAAAACTCTCGCTGCAATCACAGAAGGAGGAAAGCAAAATGTCTGAGAACAAGGATTACATGACAAAAGAACTGGAAAATGGCACGGTCAATATCAACGAAGATGTGCTGCTAACGGTAGCTGCCGCCGCCGTCAAGGATGTAGAGGGCGTCGTAAGCTCCCGTAGCGACCGCAAGGGGATCCATGTCCTGCTGGGTGAGGACTCTGTTGTGGTGGAGTGCGGCCTGGTTGTGATCTACGGCCACCCCGTGATGGAAATCGCCAAGAATGTGCAGAACGCCGTGGCCAATGCCATCGAGTCTATGACCGGCCTTACGGTCAGCCGTGTGGATGTCAATGTCACCGGCATTTCTATGGGCAAGCAGGAATGAGCGGAACACAATACATGACAAGATCAGATGCCCGGGAAATTGCTGTCCATCTCATCTACGCGGTGCAGTGCACCGAGGAGGATCCCAGGACGGTGATCGCGGCCCGCTTTGACGAGACCTACTACAGCCTGCTCTCCGAGGAAAATGAGGTATATGCCGAGGCACCCAAGCAAAAGCAGCGCGCTTATATCTCATCCGTTGTGCTTGGCGTTTGCGAGCACCGGGAAGAGCTGGAAGGCTATCTCGCCAAGCATTCCATCGGCTGGAATGTGAGCCGAATCTCCCGGCTGGCCCGGGCCTGCATGGAGCTTGCAATGTATGAGGCCCTCTATGTGGAAGATGTGCCCATCAATGTGGCCATTAACGAAGCGGTCAAGCTTGTGCAAAAATACGAGGAACCGGAGACGGTAGCCTTCGTCAATGGCGTGCTGGGGGCCTTTTCCCGCGAGCGGGGGAACAAGGCATGATCTGCCTGGGCTTTGACACCAGCAACTATACCACATCTGTGGCGGCCTTCGACGGTACAGTGGGAGACAATGTCTCTCAACTGTTGCCGGTGAAAGCCGGAGAATTGGGCCTCCGTCAATCGGATGCGCTGTTCGCACACATCAAGCGCCTGCCGGAGTTATCCGACAGGCTCTTTGTGCGTGTGGAAACCTCAAAAATATCTGCCGTCGGCGTTAGCACACGGCCCAGGGCTGTGGAGGGTTCTTATATGCCCTGCTTTTTGGCGGGCGCATCCCAGGCAAGCGTGCTGGCCTCCGCCCTGCATGTTCCGTTGTATGAGTTTTCCCATCAGCAGGGGCATATCGCCGCTGTTCTTTGGTCGGCGGGAAAGCTGGAGCTGCTTGGCTCGGAATTCCTTGCCTGGCATCTTTCCGGGGGCACCACGGAGCTGCTGCATGTTCGCACAACGGCGGACGGGCAGATCGACTGTGAGAAGATCGGCGGCACGACAGATATTTCAGCAGGCCAGCTCATCGACCGCACAGGGCAACTGCTCGGGCTGGATTTCCCGGCCGGGAAGGCCTTGGATGCCGCTGCTTCCCAATGCTGTCATTCTGAGCGAAGCGAAGAATCTGTATCCTCCTGCGCCCGAAGCCAAGAATGGTTCCGCGTCAAGGTCAACGCCTGCGAGTTCTCTCTCTCCGGCGTGGAGAATCAAGTCCGCGCCTACCGGGAAAGGGGGGCCTCTGAAGGCGAGACAGCGTATTTTGCCCTCCGCTCCGTGGCGGAAGCCGTAAAGAAGGCAACGAAAAACGCCCGGAAGGATCGGGAGCTTCCGATCCTCTTTTCCGGCGGCGTGGCTTCCAATTCTTTGCTCCGCCGCATGCTCCCGGAAGCCATTTTCGGAGCGCCCCGGTATTCTACGGACAATGCCATGGGCATTGCCATCCTGGCCTGGCTCAAGCAGAATGTGAAATCATAAGTATGGATCAACAAATATTTAGTGTTACACAACTGAACAATCTGATCAAAGCGGCGTTTGACAATGTGCCTGCCTTGCAGAATGTCTGTGTCCGGGGCGAAATCAGCAATTACAAGTTCTATCCGTCCGGCCATCACTATTTTTCCCTTAAGGACGCGGAGGGCCAGCTTCGCTGTGTTATGTTTAAGGGCAACGCCTTTTCCCTGCGCTTCAAGCCCCAGAACGGCATGTCGATTCTGGCGGTCGGCAAGGTTTCGGTCTTCCCGCGGGATGGGGCCTATCAGCTCTACTGCTCCCGGCTGATCCCGGATGGAGCAGGGGATCTGCAGATGGCCTTCGACCAGCTCAAGCAGCGCCTGCTGGAAGAGGGGCTGTTCGATCAAGCCCACAAAAAAGCACTGCCGGACTATCCCCATCGAATCGGCGTGGTGACATCCCCTGCAGGGGCTGCCGTGCACGATATGCTCCGCATTCTCGGCAAGCGCTATCCGCTCTCCAAGGTGATCCTGCTGCCCGTTCGGGTCCAGGGGGAGACGGCGGCGGGGGAGATTGCCCGCGCCATCGAATATGCCAACCGGGAAGCGCTTTGCGACCTTCTGATCGTCGGACGGGGCGGCGGCTCCGTGGAGGATCTGTGGGCCTTCAATGAGGAGCCTGTGGCTCGCGCCATCTATGCGTCCGAGATCCCTGTGATCTCCGCCGTGGGCCATGAGCCCGATGTGACGATCTCCGATTATGTGGCGGATCTTCGCGCTGCAACCCCATCCAACGCGGCGGAGCTTGCGGTACCGGATCAGACGGAGCTGCGCGGGCATTTGGAGGCCCTGCAAAAGGAGATGGCCGCCGCTCTCAAGCGGCAGGCCCAGCTTGCCCGGAGCCGTCTGGACGCCCTGTGCGCCTGCCCGGCCCTGCGGGACCCCCAGAGCTTGATCCGGGAACGGAGACAGAACTTGGATTATACGATCAACCTACTTCTCAACGCTCAAAATGATCTGATACACGGTCAAAGAAACAATTTGACCAGGTTGGCCGCGTCCCTGGACGCCATGAGCCCGCTCAAGGTTCTGATGCGCGGTTACGCCACGGTTTCGGACGAGAGCGGGAAGCTGGTCACCGGTGTCAATGACGCTGTGCGTGCAAACTGTTTGCGCATATCATTTTCCGACGGAACGATCCGCGCAACGGTGGAAGGAGAAAACTATGCCAAAACCCAGATCCAAAAGCTTTGAAGCCAATATGACCCGGCTGGAGGAGATCGTCCGCCGCCTGGAGGACGGTGCAGTACCGTTGGAGGAGGCAATGAAGCTCTTTCAGGAGGGGACTGCCCTGGCTGGAAGCTGTGGCAAGCTCTTGGACGAGGCGGAGCTCGAGATCGTCAAGTTGACCAAGGGCTCCGACGGGAGCATACAGGAGGTGCCGTTTGCCAATGAAGAAGCTAACTGAGATTTGGGCGGGATCCAACGCCCGATTTGAAGCCCTGCTCGCCGGACACTATGCCGCACACGGCGAGCCCCAGGAGAAACTGTTCGAGGCGATGGATTACAGCCTGCTGGCCGGCGGCAAGCGGCTGCGTCCCTTTCTGGTCTATCAGTTCTGCGCGGCCTGCGGCGGAAGACCGGAGGACGCCGATCCGGCAGCCCTTGCAATTGAACTGGTTCACACTTACAGTCTGATCCACGACGACCTGCCCGCTATGGACAACGACGATTACCGCCGGGGCCGCTTGACCAACCACAAGGTCTATGGGGATGCCATGGCGATTCTGGCGGGTGACGGCTTGTTGACGGATGCCTTTGCGGTTCTGGCAAGCGCTCCGCTTCCGGCGGAGCGAATCGCGGCCTGCGTGCGCATTCTGGCTAAGAACGCCGGCCCCTGGGGCATGGTGGGCGGACAGGTTTTAGATATTCAATCCGAAGAACGGGAATTGACCGAACGGGAGGTTTTGGATATTCAGCACAGGAAGACTGGAGCACTGATCCGGGCAGCCTGCGAAATGGGGGTCGTCTGCGGCGGGGGAAGCTCCGCGCAGCGCACTTCCGCCCGTTGTTATGCCGACCGCGTGGGCCTGGCCTTCCAGATTCGGGACGATGTGCTCGATGTGATCGGCTATGCGGAAAAACTTGGAAAAGCAGTTGGGGTCGATGCGCAAAAGAACACATTCGTCCGGCTCTATGGGCTGGAAAGCTGCCAAAAACTGATTGAAACACAGACAGAATTGGCATGCTTAGCGCTGGAAGACTTTGAGAATACCACGACCTTAAGGGAAACTGCTGAATATTTGGCAAATAGAGATCACTAAATTTGTGCAAAAAGTAGAAAATCTACGAATTCAAAGTATTCTGTATATGATAGCTCTTGTATATTTATAAGAAATATGTTACAATACAAGTGGTGGTGCTGTATCCTAGTCGGGACCGACGATTACCAGGAAGGGCCTAAAAATCCTTTGAAGGGCATATCGATGAAGTCCCTGGTGCTTGCTTGTTTCGCCCAGATTCGGGTGGGTGCTGGGGGTTAAGGTTTCCGGGCGGCCTTCAATGGCATGGGGGTTACGACCCGGTTACCGTGGAGACCTGTTTTCGTGCGGCCGCCGCACAATCCAGTGGACAAGGACGGCGTACGGGACAGGAGATGAACCTGCATTGCGGTGCGGTTAGCGTGCTGTGTGCAGTGTAGCCTGCCTTGCGTGGATACGATGGGGAAAGAGGAGTTACGCGCACTTACCTGTGGCCACAGGCAAAGACGATATTCTCTGGAAACCGTATCTGCAAAAGAGGCTAAGAATCGACGGCGTCCGGGGTGGAAAACACCTAGGCAGTCATTTATTGGATATTTGAAGGATTACAGTGCGGACTCAGTGGCAATCGGGTATTGCGTACTGGCAACGACGCGACACAGGCATGAAAAGGGAACTGCCCGTTCGGCGACGACGGGTTGTCTGCGGGGAAAACCAACCCGACCTAAGCCGCAAGATTTACTTCAAGTATTACCACCATTTCAACAAGATTTGACAGAGGAAGAAAACCCTTGAAATCAAAACACGATCCATCCGATAAACCAGACCCAAAACACCGAAAAACGCGAAACGGCGGGAAGACCGCTTCCCAATTGCATTGGCTCATTTCCATTTTCCTGATGGCATTGCTGATCTCCGCCGCTTTTTCCTTCTTTTCTCAGGAACTACTGAACGCGGCATCTCTGCTTGGCGCGTTTTTCATCCTGCTTTCCATTATTGTGATCGGCATCTTTTTTGATATGCTGGGCGTGGCAGTCACCGCTGCCGAAGAAAAGCCCTTCCACTCCATGGCCGCCAGGAAGGTTCCCGGCGGTGCGGAGGGGATCTGGCTGCTTCGAAATGCGGGAAAGGTATCTTCCGTTTGCAACGATGTGGTAGGGGATATTTGCGGGATCATCTCCGGCACGGCTGCCGCCGTGGTTGCCCTGGAGGCCTACAAGAGTACGCAGAGTCTGCCTCAGCAGGTGATTCAGCTGCTGCTTTCCGCATTGGTTGCTGCTTTGACGATCCTGGGAAAGGCTTTCTGCAAGCAAATTGCCCTGGATTATTCCACAAGCATTGTACATTGCGCTGCAAAACTGATTTGGCGTTTTAAGCATCTGTTTTTAAGAAAGAAAAAAATACAGAAATGACAGACTTCATTCATATTCCATCCACAGAAGCGCTTCGAGACATGAATGAAACGGAGTTGCGTGCATTCTGTGATGAGATTCGAAGCTTCCTCGTGGAGCAGGTCTCTGTGACCGGCGGGCATTTGGCGTCCAACCTTGGCGTGGTAGAGCTTACAGTTGCGATCCACCGCGTGTTTGATACCTCCAAAGATCGCCTTGTCTTTGATGTGGGACATCAATCCTATGTGCATAAGATCTTGACCGGGCGGGCGGAGCGCTTTCCGACACTGCGAAAGCTGGATGGTCTTGCAGGCTTCCCAAAACCGAGCGAAAGCAAGCATGACGCCTTTATTGCCGGGCATGCCTCCAATTCGGTTTCTGTTGCCCTGGGCATGGCCCGGGCGCGGACCCTCCGGGGCGACGATTATAATGTCATTGCCCTGATGGGGGACGGCGCTTTGACCGGCGGACTGGCCTACGAGGGATTGAACGATGCCGGTTCCAGCGGCGAACCGTTGATCGTGATCCTCAATGACAACGGTATGTCCATCAAGCCGAATGTGGGCGCTATGGCAAAGCATCTGTCAAATATCCGTCAAAAGCCCAGCTATTATCAGCTCAAAAAAGCCTGGCGTTCCGCCACAAAAAACACCGAATTCGGCCGCGCGCTCTACAATGGGGTGCATCATGTCAAGGAAGGCTTAAAAAAGCGCCTGATCAGCTCCAACATGTTCAACGACATGGGCTATGAGTATTTTGGGCCTGTGGACGGTCACGATGTGGAAAAGCTTACCTGGCAGCTCCGGCAGGCAAGGGACTTGAAAAAGCCGGTGATCCTGCATGTGATCACACAAAAGGGACGCGGCTATGCCCCGGCAGAGAAGAACCCGGATCGCTTCCACGGCGTTGGTCCGTTCGACCCCAAAACGGGCGTGCCGCTTGCCGGCAAAAAGCCCTGCTTTTCCGACAGCTTTGGGCAAGCGCTTACCGCGCTGGCCGATGCGGATCCGCGGGTTTGTGCCATTACAGCGGCTATGCAGAGCGGTACGGGACTGGATCCCTTTGCTGCAAAGTACCCGGAGCGCTTTGGAGATGTTGGAATCGCCGAGGGCCACGCGGTGGCAATGGCGGCAGGCCTGGCAAAGCAGGGAATGATCCCTGTGGTCGCACTCTATTCCACCTTCCTGCAGCGGGCCTTTGACATGATGATCCATGATGTTGCCCTGCTGAACCTCCATGTGGTGTTTGCTGTGGATCGGGCCGGCTTGGTCGGCGCCGACGGGGAGACGCATCACGGCGTTTTCGATGTGGGCTATCTGCGGCAAGTTCCGGGCATGAAGATCTTTTGTCCCGCCAACCAGGCGGAGCTGGTATCTATGCTGAAGACTGCTGTGTTGGAACTGGAAGGACCGGTTGCGATCCGCTATCCCCGCGGCGGGGATGGACGCTATACGGAGCAATGCACGGAACCGATCCTGCGGCAGGGAAGAGACATCACCCTCTGCGCCTACGGCACGATGATCAATCCCGTCCTGGACGCGGCAGATCTCCTTGCCGCCGATGGCATAGAAGCCGAGGTCGTAAAGCTGAACACGATTCGGCCCATTTCAGCGCTATGCAAAAGCTCTGCACGGAAAACCGGCGCCTTTCTTATGGCGGAGGAGTGCCCCACGCACAGCGGTATTTTCGATGAGATCGCCGCGGATCCTGCCCTATCGGGCGTAAAAAAGTGCGGATTAGACCTCGGCGTAGGCTTTATTCAACATGGAACCGTCCCGGAGCTGCTGCACCGCGCCGGCTTGGACGCGGAACATATCCGCCAGTCCGCCCTCGCTTTGCTTCAAAAATGAGGCCTTTCATCGCATCGTCCCACGCGCCACTTTCCCCAAAGGAGCATTGTTGTATGAAACAGAAAGAACGCCTGGACATCCTGCTCACGGAGCAGGGTCACGCGGCGTCCCGCGCAAAAGCCCAGGCGCTGATCATGTCCGGCCTGGTCTATGTGGAAGGGCAGAAGGTGGACAAGCCCGGCTTTTCCGTAGAGAAAACTCAGTCGATCGAGGTGCGCGGAGTTGCCTGTCCCTATGTGAGCCGCGGCGGATTGAAGCTGGAAAAGGCCTTGCGGGATTTCCGTGTAGACCCGACGGACTGTGTCTGCTCCGATTCCGGCGCCTCCACCGGCGGATTTACCGACTGCCTTCTGCAGCATGGCGCGAGAAAGGTCTATGCCATTGATGTTGGATACGGCCAGCTGGCTTGGAAGATCCGCAACGATCCCAGAGTCGTCTGTATGGAGCGCACCAATATCCGGGATGTCACGCTTGCAGACCTGGGAGAAGCGCTGGATCTGTCCGTTGTGGATGTATCCTTCATCTCGCTTCGGATCGTCCTTCCGGTGATTTATTCCCTGCTGAAACCATGCGGGCAGGTGCTCTGCCTGATCAAGCCCCAGTTTGAGGCGGGAAAGGAAAAGGTCGGGAAAAAGGGCGTCGTTCGGGATCCGGAGGTCCACCGAGAGGTCCTGGAGGCTTTCCTTTCCGTTGTGCATGAGATCGGCTTCACCGTCAAGAATCTCAGCTTTTCGCCCGTCAAGGGACCAGAGGGGAACATCGAGTTTTTAGGCCACCTGTCTAAGGAACCCGGTATTTCGTTTGAGCCTGATTTGCGATCCATTGTTTGTAGTGCCCATGAGGAGTTAAAATAGAGAAGGATATGAAAAAAGTCGTTATGACCCCAAATCCCTATCGGGACAGGGACTTTTCCTGTGTTTTGGAGGCAAAAAAGATTTTGGAATCCTCCGGCGTGGAGGTAAAGATCTGCCTTGCCTTTGATGTTGACCCCAGCTTTTCGCTTCCTGCGGATGTCCCGCTCTCAGAGCTTCAAGAGGAAATAAAAACAGCCGATGCGCTCATTTGCTTTGGCGGAGACGGAACTATCCTGCATGCCTCCAAGGTGGCGATGCGCCGGGCAATTCCGGTCCTCGGCGTCAACATCGGCACAGTCGGTTTCATGGCGGAACTGGAATCCGAAGAAATGGAGCTTCTTCGACGACTTGCAACGGATGATTATATGATCGACGAACGCATGACCATCTATGTGCGCCTGATCCACGAGGGACGGGTGATTCATCGGGATGTGGCCCTGAATGACGCTGTTGTCACCAAAGGGGCTGTGGCTCGCGTGATTCATACTTCTGTGTTCCTGGACGGAATTGAGGCCATGAACTTCTCTGGCGACGGCTTGATCGCCGCAACTCCCACAGGCTCGACCGCTTATTCTATGTCTGCTGGCGGCCCCATCGTAGAGCCTCAGGCGGATAACATCATTCTTACACCCATTTGCGCGCACAATCTGCAGCCTCGAAGCTTGATCGCTTCCCCAAATCGACGCGTGGAGATCCAGTTGGGAAGGATCAATCGACGAAACGCTTTTCTGTCCGTGGACGGAGGGAAAGCCCTTCGCGTCTTTACGGGAGATAAGATCCTGTTAGAAATGGGAAATCAAAAGACCAAGTTACTGAAATTGAAGGACACAACGTTCTTTGATATAGTTAAATCGAAACTCAACCAGTAACTTAGAGACGAGAAATGGAGAGATATTATGAAATCACAAAGACAAACTAAAATTATGGAAATCATCGCCTCCAAGGACATCGAGACCCAGGAGCAGCTTCTGGAGGAGCTTCGCCAGGCGGGTTTCCACAGCACCCAGGCCACAATTTCACGCGATATTAAAGAGCTTCGCATTCTGAAGGACCTCACTGCAATGGGTACATATCGGTATTCCATTGGGACAAAGGAGACTTCCGGCGCATTTTCCAACCGGCTGAACGCGATTTTTAAGGAAAGCGTGATCAGCTATGATTATGCACAGAATATCGTTGTCGTCAAAACCCTTCCCACCCTCGCTCCGGCTGCCGGCCGCGCCATTGACGCCATGAACATGTCCGTGGTGGTCGGTACGCTGGCAGGCGACGATACCCTGCTGATCATCATGCGGGATGTACAGTCCGCGATCGGCTTCTGCATTGAGATCAAGAAGCTTCTGGATTGATCCATGCTAACACTCCTGCATATCGAAAACATTGCGGTCATTGAGGCGGCTGATATCAGCTTTGATCGTGGCTTCAATGTTTTGACTGGCGAAACCGGTGCGGGCAAATCGATCATTATCGACGCGATTTCCGCCATTTTGGGGGAACGGGCCTATCGTGAGATGATCCGAACCGGTGCAGACCGTGCTTTCGTGTCTGCTGTGTTTGACGGAATCCCAGTGTTGGATTGGTTTTCTGCGTATCAAATACCATACGAAGACGAACTGTTGATCCAGCGAGAGGTTTTTTTGGATGGCCGTAACCTCTGCCGTGTGAACGGCAGAGGTGTTACGGTTGGCCAGTTGCGCGCTCTGGGACGGCTGCTTATGACCATCCATGGGCAGCACGATTCCCAGCAGCTCTTTGACGAGCAGACGCACCTGGGCCTGTTGGATGCTTTTGCCGGAGACGAAGCCTTGCTTACAGAGTATTCTGCCGCCTGGGAGCGCGTCAAGGCCTGCAAGGCGGATATGGACCGCTTGTCCATGGATGAAAGCGAAAAGGCGCGCCGCCAGGAGATGCTGCAATATCAAATCAAAGAGCTGGAAAAGGCCGGTTTGCGTCCAGGCGAGGATGAAGCACTTGAACAGCGCCAGAGACTGCTGATGAACGGGGAAAAGCTCTCCGCTGCTGTCAACGACGCAATCACTTCTTTGAATGGAGACGAGGATGGGCAAGGCGCTTCTGAGCTGCTGGACGAGGCACGATCTCGTCTGGCAGCTGCGTTGCGTCTGGATGAATCCCTCTCAGGCATTCATGACAGACTGCAGGAGTTAAGCTTTTCTCTGGCTGATTTGACAGAAGAGCTTCGGGATTATCGGGATCGTCTTGGCTACTCCGAAGAGGAAATTGACGAAATCGGCGCAAGACTGGATCTGATCCACAAGCTGAAACGAAAGTACGGCTCCAGCTGCACCGAGATGCTGGACTTTTTGAACAACGCCAAGACGGAGCTGGATGATATTATCTTTGCAGATGAAAAGCTGAAGCAGGCGGAGACGGCGTATCAGAAAGCGCTGGACTTTGCCCAGGCAATTGCGCTTCGTCTTCGCACAGCCAGAAAGGAAGCGGCCGCGAGGCTGGAACAGCGCGTCTGTGAGGAACTTACCGAGCTGAATATGCCCAAGGTGCAGTTTGTCTGTGCGTTTTCAGAGCTGCCTTTGGGGCCGGAGGGCATGGACGGTTTGCGTTTTCTGATGAGCGCAAACCTGGGGGAGGCTGTCAAGCCTCTCGCCAAAGTTGCTTCCGGCGGTGAACTGGCCCGGATCATGTTGGCAATGAAGCATGTAATGGCGGCCAATGACCAGGTTTCCACCATGATCTTCGATGAGGTCGATGCCGGTGTCTCCGGGCGGGCTGCACAGAAGGTGGCGGAAAAGCTGCGCAAGGTGGCGGAAGGCCGACAGGTCCTCTGCGTGACCCATTTGCCGCAAATCGCCGCCTTGGCAGAGCATCATTTGCTGATCCAAAAAAAAGAACGGCAGGGGAGAACCTATACGGATGTTACCGCGCTGGATCGTGCAGGCCGCATTGACGAACTGGCAAGACTGATCGGCGGAGCGGAAATCACAGAAATAACCAGAAAAAGTGCGGCGGAGATGCTGGGAGGTATTCATTCATGAGATTACAGCGCTCGCAAGAGCTATCCTATCGCAAGAAGGTATTCTTTTGGGGGATTCTATCCTATGTACTTCTGCTTTTGATGTCGTATGGATTCCCGGTTACGGGAGACGATTGGCATTTTTACCCGAAACCCGGAACGAGTCTAAGCTTTGGAGAGCAGCTTCGCCGTGCAATTGATGTGTCGCTTCAGCATTATCAAACGACCAACGGGCGCCTTCTTGGCAATTTTTTGGTGACTTTCTTCCTTCAGAAGATCCTCCGAGAGTTATTTCGCTGTGGTGTGATCCTTTTCATCTTGCTTTGTGTTTTTCGGCTTTCCGGAAACCGGAGCTTTGCCAGCTATCTGATGTGTTTTGCTTTGCTGGTTGCGATGCCCGCCCGGGTGGTGTCTCAAACCTATACTTGGGCGGCGGGTTTTTTTAACTATGTTCCCCCTGTACTGCTGTTTTTCTTCTATTTTGGTTTTGCAAAACAAGTTATTTGTGATGATTTGCGTCGGCATTCCTTTGGGTGGATTGCGCTTCTTTTCCTTTTGGGATTGTCTACGCAATTCTTTATGGAAAACATTTCCGTCGGTATGTGCGCCCTTTCTGCCGCCCTTTTTGTAACGGATTTGCTTCGCAAGAAACGGATAGATTGGACGCTGGCCGCGCATCTTGCGGGAACTGTCATTGGCTGTATCGTGATGTTTCTTGCGCCCGGATACCACAATGTCGGCCTGGAAGGCTATCGGAATCAGGCTTCCGGGCTCGCCGATCTCCTGCTGATTGCGAAGAACAATTTTGTTCAGCTTTCCGAGTATATCATCACGGAAAACTATCTTGTTGTGATATCGCTTTGCCTAAGCGGGATGCTTGTTTGTGTAAGAGCGAATTCGGAAACAAAGGGAAAGCGCTTGATCTCCAAAGCCTGTTTGCTCTATTATGCGGCGTTCCCCCTGTTGTCCTATGGGATCCATTATGTCGGCCGCTATATGTTTGCAATTGATTTTTTGATCGATCTGGGCCTGTTTGTTGCGATTGCTTTTTCGGCATACAGTTGTATTCGGAACATCAATGCCCGCTTTGTCCTCTTCGTTGCGGCTGGAACATTCCTGGTCTTTATGGCGCCGTTGCTTGTCGTTAAGCCGGTGGGGCCAAGAAACGCCTACTTTTTTGATGCACTCTTGATCCTTATTATGATGACACTGCTTCGACAGGCCACAATGGATTGGGACGGAATCAAGCAGATTGCATCGGCCATGATACTCGCGTCTTGTCTGCTTCTGCTTGGGAATATGTGGATCCACTTCAAAAACGGTTCCGTTGAGCGGCTCCGTGTCCAGATCGCCGAAGAGGCAATGCAGCGTGGAGATAGCGTGATTGAACTACCTGGCTATCCCTATCCAAGATATATCCACGGAGATGCAAGTATAGGTGCAATAGGGTCATTCTATTATTACAGCAAATGTGGAGACATTACTTTCCAGTTCACACCTTACAAACAATGGATTCAGAATCATTAAGGAGCAATGACAGATGCAATTGTACGAAGAACTCAAGGCCCGCGGCTTGATTGCCCAGGTCACAAATGAAGAAGAGATCCGGGATATGATCAATGCGGGCAAAGCCACCTTCTACATTGGCTTTGACTGTACCGCGGACAGTTTGACAGCGGGCCATTTTATGGCTTTGACGCTGATGAAGCGCCTGCAGCTGGCAGGCAACAAGCCCATCGCGCTGATCGGCGGCGGCACGACGATGATCGGCGACCCTTCCGGCCGTACGGACATGCGCAAAATGTTGACAAAAGAAGACATTGACCACAACGCCGCCTGCTTTAAAAAGCAGATGGAGCGCTTTATCGAATTTGGCGAGGGCAAGGCCCAGATGGTCAACAACGCGGACTGGCTGTTGCAGCTGAACTATGTGGATATGCTCCGAGAGGTCGGTGCATGCTTCTCGGTCAACAACATGTTGCGCGCCGAGTGCTACAAGCAGCGCATGGAGAAGGGGCTGTCCTTCCTGGAATTCAACTATATGATCATGCAGTCCTACGACTTCTACCATCTGTTCCAGCACTACGGCTGCAATATGCAGTTTGGCGGCGACGATCAGTGGTCCAACATGCTGGGCGGTACTGAATTGATCCGCCGGAAGCTTGGCAAGGACGCGCACTGTATGACCATTACCCTGTTGACGGACTCCCAGGGCAAAAAGATGGGCAAGACAGCCGGCAACGCGGTCTGGCTCGATCCAAACAAAACCAGTCCGTTTGCGTTCTACCAGTACTGGCGCAATGTAGG
Organism: Oscillospiraceae bacterium; assembly: GCA_017419715.1. Classification (GTDB taxonomy): domain Bacteria; phylum Bacillota; class Clostridia; order Oscillospirales; family Oscillospiraceae; genus JAFRPC01. The sequence goes on along the minus strand of JAFOKO010000069.1, from coordinate 19,969 downwards.
GGATGCAGATGTGCTGAAGTGCATCCGTATGCTAACCTTCCTGCCGCTGGAGCAGATCAATGAAATGGACCGGTGGGAAGGCGAGCAGCTGAACCGGGCCAAAGAGATCCTGGCCTACGAGTTGACCAAAATGGTCCACGGTGAGGAAGAAGCGGAGAAGGCACAGAACGCCGCAAAAGCGCTGTTTGCAGGCGGCTCAGATGATGCCAATATGCCCACCACAGAGTTGTCCGCATCCGACATGCCGGACGGCGTGATCGATGTGATTACCGTCTTGACGATCTGCAAGCTGGCTTCCTCCCGCTCTGATGCGCGCAAGCTGATCCAGGGCGGCGGGATCACAATCAACGATGAAAAGGTTACGGGCTTTGAGCTGAGTTTCACGGTCGATCAGCTCAAGGACGGGCTGCATATTCGCAAAGGAAAGAAAGTTCACCACAAGGCAATCATCAAAGACTAAACACGGATCGAAAGAAAAAGAAAACGAGGAGGCTAATGTCGTGACTGAGATCACCACCCAATTCCGGGCAGCGCTGCACGGATACAATCGAGAGGATGTTGTTGATTTTATCGACCGAATGACTCAGGCGCATGAAGAAGCGTTGGACCGGCTGGTAAAGGCAAACGCGAAGCTAAAAGAAGAACTGGATGAGGCGAATGAGGCGCTTGCCGCCGCGAAAAACAATCCCGAATCCACGAAGTCCCTCGCTGATGCAGAAGAGCTGGTTGAAGACCTACGAAATCTGAATAACGATTTGTCGGAACGAAACAAAAGATTGCAGGATGAGCTTTCCCGCATCCGTGTGGAACATGATGCCGAAACGATCCCGCTTCTGAAAGCGCATGAGGAAGCGAGAAATCGCCTGCAAAAGGAAAAAGCCATGCTTCAAATGGAGCTGGATGAAACAAAAGAAGCGCTGGAAGCTGCAAAGAAAAACGCCGGGAGCGATTCTGCGTTTACAAATGTTCGCGCCACGATTTCGGAGCTGCGGCATAACAACGAACAGCTTGCGCATCGCATCAAAACCCTGGAGAATGAGCTCGCGGAGGCACGCGCAAACCGACGGGAAGAGCCTGCTTCCGTAACGCCGGAGCATGAGGAAGCGCTGGAACTGCTGAAAAAAGAAAACGCTGATTTGCAAGAGGCACTTGCAGAAGCGAAAGAGGCACTTGCTGCCGCGATGGAAAACAGCGAAGCGAAGGATACCGCAGATGCCCAGACCACGATCGAGGAACTGCGCAGCGACAAGGAAAACCTGGAAAGCCAGATCCAGGATCTGGAGGAAACGCTGATGCAGCTGCGCACGGATCGAGAGCTGGAGGCAGCCACTATGGCGCGTGCGCATGACGAAGCACTGGCCAGCCTGCAAAATGCCAACGCGGCGTTGCAGGACGAGCTGGCAGAGGCAAAAGAAGCCCTTTCCGCCGCAATGGAAAACAGCGATGCAAAGGATACCGCGGATGCCCAGACCACGATCGAGGAACTGCGCAGCGACAAGGAAAACCTGGAAAACCAGATCCAGGATCTCGAGAAAACGCTGATGCAGCTGCGCAAGGATCGAGAGCTGGAGGCAGCCACTATGGCGCGTGCGCATGACGAAGCACTGGCCAGCCTGCAAAATGCCAACGCGGCGTTGCAGGATGAGCTGGCAGAGGCAAAAGAAGCCCTCTCTGCCGCTGCAGAGAACGCGGAGACAAAAGAAACGGAAGCCATGCTGGAGGAATTGCGCAGCGACAAGGACGGCCTGGAAAATCAGGTCCATGCGCTGAAGGAAGAGCTGCTTCAGTCCCGCGCGGACTGGGAGCTTGAGGCAGCCTCCGCCGCCCAAGCACATGAGGAAGAGCGGGAGCGCTTACAGAATGCGTATTCCGCGCTGCAGGAAGAGCTGTTCGCCGCCAAGGAAGCCCTTGCTGCCGCCAAGGCGGATACCGGGTCGGATGCTGCACAGACAGAGACTGTCATTGCGGATCTGCAAAGCGATCGGGAAAACCTGGAGCGCCAGATCCTGAGCTTGGAGGACGCCCTGGAGCAGGCCCGTGCAGAACGGGATGCCAAGGAAGCGCTTTTGACGCAAGTCCAGGAACAGCTTGCCGCGGCGGAGACCAACGCAAAGTCCGCGTTTGCGGATTCGGAACCGAGCAGAGACTATGCGGAGCTTGAGCTGGCGGCGTATCGCCGGGCTGAGCAAACGGAGCGCCTTGCCCGCGATCGGGCGAAGGAAGTCTACCGGCAGGTGGAGACTGTGCTGGGACAGGCCAACGACAATATGAGCAGCTGCCACGAAGATCTGGAGCAGCTTTGCCAGGAAATGCAGGCAAATGTGAATGAAATGCTTTCCGTACTAACAAAAATCGACGGTGCCTATCGGCAGACCAAGGAATCCATAGCCGAGATCGGGGCCAAAGATCGACAGCTTTTGGAGGAGAAAATCTGAAATGGAACGCGAAAACATGACAATGCTCTGTGACTTTTATGAGCTCACAATGGCAAACGGCTATTTTTTGACCGGGAAGAAAGACACGATTTCCTATTTTGATGTATTTTTCCGCTCCATTCCCGATAAGGGCGGCTTTGCCATTACGGCTGGTCTGCAGGATGTGGTGGAGTATATTCAAAACCTGAAATTCACAGAGGAGGACATTTCCTATCTTCGTGGAAAGGGCCTTTTCGATGAAGCTTTCCTGGCCTATTTGCGCGACTTCCATTTTACAGGAGATATTTGGGCCATCCCTGAGGGAACGCCCGTTTTCCCCAACGAGCCGATCATGACGGTCCGTGCGCCTTCCATTGAAGCACAGTTCATTGAAACTTATGTGCTATTGGCGCTCAACCATCAAAGCCTGATCGCCACCAAGGCGAACCGGATCGTCCGGGCTGCAGATGGACGGACGGTGCTGGAATTCGGCTCCCGTCGGGCACAGGGAACTGCTGCAGCCATCAACGGTGCCAGAGCGTGTTATATCGGCGGCGTCAACGGGACTGCCTGCACCATCTCCGACGAGCGCTTTGGCGTGCCGGCCGGCGGAACAATGGCCCATTCCTGGGTCCAGATGTTTGATTCCCAGTATGAAGCCTTCAAGAAATACTGTGAGATCTACCCCAGAAATGCAACGCTGCTGGTCGATACCTATAACTCCCTGCGTTCTGGCATTCCCGATGCCATTCGCGCCTTCAATGAAGTGCTGAAGCCTTTGGGGATCAAGAAGTGTGGCATCCGCATCGACTCCGGCGATATGGCCTATCTTACCCGGAAAGCCAGAGAAATGCTGGACGAGGCAGGCTGGACGGAATGCAAGATCTCTGTCTCCAACTCGATGGACGAGTATCTTATCAAAGATATTTTGGATCAGGGCGCCCAGATCGACCTCTTTGGTGTGGGCGAACGCATGATCACCGCAAAATCCGAGCCGGTATTCGGCGGCGTCTATAAGGTCTGCGCCGTGGAAGATGCGGACGGAAAGATCGTTCCCAAGATCAAAGTGAGCGAGAATGTCGGAAAGATCACCAATCCGCACTACAAAAAAGTTTGGCGTTTCTATGGCCGAGATACCGGCAAGGCAATCGCAGACTATCTGAGCGTGTACGACGAGACCGTGGACGACAGCGGCGATTTTGAAATCTTCGATCCGGAAGCGGTCTGGAAGCGCAAGCTGGTCTATGACTTTGAAGCCAAGGAGCTTCAGGTCCCCATTTTCCAGAAGGGGAAGCTGGTCTACGATCTTCCGGACCTGCAGACGATCCGCGCCTACTGCGCCGCCCAGGTGGATACGCTCTGGGATGAGGTAAAGCGATTTGATAACCCGCACGCCTACTATGTAGACCTGAGCCAAAAGCTCTGGGATATCAAGCAGAACATGCTCCTGGAAGCCGGCGGCAAACTGTAACATGCAATTCAAAAGCGGCAAGGGGATCGTTGGGATCTCCTTGCCGTTTTTCCTATCCCTGCGCCGCCCGTTCTGCGATCATTTGATGCAAGCGGTCCAGAGCTTCGGAGAGACTGCCCAGACGCTCTATGAGACCGCAATCCACCGCTTGCTTGCCGTAAAGCACAGTGCCGACATCGGTGGCCAACTCACCCGTGGCCATCATGAACTCTGTGAAACGCTTTTTGGAAATATGAGAGTTTTCCGCCACAAAGTCAACGATTTGACTTTGAATGCGGTTAAAGTATTGAAAGGTCGCCGGTGCGCCGACCACAGTACCGCTCATGCGGACCGGGTGAATGGTCATGCCGGCGGTCGGAGCGATCATGCAGCATTGAGCTGCTACGGCCAGCGGAACGCCGATGGAATGTCCGCCTCCGAGCACCAGAGAGACGGAAGGGGTCTTCATCCCGGAGATCAGCTCCGCGATAGCAAGTCCTGCTTCAATGTCTCCGCCTACCGTGTTGAGCAGGAGCAACAGGCCGTCAACTTGTTCACTTTCCTCGATTTGTGCCAATAAAGGCATCAGATGTTCATATTTTGTGGTTTTCACCGTTTCCGGAAGCACCTGGTGCCCCTCGATCTGCCCAATGATGGTGAGAATATAGATATTGCCGTACTGAGTCCGAACTAAGCCGGAACCGAGCTCCAGCGTTTGGTCCAGTTTCTGCTCCGGCATTGCGCCTTCTGCGGTTGGTTTCGTTTCAAGTTCCATGTGATCAGCTCCTGTTTGTTTTTTCCTTAGCTTTTCCAGGTATCGGAAAAGTATTCTAATTCGCCCTTTGGATCACGGAAAAAAAGCTGGAAATCCGATCGTTGATATGGTATAATAACCCAGATGTGGCGACGATTCGCCTAATGGAGGAACTATGACCATTCTTGCCGCTGTTTTGCTGGCCCTTGCTGCCGGAATCACAGAGATTTTGCCCGTGTCCGGCTCTGGGCATATCTATCTGCTTGCCGAAATCCTGGGCGTTCCTGTCACAGGAGCTGCCTTTCAGTCCTTCCGCGCCATGCTGCTCTTAGGGGTAGGCTTTGCGGGCCTGTTGTTTTATCATGCGCATCTCAAAGAAATGCTGCAGGAAAACCTGGTCTTGCTGGGGGTGATCCGTCCGCCCAAACGCGAGCGCGGCGTTCCCTTTGGCAGAAGATTGGGCCTGCTGGTTTTCATGGCGGCGCTTCCTATGGTCCTTGCTTTTTTCCTCAACACGCTGCGCAAACAGATCGAGACCGGAGACTATGCGCTGCTCTATATCTGCGCGTTGCTGATCTTGTCCGGTATCGTGCTGTTTTTTACGGCTCGTTCGGCGCGGGGCGAGCGGATCATTCGCGAAATGACGCTGCACGACGCAATTTTGACTGGTATCGTGCAGATACTTACGGTTTTTCCCGGCCTTTCCCGCTCTGGGTTGGTGGTGTCTGTGCTGCTGCATCGCGGCATGAATGGGACGGCGGCAGCCGAGTTTGCCGGCCTGCTGGGCATTCCGGTTTTCCTGGCTTCCGGGTTGGTCCAACTCATTTCAGCCGGCGGGGGAACGGGAAGCCTCGCTACGGCGCCGTATCTGATTTTGGGCTTTGCGCTTTCCGCGCTGGTGGGCTTTTTCACCCTGCGCTTTTTCACCGATCTTATGGCGCACCGAAGTCCCACTGTGTTTGCCTATTGGTCCTGGGGAGCGGGGGTCCTCTCCCTGATCCTGTTTTTGATCTCCGCGTAATGCGCACGCCGCAATTCTGATCAAGATTCCAATCGTAGGAGCATTTCATATTATGACAACAAGCAAAAAGAAAACCAAAACGAACGGGAAACCGAAAAACGCCGGCAAGCAATCGCCCTCCAAACGGAAACAGCAGGAACCGGGGATCCTTTCGGCGTTTCGAAAGGAGATCTGGGGTGTTGCATGCGCGGTCTTCGCGCTGCTGATCCTGCTGAGCGGCATGGATAAGCAAAGCGTGCTTGCGAAGCTTTTTATGGGAATGGTCGGACATGTGGGATTGGTTGTACTTCCCCTCGGTTTGATCCTGTGCGCGGTCGCACTGCTTTTCCATGACGGAAGACCGGTTACGATGCGGGTACTCTGTTCGCTGGGCTTTGCCTTGCTGGTTTCCGCCATGGCCCATCTGGTAATTGGAGAATCCAAGGCAGTATGGGGCGGCGATTTGATCGGCGTTCTCTATGAGGAGGGAGCAAGCGGCATCTCTGGCGGCCTGTTCGGCGGCCTGCTGGCCATGCTCTTTTGCTTGCCCGGCGGCAATGCTGTGGGTTGGGCGATCTGCATTCTGCTGCTGATCGTTACCCTGCCCGCCTCCTTGAATTTGACCTTGACCGGACTGCTTCGGGCAATCAATGATCGCCGGGACGAGCTTCGCCGCATGGATCGTCCCCAGCGAAGGGAGCCTGCAGAGGTCTTGGTGGATCGTGCCATACAGCACCGTGAGATTCGGGGAGAGCGCAAGCAGGAGCGGGAGCTTCGCCGCCAGGAGCAGCGCCGCTTTGCCTACGATCTGCCGGTGGACGATCCGGAACAAGCCCGAACCGTGAATAATACGAAGCAGGGACCCGCCGTGCCAGTCCAGCTTCCCCAGGAGCCTGTCAAGCAGAGACGCGCAAAACCGTCCCGTCGCCTGGACATTGACCTGCCGATTGATGATCCGATCTTGCCGTCCAAAGAAGAGATTGAACCCGAGCAGACGGCGTTCTCTGCCCCTGTGCCGCTGAAGCGGGCCAAAGTGGCGCCGGAGCCTCCGGCTGATCCCGTTGCTCCGGCGGCGCAGGAGATCGAAGCGCCGCCCGTCAAGACGCCGCCGTCTGAAAAAGTGAAGGCTTCCGAAGCCAGAAGGGCCGCTGCAGAGATTGGCATGGAGATCGAATCCGCACAGACACAGGATGCGGATCAGGAGAAGCCTTTGTATGTCTATCCGCCTATCGACCTGCTGAATACGGTTACTCGCGACAATATCGATGCCAGCGCGGAAATGCGGGAAAACACCAGACGGCTTCAGGAAAAGCTGGCGTGCTTCAATGTTGACGCCCAGATCGTCAATGTCACCCGGGGCCCGAATGTCACAATGTATGAGCTGCAGCTGGCCCAGGGCGTGCGACTGAATAAGTTGACGGGCCTGGCAGATGATATTGCGCTGGAGTTGGGCGCTTCCGGCGTTCGAATCTCCGCGATCCCCGACAAAAACTCCATGGTAGGCATTGAAGTCCCCAATAAACAGGTGAGCACCGTTTCCATCCGCGAGGTGATCGATTCGAAAGAATTCCGCGGAGCAAAGTCCAAGATCTCCTTTGCTGTGGGCAAGGACATCAACGGAGCCTGTGTGATCGGTGATATCGCCAAGATGCCGCATGTGCTGATCGCCGGCACCACGGGTTCCGGCAAATCCGTCTGCACCAACAGCATTTTGATCTCACTGCTCTATAAGGCCACGCCCGACGAGGTAAAGCTCATTGTGGTGGACCCGAAGATGGTGGAGTTTGGCATCTATAACGGCATTCCGCATCTGCTGATCCCGGTGGTGACAGACGCCAAGAAGGCTGCCGGCGCGCTGCAGTGGGCTGTCACGGAGATGATGCGCCGCTATCGTTCTTTGTCGGAAGCAGGGGTGCGGGATATCGAATCCTTTAACAAGCTGGCTGCTGCCGATGAAGCCCTGGAGACGATCCCGAAGCTTGTTGTGGTGATCGACGAGCTGGCGGATCTGATGCTGGTTGCAGGGAAAGAAGTAGAAGAGGCCATTTGCCGCATTGCCCAGATGGGCCGCGCTGCAGGTGTTCACCTGGTCATCGCAACCCAGCGTCCTTCTGCAGATGTGATCACCGGCTTGATGAAGGCGAATATCCCCTCTCGGATCGCCTTGGTCGTGTCCAGCGCCATGGAATCCCGGATCATTCTGGATGCAATGGGCGCGGAAAAGCTGATCGGCCGCGGCGATATGCTCTATGCGCCCCTGGGCAAGGGGAAAAAGCGGGTGCAAGGCTGTTATATCGACGAGACGGAGGTCCAACGGGTCATCGACTTTGTCAAGGCCAACGGCAGCGCCGATTATAACGACGAAGTTCAGCAGGAGATCGAGCAGAGAGCGTCCCAGTCCGGCAAGGGCAACGCGGCCAGCTCCAGCGCAACGCCTTCCAATCCCAGCGGCGCGGTTGCCGAAGATGAGGAGGGAGATGAGCTGCTGCCGGCCGCCGTCGAGGTGATCCTGGAGTCCGGCCTGTGTTCCGTCTCTCTGTTGCAGCGGCGTCTTAAACTGGGCTACGCCCGCGCTGCCCGCATCGTGGACGAAATGGAGGAACGGGGGATTGTCGGACCCTTCGAAGGCTCCAAGCCCCGACAGCTTTTGATCACCAAGGAGAAATGGGCGGCCATGCAAAACGGCACACCCGTAGAACCGGACGATGAAGCGGCAGTTTTGGAGGAAGCGGAAGAGGGACCGAACGAGCCGTGATCCCGTTCTGTCCGAATGGAGTGTTCTATGAATTATGTGATTTCAGATCCGCACGGATGTTATACGCTGTTTCAGCGTATGCTGGAAGAGATCCGCTTTTCCGCGGCGGACACCCTATACTTGCTGGGTGATGTGGCAGACCGTGGAAGGGATGGCATCCCGCTGCTTCTGGATGTGATGCAGCGCGAAAATGTAGTGATGTTGCGCGGAAACCATGAGGACATGTTTTTACAGGCGATCAAAAATGCGGAAAACAAGCCGTCCCTTCTGGAGCAGTTCGCCGCCATTCGTTCGTTTGTGAATTGGACGGATCGAAACGGGGGAAAAGTGACCTGGGATGCCTTCCAAGGACTGCAACGGGAATCACAGCGGGCGATTCGAGACTATCTCTCGGGGCTGAAGCTGTATGAAGACTTGACGGTGAACGGCAGACGCTTTCTGCTGGTCCATGCCGGGGTTGGGGCCTATGAGAAGAATAAGCAACCCCAGGATTGCGACCCGATGGACATGATCTGGACCAGAATGGATTACACCAAGGCCTACTATGACGACAGGTATTTGGTGACTGGACATACCCCCACGGTTCTGATCGACCCACAGTATAAGGGTAAAATCTATCGCGCAAACCGGCATATTGCGATGGACTGTGGCGCGGTTTTCTTTGGGACGCTTGGCTGCCTGTGTCTGGATACCATGGAGGAGTTCTATTGCTCCGAACCAAAATAATAAAAAAATAAAAAAGATATTGACAAATCACCAGAATGTGCTATAATATTTCCGTTGCCTGCGGGTGTAGCTCATCCGGTAGAGCGCCACCTTGCCAAGGTGGAGGTAGCGAGTTCGAGCCTCGTCACCCGCTCCATAAAAATCTCTTGTACTTTGCGACAAGAGATTTTTTCTTTTTGGTTGTCTATTCAGTTACCCCTTCCCCTCGTAGGGCGGCCAGAGCTCTGGCCGCCGGAAACATGTCAAATCGGAGAGCACGGCGTCCTGAGGTCGGGCCGCCCTACGGAGCGACTGAATAGATACTTTTTGGAACATTTTGGATCATTCGCCGTCTAATGAACAGGATCAAAAAAAGAAGGAAGGGTTTGTTATGAAAAAACAATCGATTCGAGCACTGCTACTCAGCGGCATGCTTTTGGCCTCCGCGCTTAGCGGATGCGCCGCAAACAGCAAGGACGCGGCAGTCAATGAAATGAAGGCGGATGTCATGTATTACCCGGAAGAGGCGTATGTCGATGTGATGGAACCGGATTGGAACACGGAGGAATACGATTATCTGCCGGAAAACAGCTTCCAAAGCGTTGCCGCGAATCCGTTTGCCACCTTTGCGGCAGATGTCGACACGGCCTCCTACTCCAACTTCCGCAGACAGATCGTGAACGGCCAGAAGGTGCAGCCAGATTCTGTTCGGGTAGAGGAGTTTATCAATTATTTCCACTACGACTACCCGGAGCCCGAAAGCGACGAGCCTTTCTCCGTTTCCACAGAAATCGCGCCCTGCCCTTGGAATGAGAAAACGCAGCTTCTGTCTGTCGGCCTGCAAACCAAAAGATTGAATGCCGACGAGCTTCCCCGGTCTAATCTGGTTTTTCTGATCGATGTTTCCGGCTCTATGGATTCCAGCAATAAGCTTCCGCTGGTTCAGCGTTCTTTCTTGACACTGGTGGAGACCTTGGATCAGAACGATATGGTTTCGATCGTTACCTATTCCTCCGGCGAGCGCGTCATTTTAGAGGGCATGAACGGTAGCGAGCAGCAGAAGATCGCTGCAGCGATCGAGGGGCTTGTGGCGGATGGCTGTACGCAGGGAGACAAGGCGATTCAGATGGCTTACGAAATTGCGGAACAACACTTCATCGATGGCGGCATCAATCGCGTGATCATGGCGACAGACGGCGATTTTAATGTCGGCATCACGAGTGAGGGAGAATTGACCAGACTGATCCAGGAAAAGGCAAAGAGCGGCGTCTACTTGTCTGTGCTGGGCTATGGAATGGGAAATTATAAGGACAATAAGCTGGAATCCATGGCAGATAACGGCAACGGCAATTACGCCTATATCGACACGATCGACGAAGCACGCCGCGTCCTGGTCAACGAGGCGGGCGGCACGCTGTTTACGGTCGCCAAGGATGTCAAGCTTCAGCTGGAGTTCAATCCTGCCCAGATCAAGGGCTACCGCTTGATCGGCTACGAAAACCGGGTAATGTCGGCCGCAGACTTTGCCGACGATAGCAAGGACGGCGGCGAGATCGGCGCGGGGCATCAAATTACGGCACTCTTTGAGATCGTTCCTGTGGACTCTGATTTTGAGATCCCTTCTGTGGACTCCAAATATGGAAAGACAGAGACAGGCAGTGCGGAATTTGCCGATGAGCTTTGCACGCTGAACATCCGCTATAAAGCACCGGAAAGCTCTGAGAGCGTTCTGCAAAGCTATGCTGTTGCGAAAGATGCATTCCACGACACGATGAGCGATAATTTGCGCTGGGCAGCCGGTGTTGCTGAAGTTGCAATGGTGCTGAGAGATTCTGCCTACAAGGGGACATCCAGCCTGGAGCACGCAAAGGAACTGCTTACGCCGGCGGCCAACGATGATTTCCGCACGGAGTTTCTGGAACTGATTTCAAAACTGGAATAATACATTCGGCCGGCGTTGTGACAAAACACAACGCCGGCCGAATTGGAAGGCTCCGATCTTATCCTCTGTATGCGATCACTTCAACCTCCGCCAGAGCGCTCTTGGGGAGCTCCCGAACTGCCACGCAAGAACGGGCGGGCTTGGAGCTGAAGTATTCCCCGTAGACAGCGTTAAAGGCGGCAAAGTTGCCCATGTCGGAGAGGAAGCAGGTGGTTTTGACCACATTTTCCTGGGTCAAGCCAGCCTCGGTGAGGACGGCATCGATGTTTTTCATGATCCGCTCCGCCTGTACAGTGATGTCGGCGGGCTCCAGCGCGCCGGTGGCGGGATCGATCGGCATCATGCCGGACAGATACAGGAAATCTCCTGCCCAGACGGCCTGAGAGTAGGGACCAATCGCCGCGGGCGCTTTGGGAGTGGAAATACGGTTCAGCATAAGAAAACTCCTTTCGCTTGTTCAGTTTACAAGCTCATTATAGCAAATCAGAGAGGAAATGCAAGAGCGTTTTTTTCAAAAATGAACATTTTGGAAGGAATTTTGAACAAAAAAGTGTAGATTTTTGAGATGGCGTATGCTATAATACCGAAAGCACTTAAAATTGAACAAAATTTGAAGCGCTTGAACAATCAGAAAGGAGCACTCCATGGAATCTGTTAAGAGAAATGTTCTGCTGAATCCCGGCCCCTCCACCACGACCGATACGGTAAAGTATGCCCAGGTGGTGCCGGATATCTGCCCCAGAGAGAAGGAATTCGGCGGGCTGATGAAAGGCTTGCGGGAGGATCTGGTCCGAATCGTCCGCGGCGACCTGGAGAAATACACCAGTGTTTTGTTTTGCGGTTCCGGCACGATCAACATTGATGTGGTGCTGAACAGCCTGCTCCCGGCGGGGAAAAAAGTGCTTGTGGTGAATAATGGCGCGTACAGTTCCCGTGCAGTGGAGATTTGCCAGTATTACGGCCTTCCTCATATGGATCTGCAATTCCCCGTGGACCAGCGGCCGGACCTGGCTGTGGTGGAAGAAACGCTCCGGTCGAATCCGGATATTGCCCTGGTGCACACCACGCACAACGAGACTGGCACTGGCATTCTGAACCCCATTCGGGAAATTGGCGCTCTGGCCCACAAATACAACGCCGTTTTCACGGTGGATACCACCAGCTCTTACGCCATGCGGCCGATCCATTTGGAAGAAGACAACATCGACTTCTGTATGGCCAGTGCCCAGAAGGGCTTGATGGCCTTTACCGGCTTGAGTTTTATTGTGGGAAATCGGAAGATCATCGAACAGAGCAAGGAGTATCCCAAGCGTTCCTATTATTGCAATTTGTATATGCAGTATGACTATTTTGAACGGACCGGGGAGATGCACTTTACCCCGCCGGTGCAGACCATCTATGCCACGCTCCAGGCCTTGAAGGAATACTGGGCCGAGGGCGAAGAGGCAAAATGGGCCCGGCACACCAGAGTATTCAACGCCATCAACGCCGGACTGGACGAGCTGGGCTTCCGCCAGGTCATCAAACCCGAGTGGAGGACTGGCCTGGTCTCCTCTGCTATCTATCCGGATGATCCAAATTGGTCCTTTGAGGCGGTCCACGACTACTGCTACGCCCGCGGTTTCACGATCTATCCCGGAAAGATCAGCACCACCAACACCTTCCGCCTGTGCGCGCTTGGCGCGATCGACGAGGCCGATATCAAGGATTTCTTCGTTGTGTTCAAGGAAGCGCTTGCGGTGACCGGCGTCAAAACCCCGGTGGTTTATAAGAAATAAGTGTTCGTTGCAATTCGAGGACCTGGTTGAATACAAACGCAAGTTGCGTGATTCGCACCGGGCAATCGGCAATCGGCATTAGGCAATAGGAGACGCGGAATGTAGGGGGCGGCGTCCCCGACGCCCCGAGCGTCCCGACCATGCAGGGACGGCACCCTGCCGTCCGCCCCCGTCGAACGCACCGCACCCCGTAGGGGCCCATTGGCCGCCCGCAACCTGCACCGCGCCCCCAGAGCCTTCCCCGAGGGGGAAGGCAAGGGGACGGGAGGTACGGATTCTTCGCTTTGCTCAGAATGACAGGCGGGGAAGCAGTGCGAAGCCGCAACGCCCCTCATCCGTCACCGGGCTTCCGTGAGACGCCCGGCGCCACCTTCCCCCGAGGGGGAAGGCAAAGGACGCGCCCCCGTAAAGCCCCCCGAGGGGGGAAGGTGGCCCGAAGGGCCGGATGAGGGGCGCACCGATTGGATTGAGCTGTTCCGACAAACGCACCGCACCTGTAGGGGACGGATTCCTCCGTCCCGCGCCGTGCGCCGCTACCGAATCCTGCTCCCCGTCCGCACCCCCGCGTCTCCTATTGCCTATTCATATTGCCTATAATTCCCGGCGACTGATTCCTGGTCCCTGCTACCTTATTACACAGAAAATCCTCGTTTTGCAACGAACGCCAAGAAATAAAGGAGAATACGATCACAATGAAAACAGTGTACACCTGTTTTTGTACAGACATTTTGCATGAAGGACACATGAACATCATCCGCGAGGCGCGGAAACGCGGCAAGGTCATTGTTGGCGCACTGTCGGACAAAGCCTTGATCCGCTATAACAAATTCCCCACCATAAGCCAGGAGGAGAGGGTCCGGCTTTACCGGAGCATAGAAGGCGTGGAACAGGTCGTGATTCAGGACGACGCCATGTATGACGATGTGATCACCCTGATCCACCCGGATTATGTACTGCACGGCGATAACTGGCGGGAAGGCCCCGAATCAGCCATCCGGCAGCATGTTGCAGATCTGCTGGGCGAATACGGCGGCGAGATCGTTGACATCCCCTATACCTATAATGAAACGGTCAAAAAGATCGATCTGCAGTTGCGCGAAAAGCTGGCTATGCCGGAGTACAGAAGAAAACGGCTTCGCCAGCTGATCGAAATGACGCCTGTGGTGAAGGTGATGGAAGCCCACAGCGGCCTTACGGGCCTGATCGTGGAAAAAACGGTCGTGGAGCATGAGGGCAGGTTGGATCAGTTTGACGCCATGTGGGTCTCATCTCTTTGTGACAGCACGGCGAAGGGAAAGCCTGACATCGAGCTGGTGGATATGACCAGCCGCTTCCGCACCATTGACGATATCATGGAGGTCACCACAAAGCCGATCATTTTTGACGGGGATACCGGCGGCTTGACGGAGCACTTTGTCTACACGGTTCGAAGCCTGGAGCGCATGGGTGTGAGCGCCGTGATCATCGAGGACAAGAAGGGACTGAAAAAGAACAGCCTCTTCGGGACGGAGGTTCAGCAGACTCAGGCGACGATCGAGGAATTCAGCGCCAAAATTGCAGCCGGAAAGAAGGCTCAGTTGACGGATGACTTTATGATCATCGCCCGGATCGAGAGTTTGATCCTGGAAAAGGGCATGGAGGATGCGCTGGAACGGGCACGCGCCTTTGTGAAAGCGGGTGCGGACGGCATTATGATCCACAGCCGAAAGAAGGATCCGGCAGAGATCGTCCAGTTCTGTGATCGATTCCGTGCGGAAAACAAGACGACGCCCATTGTGGTGGTTCCCTCCAGCTTTAATACGATTACGGAGGAAGAGCTGGCACAGCACGGCGTGAACATCGTCATTTATGCGAATCAGTTGACCAGATCGGCATTCCCGGCCATGCAGCAGACAGCGGAGGACATCTTGCGCTATCACCGGGCCAAGGAAGTGGATGACCGCTTGATGCCGATCAAACAGATCATCACGCTGATCGACGAGCTGTAAGAGGGCGGAACAATGAAGGTTGAAAAGCTTGTCGAGATTATCGGCTCTGATTTTTATACCGGCGTGCCGGACAGCCAACTCAAGGCACTGTGCAATTATTTGATGGCGCGCTATGGGATCGACCCAAAGCATCATATCATAGCAGCCAATGAGGGGAACTGCACCGCGCTTGCGGCCGGATATCATCTGGCGACGGGTAAGGTCCCGGTCGTCTATATGCAGAATTCCGGCGAGGGCAATATCATCAATCCTGTGGCCAGCCTGCTGAACGACAAGGTCTATGCCATCCCGGTCGTGTTTATTGTCGGATGGCGCGGAGAGCCCGGCGTTCACGATGAACCCCAGCATATCTACCAGGGGGAAGTGACTGTCAAGCTCCTGGAGGACATGGGCGTTGCTGCATTCGTGATCGGAAAAGACACGACAGACGAAGCGCTTGCGGCCAAGATGGAGGAATTCCGGGCGATCCTTGCCGCGGGAAAAGATGTGGCTTTCGTGATCCGCAAGGGGGCGTTGACAGACGCGCCAAGCGTTACTTATCGCAACGAAAACCAGATGGTCCGGGAAGAGATCATTCGGCATATCGTGCAGGCAAGCGGCGAGGATCCGATCGTTTCCACCACGGGAAAAGCAAGCCGGGAGCTGTTTGAAACGAGAGTGGCCAATGGGCAAAGCCACAAATACGACTTCCTGACCGTCGGCTCCATGGGGCACAGCTCTTCCATTGCCTTGGGCGTGGCGCTGCAAAAGCCGGAGCAGCGGATCTGGTGCGTTGACGGCGACGGCGCGGTCTTGATGCACATGGGCGCGATGGCTGTTGTCGGAGCCAATCATCCGAAAAACCTGATCCATGTGGTGATCAACAACGGCGCCCATGAGACAGTTGGCGGGATGCCGACCGTTGCGGAACACATCGATCTGGTTTCCATTGCAAGGGCCTGCGGTTATCCGTATGCAGTATGCGTGCATGATTTTGAAAGTCTGGATCGAGAGCTTGCCGCGGCGAGAGACAGAGGCATGCTGAGCATGATCGAGGTCAAGTGCTCCATTGGCGCAAGAGAAGATCTTGGACGCCCCACAACGACTGCTTTGGAAAATAAGCAAAACTTTATGAATTACTTGGCTTCCTTGTAACGAAACCCCTCATTTCTCTGATGAAAAAGAGAAATGAGGGGTTCCTGTTTTTTTGTCGTTTTTTTGGATTTCATAAGAGAAACGCGTATGCTAATTAAAAATAGAGATTGATTTTTATGGAATGGAATAGTATAATAAAAAGGAAAATAAATTCGTAGCTGATTGATGATCGTAAAAGGGGTTATAAGTATGTTTAAATCCGTATTAAATGATCGCGTAGATCAGGTTCTCAACGATACGAAAAATGATTATGCTCGACGCGAGAAAGAGTTGAAGAAGATCCTGAAGCAGGCGGAAAAGCTTGAGGATATCTTTGTTATCGGCAAAATCAATCTGAATCTTTCTATGTGCTATTTCGAGCTGGGCAACCGCATCGATATTCTTCCGCACGCCTGCAAGGCAGTGGGCATTTTTGAGAATTCCGATGAACCGCTCATGCTGGCGCGAAGCTTCAATCTGCTGGGCATCGCTTACGGGGCCCAGGAAAACTATCAGCAGGCCCTTGCGTCCTACAACAGGGCGCTGGAGACGATCCGCGGCAAAAAGAAGCCCGGTATCAGAAGAGAAATGATACTGAATAACATCGCGGATAGCTATTTCCAGATGGGCGAGTTTCAGAAGAGTATCCGGATCATGAGAAACTGTCTGAGCGCCTGCAAGAGAAAGAATCCAGACAATCATTTTTCCATTACGCTCTACGGCTTGAACCTTTCCGATCTTTATGAGAGCCTTGGGGAATACAAGAAATCCCTGGAAATCCTCGATGCCGTCAAGGATAGCGTTGAGAAGCTGGATAAAAGCACCCTCGTGTATGGCTATTACGCAAGGCGTTCTTGCGTGTTGTATAAGTCCGGCGATCCGGAAGGCGGCGCGAAGTTTGCGGATATGTCGCTGCAGGGCTTCAAGTCCAGCTTCGATTCCTATGAATTCCACCGTGATTTTGAAAAGATCGCATCCATCGAGGCCGAGCTTCAAGACTATCAGCGAGCAGAACAATTTGCAAAAGCGCTGATTGATTATGCAAATAAAAGCGGCCATACCCTGGACTTCATCATTGCAAAGCGCGTAGAGGGCAATATTTGCTATTCGCGCAACGAACTGGATAAAGCGCTCATGATCTATAAAGAACTCAATGAACTCTATGAAAAGCGGATGCGTGAGCAAAATGAGATGCAGTACGAAAGCCAGAAGAATTTTGAGAGCGCAAATAAAGAAATCGCCAAGCTGGTACAAAAGATCCGCTTGAGCGAAGAGCGCTCAGAGCGCGATGCGCTTACGGGACTGATGAACCGTTCCGCCTTGGTGAATGTGACGAACGAGTTCATCCAAAGCGCAAAAGAAAAAGGAAAAAAGCTTGGCGGCGTATTCCTGGATATCGATTATTTCAAAGAGTATAACGATACCTATGGCCATGCCGCCGGCGATGAGGCGATCAAGTATGTTGCTTCCGTTTGCCTGGGTGTGGAAAGCCAGACCATCAAATTCTTCCGCTACGGCGGTGACGAGTACTTCGGGATTATTCTCGGCCATAAGGACGAGGATCTGGAAAAACTGGCCAAACGCATTTCCGACAATGTGCATGCTTCCGGTTTTCAGCATGTCAAAAACCCGAATGGGCAGAGATTGACGGTTTCGATCGGCGTTGTCAATATGGATATGAAGAATTCGAACAACACGATCCTGGATATCATCAAATATGCGGATAAAGCGCTGTATCATGCAAAGGATTACGGGAAAGATGTTGCCTTCATGGCCCGCGAGCTGCCAGACGGAGAGTGGGAATACAAGCGGGTCACGGCCAAGTAATAAAGGGTAATTACCATGGAACGATCAGAATTAAAAGAGCGTGTAGATCGACTTTCCGATATCACTCAGCAAATTACCGCCCAACAATTGAAGGAACTGAAGTATTTGCTGAAGGAAGCTGAGAAGCTCGGCGATGTCTATATGATCGGAAAGCTCAATATGATGCTTTCACTTTGCTGGTTCGACCTGGGAAACCGAGATTCTATTTTACCCCATGCAGTGAAAGCTGTGGACATTTTTGAAAAACTGAACGACCGCAAAATGTTAGCGTTCAGCCGCAATCTTTTGGGGCTTGCCTATCGGGCACAGGATAGCTATGAGCGCGCGATAGAGAATTATAATCTGGCGCTCGATGCGCTTCGCGGATTAAAAAAACCGTATGGGATCCGAAAAGATGTGATCTGCAACAATATTGCAGAAAGTCTTTGCCTGATGGGGGAATACAGAAAAAGCATCCGGATCTTAAAGGAAAGCCTTGCAGAGCTTTACTCCAAACGGCCGGAAGACCACATGAACGCTGTGATCTACGCCATGAACCTTTCGGACGCCTATGAAGGGCTCAAGCAGTACGACAAAGCGTTGGAGATTCTGGACAACTGCCGGTCGGACCTGGAGCAGATGGAGCGCGAGGTTCTGCTTTGGGGCTATTATGCCAGACGCTGCTGTGTGCTCTATCGGAACGGGAAGCTGAAAGAAGCCGAGCATTATGCGGACTTGACCATCCAGTCCGTCAACTCCGGTTATGATTCCTATGAATTTCATCGGGACTTTGAAAAAATCGCGCTGCAGGAGATCCTGGCAGGCGATTTCAGAAGGGCACAGTGTTTTGCCGATATCCTCACGGCATATGCAGAAGCAAACAAACATACAATTGACCAGATTTTTTCAAAGCGAGTCCAGGTGAGCATTCATGATGCGCGCGGCGAAGACGCTCGCGCCCTTGCCCTATACCGGGAACTCAATTCCCTCTATAAAAAACGCATCCAGGAGCAGCATGAAATGCAGTACGAAAGTCAAAAGAGTGCTGCTGTTGCATCTCAAGAGATCAGAAAATTGCTGCAAAGAGTTCGCAAGAGCGAGGAAAGAGCAGAACGGGATCCGCTTACAGGCTTGATGAACCGTTCTGCCCTTGTCAAAATAACAAATCGCTTTATTCAAACGGCAGAGGAAAAGGGAAAACACATCGGGAGCATCTTCCTGGACATTGATTATTTCAAAGAGTATAATGATACTTATGGTCATGCTGCCGGCGACGAGGCGATCAAGTTTGTGGCAAGTGCTTGCCACAGCGTGGAGACTGCCACCGTCAAGTTTTTTCGATATGGCGGAGATGAATTCTTTGGAATCATTCTGAACCATAAAGACGAAGAGATAGAATCCATTGCGCTGAAAATTGCCGAGACGCTTCGCTCGTCCGGCTTTAGGCACGAAAAAAACCCCAACGAACAGCGCTTGACGGTTTCGATCGGCATTGTGAATATAGATATGAAGAACTCAAATTACACCATTCTGGAGCTCAGCAAGCATGCGGACCAGGCCCTGTATTACGCAAAGGAGCATGGAAAGAATACTGTGTTTGCCTATCATGCGCTGAAAAACGGAGACCATGAGTTCAGGCGGGTGCTTGGCTGCTAATTCAATAACGAGAGTTATTCGATAGAACAAAAAGGGGTTTGCCATGGATAAAAAAGAATTAAGAGAACGAGTGGACCAGCTATTCCAGGCCACGAAAACGGATACCTCCAGGCATTTGAAGGAGTTAAAGTTTTTGCTTAAGGAAGCTGAGAAACTTGAAGACATTTATATCGTCGGCAAGCTGAATATGAAGCTTTCTTTGTGCTGGTTTGACCTTGGAAATCGAACCGCCATTCTTGCACCTGCCGTAAAAGCGGTAGATATTTTTGAAAAACTGAATGATCGCAACATGTTAGCGCGTAGTTGTAATCTTTTGGGTCTTGCCTATCGCGCCCTGGGAAACTATCAGATTGCGATCGAAAACTACAATCGCGCCATTGACGCGCTCCGTGGTCTAAAACGGGTGGCCATCAGAAGAGATGTCATGCGCAACAACATTGGAGAATGCTATTATCTGATGGGAGAGTACCATAAGAGCGTCCGCATTCTCAAAGAGTGCTATGCGGTTCTTCGGCAGAGGGCGCCCTTCGATCATGTGAATGCCGCCATCTATGCGATCAATCTCTCGGATGATTATGAGAGTTTGGGAGAATACGACAAGGCCATTG